>NZ_FPBW01000013.1:0-186578 GCF_900116795.1 Methylobacterium sp. UNCCL125 | reverse complement strand
ACTAATCGCCCGATTGGCTTGATCGCTCTCGTGATCCGTGTCCGGACTGGATCGGCCGCCGCAAGGCGGGCGAAACCAGAGACACACGCCACAACGAAGACCCGCAGCGACGACGCTGCATGCTTGCCGAACACAACACTCGCCGTCGCAGCACCCTGCGCCGCCGAGTCCCAAAAGAATTGCGATGCGCCGGTCTGGTGGCCTGAGCGGCGTGCCCAGAACCCGATCCCATCTCGAACTCGGCCGTTAAACACGCCAGCGCCTATGGTACTGTGTCTCAAGACACGGGAGAGTCGGTCGCCGCCAGACCCGCCCATCGCAAGCACCATTCCCTCGTCACGACACCGATCCGGCCCCGGACGACAGCGCCACCGCCCATCGCGGCAGACGCCCCGGACACGCCGAGACACTCTTGGCGCGGGGTGGAGCAGCCCGGTAGCTCGTCAGGCTCATAACCTGAAGGTCACAGGTTCAAATCCTGTCCCCGCAACCAAACACACAAACCCGCCGCGCCCAAAAGCGCGGCGGGTTTTTTTTGGCGCCGTCGATCAGCCCCTTCCGGTCATCATGCGGATGCACGCCGCGCAGGTCACCGCTTTCAGGCAGGGGAGGGGAGGCCGGACATCTCACCGCCGGATCCGACCCGCTTCTCTGGTCCCCATCTCGGAAAGCCTCGCCGAGAGGGGACAGTCCCGGTTTCCGAGCGCAGCCTCTGAACAGCGACCGTAGCGGTGTTGGCCTCGAAGGCACCTGGCCTTAAGATGAGGCGGGGTACGTCGTGACACGGCGTAAGGGGGGAGCGGCAATGATCTCACAGGCGGGCGGCACGGCCGACCTCGATCGGAGCTGAAGACCGCGGTTTGCGCGTCTCCGCTCCCATTCATCGTGCGGTCCGTCCGGGGATGCGTCGCGCATCGCCGCCGAGGCTGGCTGCCCTGGCCTTCGCCCTGCTGGTCGCTGCGGGCGCTCAACCCGCACGCGCCTTCGACCTGTTCGGTCTGTTCGCCAGCGAGCCCGAACCGCCGCCGCCGAGTCCGACCGCGCTGCCATACACGCTGCGGATCACCGGGACCGACGATTCCGACGTGCTCCGGGCTTTGCAGGACACGTCCACCCTGCATCGCCTGAGGCAGGATCCACCGCCCGACGGTGAGGGATTGCTGCGTCGGGCAGAGGCCGACCGCGCCAAGCTCGCCGACGTGCTGTCGGGCTACGGCTATTATCAGGGAACCGTCACGATCCGGATCGACGGCGCGCCAGTGGCGGAGCAGGCACCGGTCGCGGTCGCCGCCGCGGAGGCATGGCGCAACCGCGGCCTCGTCCCGGTCCGGATCGCGGTCGATCTCGGCCCCCTCTACCATCTCCGCCGGATCACCGTGCGCGATCCGGCGGGCAACCCGTTTCCGGAATCCGTCCTGCCCGCGCGGATCACCCGCGTGGACGAGGATGTTCCGGCCCGCTCGGTCACCGTGCTCGCCCGGGAAGCGCAGATCGTCGACCAGTTCCGCGCGCAGGGCCATCCCTTCGCCAAAGTCGTCGCCCGCGACCCCGTGGTGGACGATTCCGCCCACGTCATGGACGTGACCTTCACGGTGGCGCCGGGCCCGGTCTCAGGTCTCGGTCCGGTCGCGGTGAGCGGCGCACCGGGGATCGACCCGGCGACCATCCGCTCCTTCATCTATGCCGAACCGGGCGACCCGTATTCGCCCCAGGCGGTGGCGGCGATCCGCCGGTCGGTGGCGCGGATCGAGGGCATCGGCGGCGTGCGCGTCCGCGAGGGCACGGCGCTCGACGCCGACGGAAACCTGCCGCTGTTCGTCGAGGTCACCGAACGCGAGCGCAACCTCGTGGGTGTCTCGGCACGCTATTCCACCGTCGACGGGCCGGGCGTGCGGGCCTACTACGCCAATCGCAACCTGTTCGGTGGCGGCGAGTCCTTCCGGGTGGACGCCGACATCTACTATCTGGGCCTCGGCAACGACCCCTTCGCCAACCAGCGCAAGGTTGCGGGAATTGGCACGAACGGCCTCGGCGGACGTCTCTCGGCGACCTACGTCCAGCCGGCCCTGTGGGGCACACGCAACGATCTGCTGGCCAACGCCTTCATCACGCGTGAGGTGCAGCAGAGCTATCTCGTGGATGGCGGCGGTGTCTCTGGGGCGATCCGCCACCGCTTCTCGGACACGTTCTCGGCGCAGATCGGGCTCGACGCCCAGGCGGGCCGGTCGAAGGATGCCCTCGGCACCGTCAATTACCGGCTGATCGGCGTCCCCGCCTCGGTGACCTACGATTCCACCGACAGCCTCCTCGACCCGACGCGGGGCGTTCGGGCGATCGCGTCGCTGGCGGTCTATCCCGGCGCGATCTCGTCGCCCGGGATCGTCGTGGCCAAGGCGCAGGGCTCGACCTACTACGCCCTGGACGACGAAGCCCGCATGATCCTGGCCGGCCGCATCGGCTTCGGCTCGGTCTCCGGGGCGCCGCTGGGAGAAATCCCGGACAATTTCCGGTTCTTCGCCGGCGGAGGCGGCTCCGTGCGCGGCTATCCGTATCGGACCCTCGGACCAATCGGCCCCTACAACCTCCCGATCGGCGGCCGCAGCCTGCTCGAGGCTTCCCTCGAGGCGCGCATCAAGGTCACGGACACGATCGGCGTGGTGCCGTTCTTCGACGCGGGCACCGCCTTCGCCTCGGCGACGCCGGATTTCGATGAGAAGATCCGCAAATCCGTGGGCATCGGCCTGCGCTACTACACCGGTATCGGCCCGATCCGCGCGGATCTCGCCTTTCCGCTCGATCCCTATAAGGGCGGGCACGTGCGGCCGGCCGTCCTGTATCTCAGCCTGGGACAGGCGTTCTGAATGGCTCTTCGGACCGGACTCACGCGACGCCGCGCCACGCCGAACCGCGGCGGCGGCCGGTGGCTTGGCCTCGTCCTGATCTGCCTGATCCTGGCGCTGCCTTGGGCGGTCACGCTGACCTCCGCCGAAGAGGGGGACAAGTCCGTGCTCGGCGGACTCCTGTCGCGGGCGCTCTCGACGCCCTCGTCCCGGGTGGCGATCGGCGCCATCGACGGCGCCCTGTCCTCCGACGCCACCATCCGGGACGTGGCGATCAGCGACCGCGACGGCGTCTGGCTGAAACTCGACCGGGCCCGCATCGTCTGGCGCCGGCTCGCCCTTCTGTCGGGACGCCTGGAGGTCGACAGCCTCGAGATCGGGCATCTCGACGTGCTGCGGCGACCGATCCCCGGTCCACCGCCGCCCGAAGCGAAGCCCGATGGCCGGCTGCTCCCGGACCTGCCCGTCAAGGTCGAGATCAAGGGCTTCAAGCTGGCCGAGCTGACGCTGGGCGAGGCGGTGGCCGGGCAGCCGGCTCGGCTGTCCGCGGAGGGCCGGGCGAAGCTCGGCGCCGCCAGCGAAGGGCTCGACCTCCAGGCCAGGGCCCTGCGCCTCGACGCGCCGGGCCGCTTCCTGCTGTCGCTGCTGTTCGTGCCGAACGGCGAGCGGCTCGAGCTGAAGGCGAACCTCGTGGAGCCGGCGGGCGGCCTGCTCTCGAAGGCGGCCAACCTGCCCGGTACGCCGCCAATCGACTTCGAACTCGATGGAACCGGGACGTTGGACGCCTGGGGGGCCAAGCTCGACTTCACGGCCGGACCCGACATCGGTGCCAAGGGCGGTGCGAAGATCTCCCGGATCGGGGCCGAGCGGCGCCTGGCCCTGGATCTCGCGGCCCGGATCGAGGGCCTGATGCCGGGCCCGGCGGCCGCGATCTTCGCCGGCACCACCAAGCTCGACGGCGGCATCGCCTTCGCGGATAGCGGCGCCTTCCGGATCGACCGGCTGGAACTGACCTCCCGCACGGCGCGTCTGGCCGCCGGCGGCAGCCTGACCCGCGACCGGGTCGCCGACCTGACGCTCCAGGCCCGCGCCCTGCCCACGGAGGGCGACGTCACCCGCGCCGGCGAGGCCGAGATCGGCAAGCTCGTCTTCGACGGCAGCCTGAAGGGACCGCTCGCGGCACCGACGGTCCGGGGCCGCCTCGACGCGGCTGCCCTGCGCAGCCGCGATTCCGGCCTGGACCGGATCGAGGCCAGCCTCGGGATCGACCCGCAGGGCGACCCATCAGCGCAGCGTTTCGCCATCACGGCGGACGGCCGGGTCGACGGATTGAAGCTCGCCGACCCGGCCCTGCGCCGGGCAATCGGCAGCCGGGCCAACGTGACGCTCCGCGCCTCGGCCGGCGCAGACGGCGTGGTCGATATCGCGGCGCTCCGGCTCGACTCCGACACGGCGCGGGCGGCCTATGTCGGTCGCGTCGGCCAGAACACCCTGACGGGCACCGTAGACGCGGCCCTGCCGGACCTCTCGGTGTTCTCGGGTCTCGCGGGCCAGGGCCTTGCGGGCAGCCTCGACGCCAAAGCGCGGGTGAGCGGCGATCCGGCGCGCAAGGCCATCGCGGCCGACCTCGCCGTGACCACGAGCGGCCTCGTCACCGGGATCCAGGCCGCCGACCGCACCCTCGGCCGCGCACCGACCCTTCAGGGGCGCGTCTCCCAGACCTTCGACGGCTACGGCTTCGACCATCTGCGCCTGGAGGGGGCCGGCGTCGCCGCGACCCTGCAGGGCGAGGCGACGGCGTCCCGGGCGGATGTCACCGGGCGGCTCGATCTCAGGAGCCTCGGGGATCTCGACGGACGCCTCACCGGCAAGGCCAGCATCGATGCGCGCCTGACCGGATCCCTGGAACATCCGGATGTGACCGCGGCTCTGACGGCGCCGTCCGTCACCGCGGCGGGAAAGCCGATCCGGGACCTGCGCGCCGAGGCGGTCCTGCGGGACGCGCTCCTCGCCCCGGACGGAACGGTCCGACTCAGCGGCGACGTCGCCGGCAAGGCGCTCACGGGCGGTGCCCACCTCGCGCGCGTCGGCGGCGATTGGGTCCTCGACCGGCTCGGTCTCGATCTCGGCTCTGTCGCCGTCGCGGGCCACGCCATGGTCGCGGCCGACACGTGGCTGTCGGCCGGCGCGCTCACCGTGCGGGCCGGCGATCTGGCGGACATCGCGCCCCTGGTCCCGGAGCCGGTCGCGGGCCGACTCGACGCCGCGCTGACCCTCGCCCGCGACGGCGGCCGCCAGGATGCGGCCATCCGCGCCACCGGGGCCGCGCTCCGATACGGGGAGACCAGCCTCGCGCGTCTCGATGCGGATCTCTCGGGCCGCGACCTGCGCGCGCATCCCGTTCTCGAAGGACGGCTCGAAGCCGACCGGCTTGTGGCCGCCGGCCAGCAGGTCGACACGATCCGGCTCCTCGCCAACGGTAGCCCCGCCTTCAGCGACGTGACCCTGACCGCCCGGTCGCGCGGCTTCAATCTCGATGGCGCCGCGCGGGTCGTTCCGGCCGAGGACACGCGGATCGAGATCCAGCGTCTGTCGGCCGCCCGGGGCAGCGATCGCTTCGCCCTCACCGGGCCGGCGGCGATCACGCTTCGGGACGGTGGCGCCGTGATCGACGGCCTGTCCATCGCGGCGGGCGCGGGTCGCATCACGGCCGCGGGCCGTGTCGGGCAGGCTCTCGACCTGCGGGTGGCGATCCGGTCGCTACCCCTGTCGCTCGCCCGGATCGCCGCGCCGAGCCTCGCCCTTTCGGGGACCCTGGACGGCGAAGCCGATCTCCACGGGCCTGTCACGCGCCCCGAGGGACGCTACGCGATCAGCGTCGCGAAGCTCGTCGCCCCGCAGACGCGGCAGGCCGGACTTCCGGCGATCGACGCCACCGCCAAGGGCACCCTGTCGGATGGGCAGGCGAGCCTGGACGGTCGAGTGACGGCAGGGCGCGGCGTCGCCCTGACGGTCTCGGGATCGCTGCCCGTGGAGGCAGGGGGGCCGTTGGACCTGCGCGCACGCGGGACCCTGGACGCATCCCTCGCCAATTCCCTGCTCAGCGTCGGCGGCCAGAGCGTCACCGGCAAGGTTGCCATCGACGGCGGCGTCACCGGTACGCTGGCGGCGCCGCGGGCGCAGGGCGCGGCGGTGCTGACCGGCGGCAGCTTCACCGATCCGCTGAACGGCCTCCGCTTCACCGGGATCGAGGGGCGCGTCACCGGTCGCGGCGACAGCGTCGTGGTCGAGCGCCTGACCGCGAGCGCCCGCAACGGCGGCCGGGTCTCGGTCACCGGCCGCGTCTCCCTCGCGCCCGACTTCCCGGGCAGTTTCCATGTCGTTGCCGACAAGGCCGAACTCGTGTCGAGCCCCTTGATGACGGCCGTGTCGAGCGTCGACGTCACGCTGGCGGGTCCGCTGGCGCGGACACCGCGGATCGCCGGTCGCGTGGATGTCGTGTCGATCGATGTCGCGGTCCCGGATCGGCTCCCGGCCACCATCCGGCCGCTGCCGGGGGTCCGCCACGTCAACACGCCGCCGGAGCTGCGCGCGCGCCTGGCGCAGCGGGCAGAGAGGAAGGCCGCGGCACGTCCCGGGCGGCGGTCCGGAAAGCCGGCCGTGCCGTTCGACGCCACCCTCGACGTGACGATCGATGCGCCGAGCCGCATCTTCGTCCGCGGGCGGGGCATCGACGCGGAACTCGGCGGCGCGCTGCGTGTCACCGGAACCTCCGCGTCGCCCAACGCGAACGGCGCCTTCTCGCTGCGGCGCGGTCAGTTCGAACTTGTCGGCCAGCGCCTGGATTTCAGCCGCGGCCGGCTGACCTTCGCGGGAAGCCTGACCACGCCGGAACTCGATTTCGTCGCCGAGACCAAGGCCACCGACGTGACCGCCCGCATCGCGGTCTCCGGCTTCGCGGACGCACCGCAATTCTCCCTGACCTCGGATCCAGCCCTGCCGCAGGACGAGATCCTGTCGCGGATCCTGTTCAAGAAGGCGTCGGCCGGCCTGTCGCCGTTCCAGGCCCTGCAGCTCGCCCAGGCAGTCGCCCAGCTCTCCGGGGGCGCCGCGGGGCCCGACATGTTCGAGCAGGCCCGCAAGAGCCTCGGCCTCGACAGCCTCGACGTTTCCACCGGCGCGAGCGGCGGGCCGGCGATCGGCGCCTCGCGCTACATCTCGGATCGGGTCAGCGTCGGCGTGAAGGCCGGGGCGAAGCCTGCCGACACGGCCGTCGGCGTCGATTTCGACGTCACCCGCCGGATCAAGCTGAAGGGCGAGGCCGGGAGCGACGGCCGCACCAGCCTCGGCGTTGGCGCCGAGTACGAGTGGTAGCCGGCCCGATCCACAGGACCGGCTTGCGCGTCCTCAGCAAGGCTGCGGGATCGACACGCCCGGTCAATGGTTTAGGTTCGGCACAGGCGGCCGCCAGGGCCGCCGATCGGGCGGGAAACACGACGGACGATGGACGAGCTTTTCGAGACGGATGACGATCCGCCGGTTCCGGAGGGCGGCCTTCTCCGCAAGCTCCCGATCATCAACAGGCGGGGCCTCCATGCCCGCGCATCCGCGAAGTTCGTCCAGACCGTTGAACGCTACGACGCCGCCGTGACGGTGACCCGGGCGGGGGAGACCGTGGGCGGACGCTCCATCATGGGCCTGCTGACGCTGGGGGCCGCCATGGGCACACGCATCGCCGTCACGGCCGTGGGCCCGGATGCGGAAGACTGTCTCGACGCCATCGAGGCCCTGCTCGCCAACCGCTTCGGCGAAGACGAGTAGCGGCTAGGCCGTCGATCGGCCCGGCCAGGCGCACAGGTCGGAGACGGGACATCGGGGGCAGGCAGGCTTCCGGGCGGTGCAGATGTCGCGCCCGTGTCGGAACAGCCAGACATGGGCATTGTCCTTGAAGCCTTCCGGCACGCTCCGGGCGAGGCCGTCGGCCACCGCGTCGACCGTCGGGCCCGGGGCCAGAGGGATCCGGTTCGAGACCCGGAAGACATGGGTGTCGACCGCGATCACCGGCTCGTGGAAGGCGAAGTTCGCCGTCACCTCCGCGCTCTTGCGGCCGATCCCCGGGAGGCGGCGCATCTCCGCGGCGCTGCGCGGGACGCCGCCGCCGTAATCCGCCACCAAGGCCGCCGACAGCTTGACGATGTTGCGCGCCTTGGATGGCCCGAGCCCGACCGGCCGGATGATCTCGACGATCCGGGCTTCCCCGAGCGCCACCATGCCGGCGGGGTCGCGGACCTCGGCGAACAATGCCTCTGCGACCCGCGAAACGGTCGGTCCGGTGGACTGGGCCGAGAGCAGCACGGTCACGAGAAGGCGGAACGGGTCGGTGCGGTCGAATCCGGCCTTCGGATCCGGATCCCTGCCCGCGAGACGCGCGAGGACCGCGGCCACCGTGGCGGCGTCTCCCGCCTGACCGGCTTCAGACGCCGGTCCCGCGGCGGCCTTCCGGCGCGGAGCGGATCGAATGCCATGGGTCAGGTCGCGGGTCATGGGCGCCAGCTAGGGTTCCGACGCCTCCCGCGACAGGCTCCCTGCGCGCGGCGGATTGACCGCTCAGGCCCGGGCCCGCCGCCAGGGTACCGCATTGGAGCCGGCGCAGAGGTGGAGCGTTCCGGACACGACTGCGCCGGCCCGGCGCCGGAACTCGACCTGCAGCGCGCCGCGACGGGCGAACAGCCGGGTGACCACCCGGACCAGCGATGCCTCGGCCGGGTCGGCGATGATCGGCCGCGCGGCCGTCCGGGCGTCGAGGGCGAGGAAGGTCTCGACCGCATCGCGGACGGCGGCTGGTTCGGTCACGGCCAGAATCTCGGACTCCGCGGGCTCCCAGCCTGCCGGGCGGATGCCGATCAGGTTCCCGGCCGGAACCGAACGCGGTCGCGCCGGACGGCTCGCCGCCAGGATGGGACGCCGCGGTCCCTGATCCTGTACGGGCGCCGACTCACCGACCAGGCGGAGCGGGCGGCGCAGCGCCCCGAGCCGTTCCCGCAAGGCCCGGTCCACGGCCTCGGCGGCTGCGTGCTCCACCAGGGCTGCGGCGTCAGGCTCCGCGGGCTGCCAGGGCCGGGCCCGGCCGCCCCAGACCGAATGGGGCATCGCCAGCGGGACGACCCCGCGCAGCGTCTCGCGGCCGTCGCGCGCATCCCGGCTCCAGGCCAGGGCGACGGCGACGGAACGCGCCGCCGGACGATGCTGGGCCAGCGGCAGGAGATGATCCGGGTCGCGGAGCGGATCGCTGACGGCATTGCGCACCAGCATGGCCCGCCAGGCGGCGACCGCCGCCGCATCCACGGCACCGGGCCGCTGGAGATCGACCCGCCACGTCTCGGCCTGCGGACCGGCTCCGGCATCCGGAATTGCCGTGTCGTCCGCCCGCTCGGACAGGCCGCCCTGTATCACGGTGAAGCGTCGCACCATCGCGTGTCCTGCCTGTCGACGATCCGTCCCGATCCGGGACGATCCGGCGCCTCAGGGGCGCCATTCGGCTCGATGGCTTCAAGGATGGTGCCGCCCGCCGGCGTCAGGGGCCGGGGATCGCCAGGGGGTTGTTGGTGAGCGCCGCGGCGTCCGGCGCGTCGATCCGGGGACGGCCCAAGAAGGCGTCCCAGAGCTGGCGCACGAAGGCGGGATCGAGATCGCGCAGGATCAGCACGAGCCGCGAGGTGTGGTCTGGATCAGGCCAAGCCGGCAGCGTGATCGGCGCGTGGAACACGTGCTGAACGCCGTGGACGACGAGCGGGCGCTCGGGATCGTCGGCAAGGGCGACGATGCCCTTGAGACGCAGCAGCTTCGGACCGTGGCCGGAGCGCAGGAGGTCCATGAACATCTCGAAGGCGGGGCGCGGCACGGGCGCCGGGCTGGTCAGGCAGATCGCCTGGATCGCGGCGTCGTGGCGGTTCACGTCGGCGTGGTGGCGATCCTGCGCCAGCGCCGCATCGCCGAGCCAGGCACGCACGTCGGCCGCCTTGCCGTCGAGACCGAACAGACCCCCGAGGAGCGCCTCCGCGGGGGCGTCCGGCGCGACGATCGGGGCGGCCGGGTTGAGCGCCGCCAAGCGTGCGCGGATGCCCGACAGGTCGCCCGCGAGATCGGTCTTGGTCAGCACGATCCGATCGGCGACCGCGGCCTGCCGCAGGGCCTCCGGATGGGCGTCGAGGGTCTCGGCGCCGGTCAGCGCATCCACCAGAGTCACCACGGCCTGGAGGCGGTATCGGAGCACCAGATAGGGATGGTAGATCAAGGCGTGGAGGATCGGTGCCGGATCGGCGAGGCCCGTCGTCTCGATCACCACGCGCCGGAACGGCCGTATCCGGCCGTTGTCGCGCTTGCGCAGCAGATCCTCGAGGGTGGCGATCAGGTCGCCCCGCACCGTGCAGCACAGGCAGCCGGCGCCGAGAAGGATCATGTCCTCGTCGACGGTCTCGATGAGCAGGTGATCCAGGCCGATCTCGCCGAACTCGTTGACGATCACCACCGTGTCGGCGAGCGCGGGATCGCGCAGCAGCCGGTTCAGCAGGGTGGTCTTTCCGGCGCCGAGGAAGCCGGTGAGCACGGTCAGCGGGATGGGCTCCGGGCGACGCGGGTCCGGAGCGGGCACGATGGTGTCTGACATAGGCGGCGAAGTGGGGTGCGTCGGGCTCCGCGGCAACGCGGCGCCACGCCGGACACCCGCGATGGCCTACTCGTCCGCCGCGGCCTTCTTGGCGGCCGGCTTCCTGGCCGGCGCCTTGGCCGCCGCCTTGGCATCGGACTTGGCATCGGGCTTGGTCTCGCCCTTGGTCGACCCGGACTTGTGGGCGGCGGCCTTCGGCGCGGACTTGGTCAGGCCCTTGCCGGGCTTGGCCTCGGGCATCCCGGGCGTCTCGTCGGCCGTGTAGGCGCTCGCGTTCCGCGGCACGCCGTGACCCGGCTTCGCGGCGACCTTCGGGGCCGTCTTGGCGGCGGCCTTCGCGGCCTGGGCGCGTTCGAGCCGGGCCGCCTGGGCCTGCTTGGCTGCCTCAAGGGCCGCCGCGCGCTTGGCCTTGGCGGCCTCGAGCTTGGCGGCGCGGGTGTTGGCGGCGGCGGCCTTCTGCTCGGCCTCCTGCGCGTCGAGGATGTTCTGGCCTTCGGCCGGGTTGCGGCCGATCCAGACGGCGATCGGCTGAAGCGGCGCCCGCGGCGGCAGGGAGCGGGCCCGCAGGGCAGGATTGGAGAAGGCGGCCAGCGCCAGCGCCGGCGAATTCGCCGCCGAGCCGCCGATCAGCTGCGCGGCGGAACCGGGGGCGCTCAGCGCGCCGGCCCCGTCCTCGATGGCCGGTGGCTTCTTGCCGCCGCAGATGAAGGGGCGCATGTCCGGCGGCGCGGACAAGGCCGAGGCCGGGAGCGCGTCGAGGGTCGGGCTCGTCCAGCCGGCGCTCTGGCCGAAGGCGTAGTCGAACAGGTCGGCGGCCTTCACGTCGCGCTCGCGCGGGCTCGGCTGCCCCATCACGATGGTGACGATCCGCCGACCGTTACGCGTGGCGGTCGCCACCACGTTGAAGCCGCCCGAGCAGATGAAGCCGGTCTTCATGCCATCCGTGCCGGGATAGCGTCCGAGCAGCCCGTTGTGGTTCGCCATCACGGCGCGGCCGAACTGGATCGCCGAAATCGAGAACAGGTCGTGGGAATCCGGGAAATCGCGGATCAGAGACCGGGCGAGAACCGCCATGTCGCGGGCGGAGGTCCATTGCCGCGGGTCGGGCAAGCCGTTGGGATTGTACCAGCGGCTGTCATGCATGCCGATCCGCTGGGCGGTCTCGTTCATCAGTGCGGCGAAGTTGTCGACGGTGCCGCCGAGCGACTCGCCGATCGCGTAGGCGACGTCGTTCGCCGACTTGACCATGATGATCTTCAGGGCGTTGTCGAGGGTGAGCTGTGTCCCCGGCTTGAAGCCCATCTTCGAGGGCGGCTCGGCGGCGGCGGCGGCCGAGATGGTGATCATCGAGTCGAGCGAGACCTTGCCCTGCCGCACGAGATCCAGGGCGACGTAGGTGGTCATCAGCTTGGTGATCGAGGCCGGATACCAGGGATCGGTCGGCGCCTGCGCGTAGATCACCTTGCCGGAATCCACGTCCGCCACGAGGATCGGCACCGTCACGGCATTCGCGGCGCCGATCCCGATCAGGCCCGCCCCGAGCAGACCCGTCAGCGCCGCAAACCCGACGGTGACGCGTCGGTAGAGAGAAGAGGACATTCGAGCCCGACTCATCAGAGGATCGCCTGGTCGACGCCGCGGGGCGTCGGTTTTCCGGCCGGCCAGCCGGAGAGCGGCGCAACCCGGCCGGCCGAAAGCGGTCGCCGGACTGCATCTCGGCATGAACGAGTCCACCATGGCAAGAGCAAGGCGAGATCGCACCGCGAGTCTGCTCGGCGCGGTTGTCGGTGGCCCACCGGCCAGGCACGGCTTATGTGCAGTCAGAGCGCGGAGCGGACCGCGCGCGGACGTGACTGGGACAGTTGTGGCTTACGCGGTCAAGGAGATTTTCCACACACTTCAGGGTGAGGGCGCCCAGGCCGGCCGCGCCGCCGTGTTCTGCCGCTTCGCCGGCTGCAACCTGTGGTCCGGTCGCGAAGCCGACCGCGCGTCAGCGGCCTGCCGATTCTGCGACACGGATTTCATCGGGATGGACGGGGAGGGCGGCGGCCGCTTCACGGATGCGGCGGCGCTCGCCGACGCGATCGCCGCCACCTGGGCGGGAGGCGCCGAGAACCGCTACGTCGTCTTCACCGGCGGCGAGCCGCTGCTCCAGCTCGACACGCCCCTGATCGAGGCCGTCCACGCGGCCGGGTTCGAGATCGCGATCGAAACCAATGGGACTTTGCCCGCGCCGCCCGGTATCGACTGGATCTGCGTCAGCCCCAAGGGAAGCAACGCCCTGGCGCAGACCTCCGGCCATGAACTGAAGCTCGTCTATCCGCAGGCGGACGCCGATCCGGCGGCTTTCGTCGGGTTCGCATTCCAGCACCGCTTCCTCCAGCCCATGGACGGGCCGGACCGCGCCGCCAGCACGGAGGCGGCGATCGCCTATTGCCGCCGCGATGCCCGCTGGCGGCTGTCGCTGCAAACCCACAAGATCATCGGCATTCCCTGACAAGATCAGCGCAAGACGGGGCACGCCGCTCGACAGTGCTCTTCCCATCGCGCGGAGAATCGGAAACGATCAGCCCTGTGTTTCAGCTGCGGAACAGGGCCGTTGAGCGCCGATGGATCTTTCTCACAGCCGCGGATCATCTCCGCGCCAGCGCGGAATGCGCACGCTTCCGAATGCCACGGGATCTGGCCGGTCGATCCCGATCCGCATGTGACGAACCTGTCCGGCCGTCAGCTCTGGCATTTCCGGGGCGGGGTACCGGTGGCGGCCGAGATAAACGGAATCCGCATCGCCGCGGATGGCGCGCGGATCGCCCAGCCCGGCATCCGGCGGGACACCCAAGCCCGCCCCTATCCAGCGCATTTCACCCACGCACCGGCAACCGGCGAGATCCTGCGCAACCCCGCAACCGCCGAGGAGCCGGCCACGCTCGAGATCGACCGCGGCAGCTTGACCGAGCTTCCTCTGCCGAGCGGCGTGCCGGTGCTGCTCCGGGCCGGGCGCCCGGCCGCGCTCCACCTGTTTCAGGAAAACCTGGGCGCCTTGGACACCTGGGACGGCCGGACGTTCCTGCCCCTCGGCCGTCTGCCCGCCGCTGCACCGCGAACCACGCCGACGGCGTCTCCCGCGGGGATCGCCTACACCACCGCCGACGCGCTGGTCTCGGCAGGACTTCCGCAACTCGGTCTCCGCCTCGCCTCCGGCGAAGTCGGCCTACCGCGCCTGCGCTTTCTCTCCGCTCCGGGCTGGGACGGGATCGACCTCCTCGCCCTGGCCGAACGGGACGGGCGGCTCATCCTGTACCGCAGCACGGTCGGCTCGGATGCCCTCGCCCTGCTGGACCTCGACAGATCCGCGTCCGGAAGCCGGTTCTCAGGTCCCTGGACAAACCGCCTGGGCGACATGTTCTGGACTGGACCCGACGGGTTCGTCGCGTTCCGGTCTGGCGGCGCAGGCGCGGCTTTCGTTGCTTGGCCGGTCGGCTTCGCGCCGATCACCGCGCAGGCGCCGTGGCGCGACCGGGCCGACCAGCACCACCGGCTCGGCATCCTGGAGGGTCGCTGCCACCTCGCAGCAGTGACGCCGGACCGGACGCTCCGCCCCCTCGACGGGCCGCGCCTCGCCGCCGGACCCGTCGCCTAATGGGGCGCGGACCGCTTCGACCTGCCCTGGCAGCCGCCGGCCGAGACGCTCACGCTCGGAGCGCATGCGGGCGCTCTCCTCGTTCCGCTGCTGGCCTTGCCCCGCGATACCGTGCTCCTCGCCCTGGACATCGACGCTCCGCGCGCCGGATTCCTCAAGGGCGCCGCTCTCCGCGAACCGGTGATCGGCCACGTCCTGCACCACGCCCACGGGGTTGGCCTTCACCGCCTTCCGATCACCCTGGAGGTGGCGTCACGCGGCGACGCCGACGCGCTCCTGCACGACAACGCGCTGTACCTCTGGACCCGGTCCGGGCGCAGCTGCCACGCGCTGCGGCTTCAGACGGCATGAGGGTCGCTTCTGACCCGCGCGGCGCTCGCGCTGCTCGTCCTCTGGTCGCCCCCGGTCCAGGCCGCCGCCCATCAGCTCGTGCTCATTCAGGATTCCGGATGGATGGAGCCGTTCCTGAGCGCCGAGGGCTCGCAATTCCGGCCCTTCGTTGAGGCACTGGCGGCCGCCATCCGCGTGCCGGAGGGCACGATCGCGATCGGGACCTTCGACCAGGACGGTCAGGTTCCCGGGCGCACGTCGCCGCGCATCCTGCACAAGATGCGCAAATAGGCGCCGCCGGGCCCGGACCGCACCGCCATGACGGCCCTGTTCTCGCTGAACTACTCGGCGCTGAGTCGAGCCGTGCTCGCCACACGCGGGAGTCTGGACTTCGAGGAAGCCGCCGCTCAGGCCGGCCTCGACAAGGTCGCGGCCTTCTTCGGGGTCGCCCGGGGCGAGGCCGAGCGCCACCTCCCGACCGTCGATCCGGCGGCCTTCGCGACCGACGCCCTGCTGCGCCTGGTGGATCGGACGCCGCGGGCCCCGCCGGAGGAGACGGCGATGCGGTTCTATCTCTATCGCGACGCGGTGACGGGGCCGTTCCCGCTCTCCGCGCTCGTCGGCATGGCGCGTTCGGGCGCCCTGCGGGCGGACACGCCGATCCATCCGCTCGGGGGTGCGTGGATGCCGGCCGGCGGCCAGCCCGAGCTGGCGCCGCCCTTCGTGCCGGCGCCGCCGGACCTGTGACGTCCCGCTCAGCCGGCCATGGCCCTCCGCTGGGCGCGCGCCGCTCGGACCACCAGGCGGGCGAACCGTCCGTCGACGTGCGACGGGTCGGGATCCTGCCCGGCCAGAATCGTGCGGCGCAGGGCGACCAGCGCGGGATCGCCCCAGGCGTCGAGCACCAGCGCGAACGCCGCGTGGCGTCCGGCATCGAACGGGATCGGCCGACCGGGCCGGTCCCGGGCCGGATGCGCCGGATGGAGCGCGCCGCAGGGCACCCAGCCCTGCGGGATCGGCGCGGTGGCCGCATGGGTCCGTCCGAGCCGCAGCAGCTGCGGCAGGACGTGGCTCTGCGGTCCGGACCCCGCTTCGGCCGGATCGGGCCCCGGGGCGAAGACCTCGATGCGCCCGCAGCGCGTGATGAAGACCCGATCCGGGTGCGCCGCGAGCGACCGCAGGATTCCCGCATCGCCGGACGCCAGGAGCGGCCGGCCCGCCAGCGCCCGAAGCCTACGGATGCCTTCGGGATCGGCCACCCGCAGGCAGGCATCCACGGCGCGCAGGCCGAGGCCGAGGTCGAACAGGGACGCGGCGCGGTCCTGCGGCCGGATTGCCGCCGCATCGGGCCCCAGCTCGGTCAGTACGGTGCGCCCGCCCATGGCACAGGCCGCTTCGGGGAGGCAGAGCGCGACCGCTTGGCTCCAGCCGTCGTTGAAACCGGTCTCGTAGGCGAACGGCCTGAGATCCGGCGAAATCACGAGGGCGAGGGCGCCCCGGGCCGTGACGATGCCGATCCCCCCATTCTCGAGGGGCCGGGCCGCCTCGTCAGGGTCCCGCGCGAAGACGGCGCCGGCTCCGTAGCTGCCGAGGCTCCACGTGCAGGCCGGATCGGCCATTTGGGCCCGCAGCAGGGTCTCCACCGCGGATCCCGGTCCGGCCGTCATCGGCTCCTCGCACGCACGCCACCGCAGCGGGCACGCCTTGACACGGACGGCGAATGACCGGAAGTCGCGGGGCATCACCGAGGTTGTGGTCGGCAAGGCGGGCGCGCGGCCCCGAACGACCGATGCGGAGACGTCCGCTGGACCTCGCGACGGGATCCGCAAGAAGGGCGCTGGCATGGACGTCATCGAGACCGAGATCCCGGACGTGAAGCGCATCGCGGTGAAGCGCTTCGGCGATACGCGGGGCTGGTTCTCCGAGACGTTCCGGGCCGACGCCCTGGCGCGGGTCGGCATCACAACGCCGTTCGTACAGGACAACCAGTCCTTCTCGGCGCCGCAGGGCACGATCCGCGGGCTACACTTCCAGATCGCGCCCAGGGCCCAGGCCAAGCTGATCCGCGTGCTCCAGGGCGCGATCCTCGACGTCGCGGTCGACATCCGCAGCGGGTCGCCGACCTACGGAAAATACGTCGCCGTCACCCTCGACGCCGAGACGGGCGATCAGCTCTACATCCCGCACGGCTTCGCCCACGGCTTCTGCACCCTGACCCCCGACGTCATGGTCGCCTACAAGGTCGACGAATACTACAGCCCCGAGCACGACCGGGCGCTCGCCTGGAACGATCCCGAAGTCGGGATCCCGTGGCCGGTCTCGGGCGAGGCGGCGATCCTGTCCGACAAGGATCGCCGCGCCCCGCGCCTCGCCGATCTCGGCCAAGTCTTCTGAGCCGCGCGGCCCGGCCGCAATTTCGTCACGCCGGCCAGTCTTACGCTGCCCGGCTATTCCGTTTCTGACCTATCCGAAGAGGTGACACGCCATGCGCATCCTGGTGACCGGAGGCTGCGGCTTCATCGGCTCGGCGCTGGTGCTGCACCTCGTCAACGATCTCGGCCACGACGTCTGCACCCTCGACGCGATGACCTATGCGGCCAACCCGGTCTCGCTGACGCCGCTCGCCGACAACCCGCGCCATCGCCTGGTCGAGGCCGACATCTGCGACCGCGCCGCCGTGCAGAAGGCCTTCGCCGACTTCAAGCCGCAGGCGGTGATGCATCTGGCCGCCGAGAGCCACGTCGACCGCTCGATCACCGATCCGGGCGCCTTCGTGCGCACCAACGTCATCGGCACGCAGACCATGCTGGATGGGGCGCGGGGCTATTACGAAGCCCTGCCGGAGGCGGACAAAAAGAGCTTCCGGTTCCTCCACGTCTCCACCGACGAGGTCTACGGCTCGCTGCCGCCGGACGCGTTCTTCACCGAGGAGAGCCGCTACGATCCGCGCTCGCCCTACTCGGCCTCGAAGGCGGCCTCCGACCACCTCGCCCGCGCCTGGCACGAGACCTACGGCCTGCCGGTGCTGGTGACCAACTGCTCGAACAATTACGGGCCGCGGCACTTCCCCGAGAAGCTGATCCCGCTGATGATCCTGAAAGCCCTGGAGGGGAAGAAGCTGCCGGTCTACGGCGACGGCCTGAACGAGCGCGACTGGATCCACGTGGAGGATCACGCCAAGGGCCTCGTCGCCGTGCTGGAGCGCGGCCGGATCGGCGAGACCTACCTGCTCGGCGGCCGGGCGGTGCGCAACAACCTCGCGGTGGTGAAGGCGCTGTGCGCGGCCTTCGACCGGCTGCGTCCGCAGAACGCCCCGCACGAGCAGCTGATCAGCTTCGTGGCCGACCGCCCGGGCCATGACCGGCGCTACGCCATCGACTGCACCAAGGCCGAGGCCGAACTCGGCTGGCGCCCGCAGAAGACCTTCGAGCAGGCGCTGGAGGAGACCGTCGCTTGGTACCTCGCCAACGAGGGCTGGTGGCGCCCGATCCGTGAGGGCCGGTACAAGGGCGAGCGCCTGGGACTGAACGGCTGATGGACATCCTCGTCCTCGGCGGCGCGGGCCAGGTCGGCACCGAGCTGCAGGCCCTGTCCTGGCCGGACGGCGTCCGCGTGCACGCACCGGGCCGTACGGATCTCGACATCACCGACGCGGACGCCGTCGCGGCGGCGCTCGCCGCGCGCGACTACCGGGCGGTGATCAACACCGCCGCCTACACGGCCGTCGACAGGGCCGAGTCCGATGTGGTCGCGGCGTGGCGCCTCAACGCGCTCGCGCCGGCGATCCTGGCGGCCGCCACGGCGTCGCAATCCATCCCGCTGGTCCACGTCTCGACCGACTACGTCTTCGCCGGCACGAAGCCCCACGGGGCCTACGCGCCCGACGCACCGATCGACCCGCAGAGCGTCTACGGCGCCAGCAAGGCCGCCGGCGAGCTGGCGGTGCGCACCGGCAATCCGCGCCACGCCGTCGTCCGCACCGCCTGGGTGGTGAGCCCGCACAGGGGCAACTTCGTCAAGACGATGCTGCGGCTCGCGGCCGAGCGCGATGCCCTGACCGTCGTCGACGACCAGCACGGCTGCCCGACCTCGGCCGCCGACCTCGCCGCCGCCCTCGCGACGATCGCGCAGCGCATGGCCGGGGATGCGGACGCTCCCACCGGCACGTTTCACTGCGTGAACGCCGGCGACACCACATGGTGCGGCTTCGCCGAGGCGATCGTGGCGGGCTCGGCCCGCCGCGGCGGCCGCTCGGTGCCGGTCAAGGGCATCCCGACTTCCGCCTATCCGACACCGGCCCGGAGGCCGGCCAATTCGCGCCTGTCCACCGACAGCCTCACGGCCGCTTACGGCATCGCGCCGCGGGCCTGGCAGGCGGCGCTCGACGATATACTGGACCGGCTCGTCGGGCCGGTTTCAGAGGGAGTTTCCAAGCCATGAAGGGCATCGTTCTGGCCGGCGGATCCGGCACGCGCCTGCACCCGGCCACGCTGTCGATCAACAAGCAGCTCCTGCCGGTCTACGACAAGCCGATGATCTACTACCCGGTCTCGGTGCTGATGCTGGCCGGCATCCGCGAGATCCTGATCATCTCGTCGCCGGAGCACCTCGACAATTACAAGCGCCTGTTCGGCACCGGCGAGCAGTTCGGGCTGAAATTCTCCTACGCGCTGCAGCCGCGGCCGGAAGGCCTCGCCCAGGCCTTCGTGATCGGGCGCGACTTCGTGGGCGACGACGACGTGGCGCTGATCCTCGGCGACAACCTGTTCTTCGGCGCCGGCATGGGCGAACTCCTGGATCGCGCCGCCGCGCGCAAGCAGGGCGCGACCGTCTTCGCCTACCACGTCGACAACCCGCAGGCTTACGGCGTGGTCAACCTCGACAAGGCGGGCCGACCGACCAAGATCGTCGAGAAGCCGCAGAACCCGGAATCCACCTGGGCGGTGACCGGCCTGTACTTCTACGACAATCAGGTGCTCGACATCGCCGCCGACGTGAAGCCCTCGGCCCGCGGCGAGCTGGAGATCACCAGCGTCAACGAGGCCTACCTGCAACGCGGGCAACTGCACGTGGAGCGCATGTCGCGCGGCTATGCGTGGCTCGACACCGGGACCCACGACAGCCTGCTGGAGGCGAGCGAGTTCGTCCGCACCCTGCAGCACCGCCAGGGCCTGCAGGTCGCCTGCCTGGAGGAGATCGCCTACCTCCAGCACTTCATCTCCCGCGACCAGCTCGTGGCCCGGGGCGAGATGTTTGCCAAGACCGCCTACGGCCAGAACCTGCTGCGCCTCGCCCGCGAGAGCGAGGACGACCTGCGGCTGCGTCGCGGCAAGTAGCCGGCGTGCCCTCGGTCGGATGCGCCTCCTATTTCGGAGCGCATCCGATGCAGATGCCCCGCATGATCCGATCGTTCTGCGCCTCGTTCGGCGTGAGCGTGCGCCGGTCGTCGGGCGTCGCCGCGCCGGCCCCCCGGCTCGGCGGCATCACACGGCCGAGGGAGGAGGTGTTCGGCGCGGTCGCCGTCGAGGCGGGACCGCCGCCGGTGCCGGTCTGAGCCTGCGCCGCCGCGGCGCTGGCCGCCAGGATTGGCAGGAAGATCGCGAGGCCGAGGGTGGTGAGCGGTCGGGTCATCTGTCTGGAACTCCGTGCCGGGCCATAACGCGGGTGTGACCATCCGGTTCGACCCCACGGGCCGATCCCTACCTTTGTTCGCCTTTGCAGAACCGATGCGGCGCCGTATCAGGAGCCGCGTTCCCGCAGCCGACATTCTGAAGCGTCGAAACCCGGAGCCGCCGCGACGATGCGGGACCCCAACGCGATCGACTTCTGGCGCGGCTTCGCCCTGATCACGATCTTCATCAACCACATCCCCGGCAACACCTTCGAGCGCTACACCTTCTCGCAATACGGCATCTCGGACGCGGCCGAGCTGTTCGTGTTCCTCGCGGGCTGGTCGATCGGCATCGCCACACGGGGTCGCGACGGCAACCCCGAGCCGCCCGGACGGAGCGTGGTGCGGCTGCTGGCCCGCACCGTCGAGGTCTACCGGGCGCAGCTCACCGTCATGCTGCTGGCGCTGGCGATCATCGCGGGCGCGGCGCTGCTGCTCGACAACCCGCTCATCCTCGAATGGCACAATGCCGGCGGCTTCTTTGCGGACCCGATCCAATCGGTCTGCGGCATGGCGCTGCTGACCTACCAGCTCGGCTACTTCAACATCCTTCCGCTCTACGTGCTGCTGATCGGTATCGCGCCCGTCTTCGTGCTCGTCGGGCGCGTCAGCCTGCTCGCGGCCCTGGCGCTCTCCGTGGGCGTGTATCTCGCCAGCCTCATCTTCGGCTGGAACCTTCCATCCTGGCCGGGGGAAGGGGACTGGTTCTTCGATCCGTTCTGCTGGCAGCTTCTGCTCGTACTCGGCTTCGTGCTTCAGGGCTGGAACCTGCGCTCTGATATCCTGCGCCGCTGGGCGAGACGCCTGTTTCCGATGGGCGTCGTCATCGTTCTCCTCGGGATCCTGCTCGCGGTGACGGAGATCCGCCCTGATCCGATGCTCGTTCCGGAGCCGCGCCTGCTCTTCACGTTCGAGAAGACCTACCTCACACCGGCCCGGCTGCTTCATTTCTTGGGGGTATTGTTAGCGTTTGCGCCCCTTTACAGGGTACTCGCCCCCCGAATCGGTCGCATTGTCGGTTATCTAACTCAGATGGGCCGGAACTCGCTGGCTGTCTTCTCGATGGGTTCGATCCTGAGCCTGATCGGGCAGCTCGTGCGTTTCCAGACTGGCGGCGGCGTGCCGATCGATATGCTGGTCGCCGGCTCGGGCCTCGTCGGGCTGGGGTTTACGGCATGGTTCGTCGAATGGCGCAGCCGCAGCAGATCGTCGCGACCGCGGACATGATGCGGGCGGGGTATCCTGTACGCCCATCCCGGGCCGTCCGGACCGGTGCCGCCGGCGGGCTCGCCCCGGCGCTGGCCACCTGGATCCTGACGGCCAGCCTGTGGGGCATTCCGGGCGGATCGGCCGCGGCGGAGCAGCCCACCATTCCAGCCCCGGGCGATCCAACCCTCTCCTTGGAGTGCCGGGTTCCCGGCGCACAATTGTACACCGTGGCCCAGCTCGGCGCCGTCAAGGCGGCGCTGGCGGAGAATCGCCCGCTCAAGATCCTGGCGATCGGCGGCAGCGCGGCGCCCGGGGCGTCCGCCTCCTATCCGGCCAAGCTCGAAGCCGCCCTGGAGCACGCTCTGCCGAAGGTCGACGTGACGATCGACCATCGCGGCCTTCCGGGCGAGATCGCCTCCGGGGCCGCCGAGCGCCTGCGGACCATGGTGGCCGAGGCCGAGCCCGACCTCGTGGTCTGGCAGGTCGGCACACACGATGCCATCGCCCGCGTCGACGTCGACGCCTTCGCGAGCGCGCTGGCCGAGGCCGTCGGCTGGATCCGCTCTCACGAAATCGACGTGGTGCTGGTCGACCCGATCTATACCGCCAGCATGGCCGCCGACGTCGACTACAACCGGATCGTCGAGGCGGTCCGCACCGTCGCGACCCAGCAGGGCGTGCCGCTCGTGCGACGCTACGAGGCGCTGCATTACCTGTCGAGCCGCACGGATAAGGGCGAGGGGCACATGCTCGGCCGCCAGTTCCGGCTCAACGATCTCGGGTTGCGGTGCATGGCCGAGCATGTCGCCCTGACGATCGCAACCTCCCTGATGCGGACCGAGACGCCGAAGGAACCCAAGGCGGCCCCGGCCCAGCCGCCCTTAACCGAGCCGCAACGCGCCCCGGGCTAGACCGGACGGCCAGAGATCGGCCTCCCGCCGAGTTCAGGACGGGCGCGGAGCGCGTAGTGTCAGCCACGGCTCTCCCTCTCCGCGCGTTCCGGCACCTCCGGGCTCTGAAGACCGGTCCCCAGCGGGCGGCCCTCGCGGTCTTCGCGATCCGCGTGGGGGCAGCCGGCTTCGCCTACGGCGCGCAGGTGCTCGCGGCCCGGATGATGGGCTGGGACGCCTACGGGATCTTCGCCTCGGTCTGGGTCTGGACCGCGATGCTCGGCCATACCCTGACCCTTGGCCTGTCGCAGGGCGCCTGCCGCTTCGTGCCGGGCGATCAGGCGCAGGGCGATCTCGACCTCGCGCGGGGCTATATCCGGGCCGGCGCCCTGGTGACCGGCGGTGCGGCCCTCGCCATCGCGGGGCTCGGTGCGGCCCTGCTGATGCTCGAACCGGACCTGTTCGCCCCGGCCTACTGGGCCCCGATCGCGGTCGCGCTCGGCGTGATGCCGCTCTTCGCGCTCCAGGATTACCTCGAGGGCGTGGCCCGCAGCCAGAACTGGGTCGGGCTCGCCATCGCGCCGCCCTACCTCCTGCGCCAGACCCTGATGATGGGCTGCATGATCGCGGCGATCCTGCTCGGCGCGCCGCCCCGCGCCGAGGTGGCGATGGCCTGCATGCTGATCGCCGCCGCCGGCGCCACGGGCCTGCAGGCTGCCCTGCTCGCCGCGCGGCTTCGGCGGAGTCTGCCGGCCGGGCCGCACCGCTACCGGTGGCGGGCTTGGCTGGGGACGAGCCTGCCGATCGCCGCCATCGACCTCGCCAATGCCGGCTTCACCTTCGTCGACGTCATCGTGCTCGGTGCCCTGGTGAGCCCGGCGGAGGTCGGGGTCTACTTCGCGGCGACGCGGATCCAGCAATTCGTCGTGTTCGTCCACTACGCCGTCAGCGCGGCGACGCTCCAGCGCTACAGCGCCGCCCAGGCACAGGCCAACCGCTTCCTGCTCGCCGAGCTGGTCCGCCGCCAGGGCCGCATGACGGCAGCCGCGACGCTCGTGGTCGGCGGCGCGATCCTGGCCGTCAGCCCCCTGCTGCTCGCCATGTTCGGCCCGGGACTCGGCGCCAGCGTGCCGATCCTGTGCATCCTGATCGCCGGCAGCGTCGGAGCGAGCCTGTTCGGGCCGGGAGAGGACCTCCTCACCATGCTGGGCGGCGAGCGGCTCTGTGCCGGCATCACCGTGGGGAGCCTCGTCGCCGCCGCAGGTCTGTGCCTCGCCCTGGTTCCGGCCTTCGGGACGCTCGGCGCCGCCATGGCGGTGGCGCTCGCGACCATGGGCCGGGCCGCCCTTCTGGCCCGGGCCGCCGGGCGGATCCACGGGCTGGCGACCCCGGTCTGGGCCACCGGGATGGCCCGATGACCGCGGCGAACCCCCTCCGCGCGCCCTCCGACGTCGCGTTCGCGCTGACCGACGCACCGGATCCCGTCGCCTGGGATGCGCTGGTCGCAGCGAGCACCGCCCCGCATCCGCATTTCGCGCGGCACGTGATCGATGCCCATCGGGCCGCAGGACTCCTGTCGGCCGCTCTGCGCTATGTCACGGTCCGCCAGGGAGACCGGCTCGTGGCGCTGCTGCCGTATGCGCCGACCCGCGACCTGTGCGGTCTCGGCAGCCGGATCCTGCGGCCGTTCCTCTCCCCCTACGTGACCGCCACCGCGCCGCTGATCGCCGACGGCCCGGACCGGACGGCCCATGCGCGGGCGCTGGTGGCCGGGCTCGAGGCGGCTTCCGGTGGCCGGGCGTGGCGCTGGCCTCTGCTGCCGACCGGAGAAGGCGCCGTGCCGGACATGCTGGCGGAAATGCGCCGGCGCGGCTGGGCGATCGGCACGGTGGCGGCCTTCGACCGGCCGGTCATGGACCGGCGCGCCGACCAAGCGGCGTTCCTCGCCGATCATCCCAACCGGGCGCGCTTCAAGGATCTGCGTCGCCGGGCGCGCCGTCTGGCAGAGACCGGCGCCGTCGCCCATGTGAGCGCCGCGAGCGGACCGGACCTCGCCCACCTCGTTGCGGCATTTCTCGACCTGGAGCGCGTCGGCTGGAAGGGAAAGGCCGGCACCGCCATGGCCTGCCGCCCGGAGAGCGCCGCGCTCGCCCGCGCCCTGTTCACGGCGACCCCGGGCCCGGTCGGCGTCCGGGCCGATGCGCTGACCCTCGACGGGCGGCCGATTGCCGTCAGCCTGGCCCTGGTCACCGGCGGCACCGCGACCCTGCTGAAGACCGCCTACGACGAAGGCCTGCGCAGCCACGCCCCGGGCCTCCTGCTGGAAGCCGAGATCATGCGGGCCTGCCACGAGACCGGCTTCGCCGAACGCCTCGACTCGGCGACGTTGGACGGTTCGGCTCTGGAAAGCCTCTACCGCGACCGGACCCCGATCGCCGAGGTCATCGCCGTTCCGCCCGGTCGGCAGGTGATCTCCCTAGAGCGGCGCGTCCGGCTCGCCCGATTCGAGCGCGACGCGCGCGCCGCCGCCAAGCGGGCGCTGCGGCGGCGCTAGATCGGCGCGGCGCAGGTCGCACCCACGGGCGCCCTGGGGAGATTTGCGAGCGCGATCTCCGGTCATCCGCCCCGGGAAGGCCGGTGACGGCGCCCGTGCTCCGCGCGCAGGCCGGCCCGGCGGCGTGTCCGAGCCAGGGCGCCAGGGCGAACTGCGCGTTGCCCGCGACCGCATCGGTCGTATTCTCCATTTCCGGTCCGCCGCACGGATCACCTGCCGGGCGACCACCGGACCGGCCCTGGGGTTTGGCGCCGGGTGGCCATGCCGCGGGAGGACCGGCAGCCGGGCCGCTCGGAACCGCAGCCCGGTCGCGCCGGGCGATCAGCGCGGAGGAGGCATCATGGACGACTGGAAAGCGGGGCTCCGGGCGGAACTGAGGGCGATCGACATCGCCACCGGCGACGCGGCTTCGGCGCAACTGCCGGACCTGCTGCGACGCCTGAGCCGACATCAAGCCGGGCTAGGTCGCAACCCTGTCCTGTCCCTCTATCGCCAATGGCGCATCCGGAGCCTGGCGCGGGCCGTGGCGGACGCGCGCTGGCACGTGGAACAGGGGCGCCGCGCGCGCCTCGGCGGTCTCGATTCGCGGTCGTGAGAGGGTGCGGTCAGGCCGCGGCAGATCGGCCGGCCGCGCCGCGACCCGACCGCGGCGTCTCACTCAGGGTCTTCAACCCGGGGCCGGCCGCCGCGAGGGGGACCGGCGGATCCAAACGGTCGGCCGGCACGGCCGGCAGGCGCACGAGGACGATCGTGCCCACCGTTTCCTCCGAGCGGATCCGGAGCGAGCCGCCATGCAGCTCGACCATCGAGCGGGTGATGGCGAGGCCCAAACCCGATCCCTTGTGGCTGCGGGTCATCTGCGTCTCGACCTGGGTGAAGGGCCGGCCGAGCCGGTCGAGATCGGAGCGCGGAATGCCGATGCCGTTGTCCTCGATGTACAGATGCGTGCACGCCCCGGCACGGCGCGCGCGCACCGCGACGCGCCCGCCGGCCGGCGTGAACTTCACGGCGTTCTGCAGGAGGTTGGCGAGGATCTGCCGGATCGCCTGCGGATCGGCCAGCAGGTCCAGCCCGGACGTCACGTCGACGCTGACGGTGATCGCCTTCTCGCGGGCGGCCGGCTCGACCGGGGCGAGCGCAGCCGTGATGGCGGCCTCCGCCGAGATCGCCTTCGGGATCAGCCGCACCCGCCGGGCCTCGAGGCGGGCCATGTCGAGGATGTCGTCGATCATGGACAGCAGATGCGAGCCGCTCTCGCGGATGTCGCGGCAATATTCGGTGTAGCGCGGGGTGCCGAGCGGGCCGAGCACGGCATTCTCCATCACGTCGGCAAAGCCGATGATGGCGTTGAGCGGCGTGCGCAGTTCGTGGCTCATATTGGCCAGGAATTCGGCCTTGGCCTGGTTCGCGGCCTCGGCGACTGCCTTCTGGTCGAGATAGCGCTCGGCGAGGTCGGCGAGCTGCTGGGTCTGAAGCTCGAGGGTCCGGCGGGACCGTTTGAGGTCCTTCACGGTCTCGATCAGTTCGCGCTCGGACGCGAGGAGCTGCTCCTGATTGCGCTTCAGGCTGGTGATATCGGTCCCAACCGAGACGTAGCCCCCATCCTTGGTGCGCCGTTCGCTGATCTGCAGCCAGCGGCCATCGGTGAGTTCGGCCTCGAAGGTCCGGGCCGCCATGCTGGTCAACGCCATGCCCGCCTCGGGTGATTCCCGACGGACCTGAGGCAGCACGCCGCGACCCATCACGTCCGTGTAGCTTCGCCCGGCCTGCGCATCCTCCGGGCTCAAGGCGTGGAGGTGGCGGAACTTGGAATTGCACAGGACCAGCCGATTGCCGGTATCCCAGAGCACGAACGCCTCCGAGATCGCCTCGACGGCGTCGCGCAGGCGCATGTCGGCCGCCGCGTTGGTCTCTTCGAGGGCCCGCTGTTCGCTGATGTCGGTGGCGATGCCGACGAGGTGGCGGCCACCATCGGCGGCGTCGGCCACGACCTCGGCCCGGGCACGCAGCCAGACATAGGCCCCGTCGGCGCCGCGCATCCGGAAGGCGTGGTCGATATGCGTCTGATTGGCGGCGAGCCCCCGGGCGAGGCTGTACAGGTCGCCATCATCGGGATGGACCAAGCCGTTGACGTCGCCGAACGAGAGATACTCGTTTTGTCGCCGGTAGCCGAGCAGCGTGTACATCGAGTCGGACCAGTAGATCCGGCCCCGGGCGATGTCCCAGTCCCACAGCCCACAGGCACCCCGGCGCAGGGCGGTCTCGAGGCGACCGCGGATCTGCTCGCGGGCGCGGTCGGCCCGGGCCGCCTGACGGGTCTGCAGCCCGTAGGCCAGTCCGACGCCGACGATCACGAGGGCGGCGGCGGCGATCAGGACGATCTGGTCGCGGGTGCGGGCGCTCCAGCCACGCAGCAGCGGCTCGATGGGCTGCAGCACCGCCACCTGGCCCGCGCCGCCCGGGAGGCTGTGCATGGCAGCGAGCACGCTCTCGCCCCCGGGGAGTTCGAGGGCCATGGCGCCTGCGCGCTCGCCGAGGCCGGAGAGCGGCTCGCTGTCGCCGAGGACGGCGGCGAGCGTCGTCCGGTCGGCGGGCAGCGGCGGATGGGCGGCGAGAATGCGGGTGTCGGGGCGGACCACCAGCAGGCGGCGGCCGGGATGCCGTTCGCTCTCCGGCATCAGCGCCCGCAGGTCCTCCGCGACGGTACCGGTTGGGTCCACCGCCCGGGCGGCCAGACGGGCGAAGCCTTCGACCTCGGCCCGGGCACCCGCCAGGATCTCGGCCCGCTGGCCCTGGATGTGAAGCGCCGCGAGCCCGACGAGGCAGGCCAGGAACACCGCCAGCGTCCCCGGCACGGCGTAGCGCAGCCAGCGTTCGGCTTGGCCGAGCCGCGGATCCCGGGTCCGCATCGGCCAGGAGATCGTGAGATTCGAATCCGCACGCGCGGAGAAGGAAGCGGAAGCCGCCTCCGGCATGGCCGAACCTCACCCGTGGGAACAGCGATCCGGTACGGGCGCCCGGCCCCCGAAGGCCCCCCGAATCTGAGTGAATACAATCACCTCGGGGGGCCGTTTGTCCACGGGTTTTTTACCATAACGACTTGACGCCCGTCGGGTGTTGCGCGGCCGCCCGGGAATCAATTTCTACCGCAGGTTCAGACGCTTAGCCGTCTCCAAGGGTGCGGGCGAGGATGTCGGCCGTGTCCCGGGAAAGGCCGGGGATCGCCTTGATCCCATTCAGCATTTCGACCGCTTTGGCGCCGCGTGATTTTTCCAGCCGACGCCATGATTTGAAGGCCGTGAGGAGCCGCGCGGCAACCTGTGGGTTGGTCGAATCAAGCGCCGCGACCGTGTCGGCCACGCGGGCGAAGCCCGACCCGTCCGGCCGGGCGAACTGGGTCGGGTTGCCGAACGCGAAGCTTCCGATCAGCGCCCGGACGCGGTTCGGATTGGTCATGGTGAAGGCGGGGTGCTCCTGGAGACGGGCGATCCGGTCGAGCGTGCCGGGTTCCGGGATCTGGGCCTGGATGGCAAACCACTTGTCGAGCACGAGGGGTTCGTCGGCGTAGCGCGTTGCGAACTCCGCGAGGGCAACCTCGCGGGTCTCGCCCGGAATCAGCGCCAGGGTGCCGAGGGCGGCGAGCCGGTCGGTCATGTTGGTCGCCTCGGCCAGGCGCTCGGCGGCGCGGGCCGCGCCGGTCCGGGGATCCCCGGCGGCGATCAGGTCGAGGGCGGCGTTGCGGAGCGACCGGCGCCCCGCCGAGGCGGCGTCGGGGCTGTAAGGGACACCCGCGTCCGGCACGAGCGCCGCGTCGATCGCTTCGAGCCGCGGCCGCAGGACCTGGCCGAGACGGGTCCGCAGATCGGAACGCCCCCGGTGGATGGCGTCGGGATCGACCTCGGCCGGGACGGCGTCGGCGGCCTCGCCTTCGCTCGGCAGCGCCAGGACCAGCGCCGCGAAGGCCGGGTCGGCCAGGGCCTCGCCGTCGAGGAAGCGGCCGAGCGCCGCCGCGAAGGCCTCGGTCCGGTCGGCGTCCGGGTCGAGGATCAGCCGCAGCGCCACGTCCTGCGCGGCCTGCCAGCGATTGAAGGGGTCGCTGTCCTGTGCCAGGAGCCGCATCCGCTGCGCATCCGTCAGGCCGAGATCGAGCTTCACCGGCGCGGAGAAGTCGCGCAGGAGCGACGGGACCGGCTCCTCGGCGACGGCGTCGAACACGATCGCGGCCTCCGGGCGGTCGAGCACATAGACGCCATCCCGCACATCCGGGCAGTTGGCGCCGGTCAGTGGCCCCGTGGCCCCCACCAGGCCGAGGGCCACGGGAATGACCAGGGGTGTCTCGTCGGAGTCTGCGGTGCCGGGCAGGCTCTGAGCGAAATGGAGGGTGTAACGCGCGGCGGCCGGATCGTAGGCGGCCGTGACGGCGAGGCGGGGCGTACCGGGGCGCTCGTACCAGCGGGCGAACGCATCGAGGTCGTGCCCCGTCACGGCCGCGAAGGCCGCGAGGAAATCCTCCACGGTGGCGGCGCGCCCGTCGTTGTCGGCGAAGTAGCGGTCCATGCCGGCCCGGAAGGCCTCGGGACCGATCAGGGTCCGCAGCATCCGGACGATCTCGGCGCCCTTGTCGTAGACGGTCGCCGTGTAGAAGTTGTTGATCTCGGCATAGGCCCGCGGCCGCACCGGATGCCGCAGCGGCCCGGCATCCTCGGGGAACTGACGCGCCCGCAGCGAGCGCACCTCGGCGATGCGATGCACCGGCCTGGAGCGCATGTCGGAGGAGAATTCCTGGTCGCGGAAGACCGTGAGACCCTCCTTCAGGCAGAGCTGGAACCAGTCCCGGCAGGTGACGCGGTTGCCGGACCAGTTGTGGAAGTACTCGTGGGCAATGATCGCCTCGATGGCGGCGTAATCGCCGTCGGTGGCGGTCTCGGGGCTGGCCAGCACGTACTTGTCGTTGAAGATGTTGAGGCCCTTGTTCTCCATGGCGCCCATGTTGAAGTCGGACACCGCGACGACGTTGAACACGTCGAGGTCGTAGGCGCGGCCGAAGGCCGTCTCGTCCCAGGCCATGGAGCGGATGACGGCGTCCAGGGCGTAGCCCGCCCGGTCCTCCTTGCCGGGCTCGACGTAGACCGCGCAGCTGACGGTGCGGCCCTCCATCGTGGTGAAGGGGGTCTCGACCTTCCCGAGCCGGCCGCCCACGAGGGCGAACAGGTAGGCGGGCTTGGGGTGCGGATCGTGCCAGAGGGCGTAGTGGCGGCCGGGCCCGGCATCGCCGGCCTCGACGGGATTGCCGTTGCCGAGCAGGACGGGCGCCTCGGTCCGGTCGGCCTCGATGCGCGTGGTGTAGACCGCCAGCACGTCGGGACGATCGAGGAAGTAGGTGATCCGCCGGAAGCCGTCCGCCTCGCACTGGGTGCAGTAGACCCCGTTCGAGCGGTAGAGCCCCATCAGCTTGGTGTTGGCGGTCGGATCCACCTCCGTGACGAGGCGCAGCGCGAAGGGCCGCGGAGGCGGATCGCGGAGGATGAAGCCGGACGGCGTCGCCGCGTAGGCGTCGGGCGCCAGCGGCGCCCCGTCGAGTTCGGCCGAGACCAGCCGGAGATCGTCGCCGTCGAGGGTGAGCGGAGCCGCCGGCACACAGGCCGGGTTCGGCCGCAGCGTCAAGGTCGCGTCGATGCGGGTCGCGTGCGGGTCGAGACGGATGTCGAGGTCGACCCGATCGATCAGGTAGTCGCTGGGCCGGTATTCCTCGAGGCGGATCAGCGGCGGCGTCTCGGTGCGCATTCGGCTCACTCCGGGTGCGGGATGGGCCCGTTCTGGTCCCTCGGCGCGCGCGGCGCAACGATCGGAGCCGCCGAAACGGCCCCGGAGAGACAGCGCGCCGTCGGGACAGCCTTCGCGCGTCAAACCGATCCGATCACCGCGCCGCATCGCCCGGCGCTGGCGGCCGGCCGCGGCAACGGACGCGTCCGCGGTCGTCTTTTTGCGGTAGCCTCCCTCGCGCCGGACGCCGGATCGTCACGGGACGCAGGAGCGCCAGGGTCGATTTATGGCCCGTCCGGCGCGCGCGGCCTTCTCACCGCCGGGCCGGCCGCTAGCTAGCGGTGGCGATCAGCCGGAGGCGGGACGCGCGTCCCGAACAGGACGCACGATCCACCTCCGACCAGCCACAGGATAGGTCCGATGGAATACCTGCACACCATGGTCCGGGTCGCCGACCTCGACCGGGCCCTCGCCTTCTACGTCGACACGTTCGGCCTGAAGGAGGTCCGCCGCGTCGAGAACGAGAAGGGGCGCTTCACCCTCGTGTTCCTGGCCGCCCCCGGCGACGTCGAGCGGGCCACGGCCACACGATCCCCGCTCATCGAGCTGACCTACAATTGGGATCCGGAAACCTACTCGGGCGGGCGCAACTTCGGCCATCTCGCCTATCAGGTAGACGACATCTACGCCTTCTGCGCGCGGCTGCAGGAGAAGGGCGTGACCATCAACCGCCCGCCGCGCGACGGCTACATGGCCTTCGTGAAGTCGCCGGACGGCATCTCCATCGAGATCCTCCAGAAGGGCGGCGCCAAAGCGCCGCAGGAGCCGTGGACGTCCATGGAGAACACCGGCACCTGGTAGCGCGGGTCGACTCCCTTGACCCGGACGGCCCCGCGGGCGCATCTGCCCGCGGATCAGCCGGCCGGGCGGCCGCTCCGGACGCGCGAGCGTCCGGGGAGGAAAGTCCGGGCTCCATGGAGAGACGGTGCCGGATAACATCCGGCGGGGGCGACCCCAGGGACAGTGCCACAGAAAGCAGACCGCCCCGGATCCGTCCGGGGTCAGGGTGAAAGGGTGCGGTAAGAGCGCACCGCGGACGCGGCAACGCGGACGGCACGGCAAACCCCACCGGGAGCAAGACCGAATAGGGGCGGCGCGCCCTTCGCGAGAAGGGCAGGCCGGCTCTCCAGGCCAGTCGCCCGGGTTGGTTGCTCGAGGCGGTCGGCAACGACCGTCCCAGAGGAATGGCCGCCACGTCGGCGCGCGCGAGCGCTCCGGCCCTACAGAACCCGGCTTATAGGCCGGCTGATCCACATCCCGATAAGCCCTGCGTCCTCAACGCCTTATCGGCCCGGCGCCGCGCCCGCGCCGCAGCACGCCGCGCCGAAGATTCCGGTGCGGAAAAAACCTTCGGTTAACCTTGCCGGGTTCAGATCGTTCGGCGCGGCAGCGCCAAGCTTGTGCGTTGACGATCCTCCGAGGCCCATGATACCCGGCATCCTCCCGTCAACGGCGTGTATCGGATCGCCGGGCGCAACCTGCCTTCCTGCAGGTCCCGTCCGTGCGCGGCGTTTTGCGCGCTCCGCATCCGGTGCCGTTCCCGTCACGCGCGCCGCGCTCGCGCGGCCCGGCACAGGGCACCATGAGACGCACGAGCCGCTTCCGCGTCCGGATCTCCGGACCGCGCCGATCCTCCGCCGGTTCTCGCAACCCGCGTCGCGCCCCGTCGGCGAGGCGCCCGTGAGCCGGCGCCGTCCTTCTCCCGAGAGCTCGCCCCGCCACAGCGGCGCCGTCGCGCCGTCGGAACCGCACGTGCCGGTCCTCCTCGATGAAGTCGTCGAGGCGCTCGGCACCGCGGGCGGGATCGCGGTCGACGGCACGTTCGGTGCCGGCGGCTATACCCGCGCCCTCCTGGCGGCGGATCCGGACCTGCAGGTCGTCGCGATCGATCGGGACCCCACGGCGATCGCAGCCGGGCAGGCGCTCGTCGCGGAATCCGGGGGGCGCCTGCGCCTCCTGCCCGGCCGCTTCGGCGCGCTCGACACCCTCCTGGCGGAGACGGGTCTCGCGCAGGTCGACCGGGTGGTCCTCGATATCGGCGTCTCCTCGATGCAGCTCGACGTGCCGGAACGGGGCTTCTCGTTCCGGAGCGACGGGCCCCTCGACATGCGCATGGGCTGCGACGGGCCGAGCGCCGCGGACCTCGTGAACGAGGCCGACGAGACCGTGCTCGCCGACATCCTCTATCTTTACGGCGAGGAGCGTCGCTCGCGCGCGGTGGCACGGACCATCTTCGAGGCGCGCCGCCGCGGCCGGATCGAGACCACGGCGCAGCTCGCGGAGCTGGTCGCCAGCGTCGTGCGCGTCGAGCCCGGCAGCCACATTCACCCGGCGACGCGGACGTTCCAGGGCCTGCGCATCGCCGTGAACGACGAACTCGGCGAATTGGTGCGGGCGCTGCACGCCGCCGAGCGCGTGCTCAGGCCGGGCGGCCGGCTCGCCGTCGTGACGTTCCATTCGCTCGAGGACCGGATCGTCAAGCAGTTCTTCGCCGCGCGGAGCGGCCGCTCCGCGCAGGGCTCTCGCCATCTCCCGGGAGCCCCGGTCGAGACCGTCCGCAGCTTCCGTCTCGTCACCAAGGGCCCGGTCCTGCCGGGCGAGGCCGAGACCGCCCGCAACCCGCGCGCCCGGTCCGCCAAGCTGCGGGCTGCGGAGCGTACCGAATCCGACATTCCCGAACCGCTGGCGGCCCTGACCGCCCTGGCGAGCCTGCCGGATGCGGCCCGCGGAGGCCATCGCCGATGATCCGCCTGCTGAACCTGCTGGCGGTGGCCGGCCTCGTCGCCTCGGCGATCTACGCCTACTCGATCAAGTACGACACGCTCTACCAGGGCGGTCAGGTCTCCAAGCTCCAGACGGCCCTGCACAAGGAACGGCAGGCGATCGCCGTGCTGCGTGCCGAGTGGCAGCTTCTGACCCGGCCCGACCGCCTCCAGGCGGCCGTCGACAAACATCTGGCTCTGGAGCCGATCGGCACCAGCCACTTGGCGCGCCTCTCGGACCTGCCCGCCCGACAGGAGCGCGGAGACGAGATCGGCCGCCTGCTCGCCGCCACGGCGACCCCCAAAGACAAGGGCACGATCGAGCCGCGAACGACCGGCGCGATCACCCGCACCGTCACCACGACCCGCACCCCGCCGACGGCTTCGAGGTAATCCCCCGTGTCCGATGACGCCGCCCAGACCCTAGAGCCGACGGTCGAGCCCGCCGTGTCGGACCACGAGGCCGCGCTTCTCGAGGCTGCCGCGCTGGCGCATGCCGCGGGCGCGCCGCGCCCTGTCGAGGAGGAGGCGCGCGAGCCGGTGCCGCCGTCGGAGCGCGCAAAGCTGCTCCTGCGGAGCATGTTCCGGCTGGCCATCGAGCGCTCGCACATGCGCGTCGCCCTGGTCGGCCTGGTCTTCGTGGGCGTGTTCGGGACGATCTCCGCCAAGCTCCTGATGATGGCGATCTTCGGGGATCCGCCCAGCCAGGAGCACCGGGTCGCGGCCGCATCCTCGACCGCCTTCCGGCCCGACATCATCGACCGGAACGGCGAGATCCTGGCCACCGACATCCGCACGGTCTCGGTCTTCGCCGAACCCGGGAACATCTACGACAAGGACGAGGCGGTGGAACTCCTCACCGCGGTCCTGCCGGAACTCAACGCCTCCGAGCTGCGCGCCAAGCTCACCCAGCGCAAGGACAAGAAGGGCGCCGGCTTCGTCTGGGTGAAGCGCGAGCTGACCCCGAAGCAGCAGGCCGAGGTCCACCGGCTCGGCATCCCGGGCATCGGCTTCCTGCCCGACCACAAGCGCGTCTACCCGAACGGCGTCGCGGCCGCCCACATCCTGGGCGCGACGAACCTCGACGGCATCGGCATCGCCGGCATGGAGAAGTACATCGACTCCACCGGCCTGCAGGCCCTCAACAGCTTCGGGCTGATCAACAAGCAGGCCGACCTGAAGCCGGTGCAGCTGTCGATCGACCTGCGCGCGCAGTTCGCCGTCCGCGACGAGCTGGCCTGGGGCATCGACCACTTCAAGGCCAAGGCCGGCGCCTCCATGATCCTCGACGTGAAGACCGGCGAGGTCATCGCGCTCGTGTCCATGCCCGATTTCGACCCGAACGATCCCAAGGATGCGCTCTCGCCGGATCGCATCAACCGCATGAATGTCGGCGTCTACGAGATGGGCTCGACCTTCAAGGCGATGACGCTCGCCATGGCGCTCGATTCCGGAAAGTACAACGTCAACTCGACCTTCGACACCCGGGGCGGCGTGCTGAACTGGGGCCGCCAGAAGATCCACGAGTACCACGGCACCAACCGCGTCATCACCATGCCGGAGGTGTTCACCCACTCCTCCAACATCGGCTCCGCCAAGATGGCGCTCGGCGTCGGCGTGCCCGGTCACAAGGCCTTCCTGAAGAAGATGGGCCTGCTCGACCGGCTGCGGACCGAGCTGCCCGAGAGCGCGGCGCCGATCGTTCCGTCCCGCTGGACCGAGATCAACACCATCACCATCGCGTTCGGCCACGGCATCGCGGTGGCGCCGATCCAGGCGGCGGCAGCGGTGGCGGCCATCGCCAACGGCGGCGACCTGATCACCCCGACCTTCCTCAAGGCGAACCCCGACGACAAGGCGCGATCCACCCACGTCCTGTCGGGCCAGACCTCCGAGGCGATGCGCTACATCATGCGGCTCAACGCCTCCGAGGGCTCGGCCAAGAAGGCCGCGGTCCCGTACTACTTCGTCGGCGGCAAGACCGGCACGGCCGAGAAGGTGATCGGCGGACGCTACATTCACAACCGCCTGTTCACGACCTTCATGGCGGCGGCGCCGATGAACGACCCGAAGTACCTGTTCGTCACGATCATGGACGAGCCGCAGGGCCTGCCGGAATCCGGCGGCTATGCCACCGCGGCCTGGAATTCCGGCGTGGTCACCGGCAAGGTGATCGAGCGCGTGGCGCCGATCCTCGGCCTGCCGCCGCAATTCGAGCCGCCGGTGAGGCCGTTCCCGCAGATGGTCAAGCTCAACGCCTACCACGTCAACCAGCTCGGCGGCCCATGAGGGTGGATTCATGAGTGCGCGGCTCGCCGACCTCTTCCCCGAGGCCACCGGCCCGGCCGCGGACCTGACCGTATCGGACCTCACGGCCGACAGCCGGCAGGTCGCCACCGGCACGGTGTTCGTGGCGGTGCCGGGCACGAAGGCCGATGGCCGGCGCTTCGCCGCGCAGGCCGCCCAGCGCGGCGCCGCCGCGGTGGCCGGGGAGGGGGCCCGCCCCGCCGACCTGCCGGACGCAGTCGCCTGGATCCCGGTCGCCGACGCGCGCCGGTCGCTCGCTCTCGCCGCGGCCCGCCTCGCCGGCGCGCAGCCCGGGACCGTGGTGGCCGTCACCGGCACCGCCGGCAAGAGTTCGGTGGCCGACTTCGTGCGCCAGATCCTGGCCCGCCTCGGCCGCGACGCCGCGAGCCTCGGCACCGTCGGAATCGTCACGAACCGCGGCGCGCAGTACGGCTCCCTGACCACCCCGGACCCGGTGACGCTGCACCGGACGCTGGCGCGTCTCGCCGCCGAGGGCATCACCGACCTCGCCATGGAGGCCTCCTCCCACGGGATCGAGCAGCGCCGGCTCGACGGCGTGCGCCTCGACGCGGCGGGCTTCACCAATCTCGGGCGGGACCATCTCGACTACCACGCGAGCATCGAGGAATACCTCGCGGCCAAGCTGCGCCTGTTCACAGACCTGCTGCCGCCGGGCTGCCCGGCCATCGTCAATGCCGACGGCGCCTATGCCGAGCGGGTGATCGCCGCGGCCGAAGGCGCAGGACGTCCGGTCCGCACGGTCGGGCGGGGCGGCCGGGATCTGCACGTCGAATCCGTCCGGACCGAGGGGTTCGCGCAGGCCGCCCGGGTCCTGTTCGCCGGCCGGGCCCGGGATCTGCGCCTGCCGCTCGTCGGCGAATTCCAGGTGGAGAACGCCCTGGTGGCGGCCGGCCTCGCCCTCGCCACACCGGCGGGCGCCGCCGATCCCGACGGCGTCTTCGCCGCGCTCGAACATCTCACCGGCGTCCCCGGCCGCATGGAGCGGATCGGCGAGGCGCGGGGCGGGCTCTGCCTCGTCGACTACGCCCACAAGCCGGAGGCCCTGGAGAGCGTGCTCGCCGCGCTCCGCCCGTTCGCGTCGGGCCGGCTGATCGTGGTCTTCGGCTGCGGCGGCGACCGCGACCGGGGCAAGCGGCCGCTGATGGGCGCCATCGCGAAGCGGCTCGCCGACGTCGTCATCGTCACGGACGACAACCCGCGCACCGAGGATCCCGCCACCATCCGCCGGGCGATCCTGGACGCCGCTCCGGGCGCAGAGGAGATCGGCGACCGCTCCGAGGCGATTCACAGCGCCGTCGGCCGGCTCGGACCGGGCGATGTCCTGGTCGTGGCCGGCAAGGGCCATGAAACCGGCCAGATCGTGGGGGATCGCACGCTGCCGTTCTCGGACCATGCGGTCCTGCGTGCCGCGATTGCCGCGGCGGCCTGAGGACGACGGGGGAATCGACGATGACCGCACTCTGGACGCGGGAGGAGCTGGAATCCGCGACGGGCGGCCGACTGATCGGCCCCGAGCGCGCCATCGGCGGCGCCTCGATCGACACCCGCACGCTCCAGCCCGGCGACCTGTTCTTCGCGATCCGCGGCGATGCACGCGACGGCCACGACTTCGTTCCCGACGCCCTGGGCCGCGGGGCCGGCGCCGCGGTGGTGAGCGCGTCCCGCCTCGGGGACCTCGCGTCCCACGGTCCCGTCCTGGCGGTGCCCGAAGCGGGCGCCGACCCGGTACTCACCGCGATGGTGCGTCTCGGCGCCGCCGCCCGCGCCCGGACACGCGCGCAGGTCGTGGCCGTCACCGGCTCGGTCGGCAAGACCGGGACCAAGGAGGCGCTGCGCCACGTCCTGGCCGAGCAGGGGGAGACCCACGCCTCGGCGGCCTCCTACAACAATCATTGGGGCGTGCCCCTGACCCTGGCGCGGATGCCGCGCTCCACGCGCTACGGCGTGTTCGAGATCGGCATGAACCACGGCGGCGAGATCGTGCCGCTGACCGCCCAGGTCCGCCCCGACATCGCGCTCATCACCACCATCGCGCCCGCCCATATCGAACATTTCGCCTCGCTCGCCGCCATCGCGGACGCCAAGGGCGAGATCTTCTCCGGGCTCCAGCCCGGCGGCGTGGCGATCGTCAACCGCGACGTCCCGCATTTCGACCGGCTCGCGGCCCACGCGCAGGCCTCCCGGGCGGGACGGGTCGTCACCTTCGGCGAGCACCCGGATTCCGACGTGCGCGCCCTGAAGATCGTGCTCCGCCCCGACCTGTCGGTGATCGACGCGGTGGTGATGGGCCAGCCCGTCACCTACAAGCTCGGCACGGCGGGACGGCACGCGGCGCTGAATTCGCTCGGCGTCATGGCGGTGGTCCACAGCCTCGGGGCCGACCTCGCCCGCGCCGCCCTGTCTCTGGGCAGCCTGACGCCGCCGGCGGGCCGCGGCGAGCGCACCGCCCTCGAAATCGGTGGCGGCACCGCCTACCTCGTGGACGAGAGCTACAATGCCAACCCCGTCGCGGTCCGCGCGGCGCTGGCGACGCTCGCCGGGATCGAGACCGGACCCCGCGGACGCCGGATCGCGGTGCTGGGCGACATGCTGGAACTCGGCGCCGCCGCGCCCGACCTGCACCGCGGCCTCGCGGAGGCGATCGAGGCGGCACGGATCGACCTCGTCTTCACGGCCGGTCCGCTGATGCGCCACCTGTTCGAGGCCCTGCCGGTGAGCCGCCGCGGCGCCGTGACCGACACCGCCGCCGACCTGCTCGAGCCGCTCGCCCGGAATCTCAGATCCGGCGACGTCGTCATGGTAAAGGGATCGAACGGCAGCCGCATGGGCCGGATTGTCGAGGCGCTGAAAGCCCGCTACGCGGTCGATCCGACCCGGCGGACCCAGGCCGTCCCGTGACCGGCACGTCCGCGCGTTCGGCGCAGCCGGCGCCGCTCCCCGAAACCTGAGCCTGAACAAGGGGGCCGAGCGCCCGGATGCTGTACCTTCTCTCGGACCTGAGCAGCGCCTTCACGCCGCTCAACGTGTTCCGCTACATCACCTTCCGCACCGGCGGCGCGCTGTTCACCGCGGGCCTGTTCGTGTTCTGGTTCGGCCCCTGGATCATCTCGCTGCTGCGGATCCGCCAGGGCAAGGGTCAGCCGATCCGCGAGGACGGGCCGCAGACCCATCTGCTGACCAAGCGCGGCACGCCGACCATGGGCGGCCTGATGATCCTGGCCGGCGCCGTCGTGGCGATCCTGCTCTGGGCCAACCCGCGCAACCACTATGTCTGGGTGACGCTGACCGTCACGCTCGGCTTCGGTGCGATCGGCTTCTACGACGATTACCTCAAGGTCACGAAGCAGTCGCACAAGGGGTTCTCGGGCAAGTTCCGCCTCGCCCTGGAGGCCGTGATCGCCATGGCGGCCTGCTTCACCGTCGCGGTCTATTCCCCCGCCGCCCTCCAGAACCAGCTCGCCTTCCCGGTGTTCAAGGACGCCCTCCTCAATCTCGGCTGGTTCTACCCGCTGTTCGGCGCCTTCGTGATCGTCGGAGCGGGCAATTCCGTGAACATGACCGACGGCCTCGATGGCCTGGCGATCGTGCCGGTGATGATCGCCTGCGGCACCTTCGGGTTCATCGCCTATCTCGTCGGCAACTCGTTCACCGCCAGCTATCTGCAGGTGAACTACGTCCGCGACACGGGCGAACTGGCCGTGGTCTGCGGCGCGGTGATCGGTGCCGGTCTCGGCTTCCTCTGGTTCAACGCGCCGCCGGCCCAGATCTTCATGGGTGACACCGGCTCCCTGGCGCTGGGCGGCCTGCTGGGCTCCATCGCGGTGGCGACGAAGCACGAGATCGTCCTGGCCATCGTCGGCGGGCTGTTCGTCCTGGAGATGATGTCGGTGATCATCCAGGTTGCCTCGTTCAAGCTCACGGGCAAGCGCGTCTTCCGCATGGCGCCGATCCACCACCATTTCGAGCAGAAGGGCTGGAAGGAGCCGCAGGTGGTGATCCGCTTCTGGATCATCGCGGTGATCCTGGCGATGGCCGGTCTGGCGACGCTGAAGCTGCGCTGAAAAACTGTGCTAGAGGGGCGATGAAAGTGGGCGATCCCACGCTCGCCCTCATCCTGAGGTGCTGCGCAGCAGCCTCGAAGGAGCCCTCCAGCCGGCCACGCGATCCCTGGAGCCCTTCGAGACCTCCGCCGCGCGCCGGCACGACGGGATGAGACGGCGGGCGGGATCGGCCGGGTTCGGCTGCCGCATCCAGAGTTCCGCATGACCCCCGTCACCGTCTTCCAGGAAAAGACCGTCGCCCTGTTCGGACTCGGCGGCTCCGGACTTGCCACGGCCCTGGCGTTGAAGGCCGGCGGCGCGGGGGTGCAGGCCTGGGACGACAATGCCGACAGCCTCGCGCGGGCGCGGGAGGCCGGGATCGAGACGCGGGACCTGCGCGAGGCCGACTGGTCCGGCTTCGCCGCCCTCGTGCTTAGCCCGGGCGTGCCGCTGACCCATCCCGAGCCGCACTGGAGCGTCCGGCTCGCCCGGGACGCGGGCGTCGCGATCATCGGCGACATCGAGCTGTTCTGCCGGGAGCGGCGGGCCCAGGCGGCGGGGGCGCCGTTCGTGGCGATCACCGGGACCAACGGCAAGTCGACCACCACGGCGCTGATCGCCCATGTCCTCGCCCAGGCGGGCCGCGACGTTCAGATGGGCGGCAATATCGGCACCGCGATCCTGTCGCTGGAGCCCCCCGCGGCGGACCGCGTCCACGTGATCGAGATGTCGTCGTTCCAGATCGACCTGACGCCGAGCCTCGACCCGAGCGTCGGCGTGCTGATGAACATCACCCCCGACCATCTCGACCGCCACGGCACCATGGAGCAGTACGCGGCCATCAAGGAGCGCCTGATCCAGGGCGCCGGCCTCGCGGTGGTCGGCATCGACGACGCGCCGAGCCGGGCGATCGCCGACCGGCGCGGCGCCGACCTCGTGCGCGTCCACGTGCCCCACGGCGACGTGCTGTGCACCGACGCGCTGACGGTGCGCGAGGGGATCGTCCGCGACGTCGACGGCACGGCGCTCGCGGACGTCAACGGGATCGGCTCCCTCCGGGGGGCACATAACTGGCAGAATGCAGGCGTTGCGGTGGCGGTGGCGCGGGCCCTCGGCCTGTCGCCGGAGCAGATCCAGGCGGGTCTGACGTCCTTTCCGGGCCTGCCGCACCGGATGGAGGAGGTGGGACGGCGCGGCCACGTCCTGTTCGTCAACGATTCCAAGGCGACCAACGCCGATTCCACCGAGAAGGCGCTCACCGCCTTCCGGGACATCCACTGGATCCTCGGCGGCAAGGCCAAGGAGGGCGGCATCTTCCCGCTGGTGCCATATTTCGAGCGGGTCGCCCACGCCTACCTGATTGGCGCCGCCTCGGATGCCTTCGCGGCGACCCTGGAGGGCGCAGTGCCCTACACCCGCTGCGAGACCCTCGAGAACGCCGTCCCGAAGGCTGCCGAGAACGCCGCCGCCTCGGGCGCGCCGGAGCCGGTGGTGCTGCTGTCGCCGGCCTGCGCGTCCTACGACCAGTTCCGGAACTTCGAGATCCGCGGCAACCGCTTCCGCGAGCTGGTCCAGGCGCTGCCCTGAGGGTGCGCCGCTCTCAGCGCGCGAGAACCTTGGCGGCGTCGCGGGTGGTGCCGACCGCCTGCGAGACGTTGGCCACCGACTGGACGATCGCCCCGATATTGCCGGTGATCGCCGTGACGGCGCCCGCGGCGCTCTGCATGTTCTCGGCGAGGTCCCGGGTCACGGTGCTCTGCTCCTCGATGGCGGCCGCGGTGGCCACCACGGTCTCGCGCATCACCGAGACCGAGGATCCGATCGAACTGAGCGCCTGCACGACCTCCTGCGAGACGCGCTGCACGCTGGCGATCTCGCCGTTGATCTGGCCGGTGGCGCGCGCCGCCTGATCGGCCAGCGCCTTGACCTCCGAGGCCACGACCGCGAAGCCGCGGCCCGCCGCCCCCGCCCGGGCGGCCTCGATGGTGGCGTTCAGCGCCAGCAGGTTGATCTGGCCGGCGATATCCCGGATCAGGCCGACGATGCCGGTCATCGCGGTGGCGGTCTCGGCGAGGCGCTTGGTGTGGCCATCCGCGTCCTGGACGCAGGCATAGGCGGTGTCGGTGGCGCCCTGGGAGCGCACGATGCTCTGGGACATTTCCGCCACCGACGCCGCGAGTTCCTCGGCCGCGGCCGCGACGGTCTGGACGTTGCCGGCGGTGGAATCCGCCGCCGACGAGGCCAGCGCGGCCGCCTTCGTCGAATGCGTCACCGCCTGCTCGATCTCGCCGAAATTCTGGTCGATGAGCGTCCGGAGATTGGCGAGCAGCCGGACCTGATCGCTGATGTCGGTGGCGAACTTCACCACCTTGTAGGGCCGTCCGGCGGCATCGAGGATCGGGTTGTAGGAGGCCTGGATCCAGACCTCGCGGCCGTCCTTGCCGATCCGCCGGAACTGGGCGGCCTGATAGGTTCCGTTCCGCAGGGCCGCCCAGAAGGCCCGGTACCCCTCGCTCTCGCGGTGGGCGGGGTCCACGAACAGGCTGTGATGCTGCCCGATCACCTCGTCGCGGGTGTAGCCCATCGCGGTCAGGAAATTGTCGTTGACCGCCGTCACCGTGCCGTCGAGATCGAAGGCGATGACCGCCTGCACCTTGTCGATCGCGGCGATCTGGCCGGCGCGGTCGGCCTCCTCGGTCCGCTGCTGCGTGATGTCGGTGGCGAACTTCACCACCTTGTAGGGGCGGCCGCGGACGTCGAGCATCGGATTGTACGAGGCCTGGATCCAGATTGGCCGGCCGCCGCGGCCCACCCGCTGAAATTGACCGGATTCGAATGCGCCGGACCGAAGGCGTTCCCAGAAGGCCCGGTAGTCCGGCGCGTCCCGCTGGGCCGGATCCATGAACAGGCTGTGGTGCTGCCCGACGATCTCGGGCAGCGTGTACCCGACGACGTCGAGGAAATTGCGGTTCGCCGAGAGAATCCGCCCGGCCAGATCGAACTCGATCACGCCCTGAACCCGGTCGAGGGCCGCGAGCTTGGCATGCGCTTCACGGACGTTCAGGGCAGAAAACATGGCGCGTCGGCTTCCTCTGGGCGGGCCAGGCGCAGCGCGCCTCGACCCGCCGGGGGTACACCTGAAAGTTGCAATGGGAAGATTAACATAGGGTGTCTTTATACCAGTATAAAACCGGTCGAATACAGCACTCCACCGCAGGCCGGTTTCGCGGCGGCCGAAAGCCCACGCGGCGACCATAAGGCTCCGTTTACCATTCCTGCACAGGATCAGGCCCGACCCGCGCGGATCGGCATCCGCGCGGCCTGGAGTCGTTGCCCGGCATGATGTCACGCGCGGAACGCACGCCCCTGACGGACTGGTGGTGGACCGTGGACCGCGGTCTGCTCGCGGCCCTGTTCGCGCTGATGATCGCGGGTCTGGTCTTCCTGATGGGCGGCGGCCCCCCGGTGGCCGAACGCATCGGCCTCCCGACCTTCTACTTCCTCAACCGGCAGGCGATGTACCTCGCGCCGACCATCCTGCTGATCTGCGCGGTGTCGTTCCTGTCGCTGCGCGGCATCCGGCGGCTCGCGCTGGTCACCTGGGTCTGCGGCGTCGTCCTGTGCCTGCTCGCCGGCAAGTTCGGGCCCGAGATCAAGGGCGCGCACCGCTGGATCCAGTTCGGCTCCTTCGGCCTGCAGCCCTCGGAATTCGTGAAGCCCGCCTTCGTGGTCGTCGCCGCCTGGGCCTTCTCGGAAGGCGCCCAGCGCCGCGACATGCCGGGCGGGATCCTCGCCCTGCTGCTGCTGCCGATCACCATCGTGCCGCTGCTGCTCCAGCCCGATTTCGGCCAGACCATGCTGATTACCATGGTGTGGTGCGCGCTGTTCTTCGTGGCCGGCCTCCACCTGATCTGGGTGGCCGTCCTCGGCGTGCTGGGGCTCGGAGGCGTGTTCGCTGCCTATCTGTTCTTCCATCACGTGCGTGAGCGCTTCAACAAGTTCCTCGACCGGGATTCCGGCGGCGGCTTCCAGGATTTCTGGTCGCGGGAATCCTTCCGTTCGGGCGGCTGGTTCGGCACCGGGCCGGGGGAGGGCGTGGCCAAGCGCCACCTGCCGGACGCGCATACCGACTTCATCTTCTCGGTCACCGGCGAGGAGTTCGGCGTGATCGTCTGCCTGTGCCTCGTGGCCCTGTTCGCCTTCATCGTCCTGCGCGGCCTCAAGCTCGCCCGCCGCACCGACGACACCTTCTCGCGGCTGGCGATCACCGGCCTGACCACGCTGTTCGGCCTCCAGGCCTGCATCAACATGGCGGTGAACACCCAGCTGATGCCCGCCAAGGGCATGACGCTGCCCTTCGTCTCCTACGGCGGCTCCTCGCTGATCTCGCTGGCGCTCGGCACCGGCTTCCTCGTCGCCCTGACCCGCAAGCGTCCCCGCACCGTGATGCTCAGCCAGAAGCCCCCCGGCACCGCGCCGGCCACCGTCGCCGGAGTGATGCGGTGACGGTCTTCACCCCCACGATCCTGCTCTGCGCGGGTGGAACCGGCGGCCACCTGTTCCCGGCCGAGAGCCTCGCCCACGCGCTGCGCGCCCGCGGCATCCGGGTGGCCCTCGCCACCGACGCCCGGGTCGATGCCATCGCGTCCGAGTTCCCGGCCTCCGAGGTCGTCACCATCGCCTCGGCGACGCCGTCCGGCCGCTCGCCGCTGAAGCGGGCCGGCGCCGTGCTGACGCTCGGCCGCGGCTTCGGCGTGGCCGCGAAGGAGATCCGACGGATCAACCCGGCCGCCATCGTGGGCTTCGGGGGCTATCCGACCGTCCCGCCGGTGCTGGCCGGCCAGATCCTGCGCGTGCCGACGATCCTGCACGAGCAGAATGCCGTGATGGGCAGGGCCAACGCCTTCCTGGCGCGGGGCGCCCGCACCATCGCCACCGGCTTCAAGGACGTGCGCGGCGTGCCCGAGAAGGCCAAAGCCCCGCGGATCCACACCGGCAACCCGCTTCGCCCGGCGGTGATCGAGGCGGCGAAGATCCCGTATCCCCCCCTCGGTCCGGATGACGCCCTGCGACTCCTGGTGTTCGGCGGCAGCCAGGGCGCCCGGGTCATGGGCGAGGTCGTGCCCGAGGCGATCGCCCGTCTGCCCGAAGCGCTGCGCGCCCGGCTGCACCTCGTCCAGCAGGTCCGGCCCGAGGACCTGACGGCGGTGCAGAACCGCTACCTCGCCATGGGGCTTGCGGGGATCGAGGCGGCGCCGTTCTTCAAGGACCTGCCGGCCCGCATGGCCGCGAGCCACCTCGTGGTCTCGCGCTCGGGCGCCTCGACGGTCTCCGAACTAGCGGCGATCGGCCGCCCGGCGATCCTGGTCCCGCTGCCCGGCTCGCTGGATCAGGACCAGGCTGCCAACGCCGCGACCCTCGACGCGATCGGCGCGGCGCTGGCGGTGAAACAGTCGGATTTCACGCCCGAGCGCCTCGCCGCGGACCTCACGGCCTGCTTCGAGACGCCGGCAAAATTGACCGCAGCGGCCGATGCGGCCAGAAGCGCGGGCATCCATGACGCCGCCGAGAGGCTGGCCGAGGTCGTCGTCGAGACGGCCGCCCGCACCTGATCCTCCCGGGATTCCGCACCGGCGATCCCGACACCAGACGGTTCGACCCATGAAGCTGCCCGACAAGCTCGGACCCATCCACTTCATCGGCATCGGCGGTATCGGCATGTCCGGCATCGCCGAGGTGATGCACAACCTCGGCTACACGGTGCAGGGGTCGGACGCCTCGGACAACACCAATGTCCGCCGTCTCGCCGAGAAGGGCATGCGCACCTTCGTGGGCCACGACGCCCAGAACGTCGAGGAGGCGGCCCTGGTCGTCGTCTCCACGGCGATCCAGCGCGACAATCCCGAGCTGCAAGCCGCCCGGGAGCGCCGTCTGCCGGTGGTGCGCCGGGCCGAGATGCTGGCGGAGCTGATGCGCTTCAAGTCCTGCGTGGCCATCGCGGGCACACACGGCAAGACCACGACCACGTCGCTGGTCGCGACGCTGCTGCTGGCCGGCAACCTCGACCCGACGGTGATCAACGGCGGCATCATCAACGCCTTCGGCACCAATGCCCGCATGGGCGAGGGCGACTGGATGGTGGTGGAGGCCGACGAGTCCGACGGCACCTTCCTGAAGCTGCCGGCGGACGTCGCCATCGTCACCAACATCGACCCCGAGCATCTCGATCATTTCGGCTCGTTCGATGCCGTGAAGGACGCGTTCCGGCGGTTCATCGACAACATCCCGTTCTACGGCTTCGCGGTGATGTGCATCGACCATCCGGTGGTGCAGGATCTCGTCGGCCATATCGAGGACCGGCGGATCATCACCTACGGCGAGAACCCGCAGGCGGACGTGCGCCTGATCGACGTGGACCTGCGCGGCGGCCAGAGCCGCTTCCGGGTGATGATCCGCGACCGCCGCCCCGGCTACCGGATGGAGATGGAGGACCTGGTCCTGCCGATGCCGGGCAAGCACAACGCGCTCAACGCCACCGCGGCGCTCGCCGTGGCGCACGAGCTCGGCGTGAAGCCCGACGCGATCCGCCAGGCGCTCGCCGGCTTCGGCGGCGTCAAGCGGCGCTTCACCCGCACCGGCGAGTGGAACGGCGCGACGATCTTCGACGATTACGGACACCATCCGGTGGAGATCAAGGCGGTGCTCAAGGCCGCGCGCGCCTCGACCGAGCACGGCGTGATCGCCGTGGTGCAGCCACACCGCTATACCCGGCTGCAATCGCTCTTCGACGATTTCTGCACCTGCTTCAACGATGCCGACACGGTGATCGTGGCGCCGGTCTACGCGGCCGGCGAGACGCCGATCGAGGGCTTCGACCGCGACAGCCTCGTGGCGGGCCTGCGCTCCCGCGGCCACCGCGACGCCCGGGCGCTGGAGCGGCCTGAGGAACTTTCGGGGATCATCGCGGAGCTCGCCAAGCCGGGCGACTACGTGGTGTGCCTCGGGGCCGGTACGATCACCCAATGGGCCTACGCGCTGCCGGGCGAATTGGCCGCGCGGGGACGGTAAGGGGATGCGCGGGGCCGATCCGGAACCGGCCCGTTTCCGGCGATGCCTGCGCGGATCACAGACCGAGGCCGAGCGCCGCCTCCGGTGTCGCTTGCGGGACCGGCGTCTCGGCGGGGCCGAGGTCGTCCGGCAGGAATCGATCAGGCGCTCTGTCGCGGAGTTCGACTCCCGAACGTCACGCCTGATTGGCGAGCGGACTGGCGACCACCACGCGGACAGCGACCATGGCGTTCGGGCCCCGTGGCTGACCGCACAGGGCTCTCGCGTCCTGGGGTTCTGGAACGTCGGGATCGTGAACACCGTCGCCGGCGTCCGAGACACGATCTTGTCCGTGCCGCCCCCCTCTCACCGCTTGCCGCGAGAGGGTCGCGACGACCCCGTCGTCGGCACGGAACGCCCGAAGGGCGAAGGTGAGGGGGCGGCTTCAGTCAAGCCACAGCTGGAGCCGCCCCCTCACCCTCGGCTGCCGCCCCGATGCGACGACACGGTCGTCGCATCCCTCTCCCCGCAGGCGGGGAGCGGGGAGATCCAAAGATGACCGCATCCCTCCACGACCGTATCCGCGCCGCCGCGCCCGATCTTCGCGGGCGCCTGCTCGCCGACCAGCCGCTGGCCGACCTCACCTGGTTCCGGGTCGGCGGCCCCGCCGAGATCCTGTTCACCCCGGCCGACGAGGAGGATCTCGCGCGCCTCCTCGCCACCCTGGACCCCGACGTGCCGGTCACGGTCATCGGTCTCGGCTCGAACCTGATCGTCCGCGACGGCGGGGTGCCGGGCGTGGTGGTCCGGCTCGGCGGCAAGGCGTTCGGCAGCGTCGCGATCGACGGCGACACGCTGGCCGTGGGCACCGCGGTTCCCGACATGCGCCTCGCCAAGGCGGCCGCCGAGGCCGGTCTCGACGGGCTCGCCTTCTACCGCGGCATCCCGGGCTCGATCGGCGGCGCGCTGCGCATGAATGCCGGCGCGCATGGCGGCGAGACCACCGACGTGCTGGTGGAGGCGCGCGGAATCGACCGCCGGGGCGCATTGCGCACCTTCAGCCACGCCGACATGGGCTTCTCCTACCGGCATTCGGATGCCCCGGAGGACGTCATCTTCACGAGCGCCCTGTTCCGGGGCAAGCCCGGCGACCGGGCCGCCATCGAGGCGGAGATGGAGCGGGTCACGGCCGCCCGTGAGGCCGCCCAGCCGATCCGCGAGCGCACCGGCGGCTCGACCTTCGCCAATCCCGAGGGCGGCAAGGCGTGGCAGCTCATCGACGCCGCCGGTTGCCGGGGCCTGACCCGGGGCGGCGCCCAGGTCAGCGAGATGCACTGCAATTTCCTGATCAACACCGGTCATGCGACCGCCGCCGATATCGAGGGACTCGGCGAGGAAGTCCGTCGCCGGGTGCGCGAGACGAGCGGCGTCGAGCTGCGCTGGGAGATCCGGCGGATCGGCGCGGCGGCCGCCCCCCGGTGAGCGCGGTGTTCCCGTCTCGCCGATGCGGCCGGGATACGGTGCTCGTCTGCCACCGGTGACCGTCCGGTCCCTGCAGAGTCTGTTTGAAGCCGACCTATTCGAGGTGCCCTGATGTCCAAGCACGTCGCCGTCCTGCTGGGCGGCACCTCCGCCGAGCGCGAAGTCTCGCTCAGTTCCGGCAAGGCCTGCGCCGACGCCCTCGAAGGCGAGGGCTACCGGGTCACCCGGGTCGATGTCGGTCCCGATATCGCCTCCGTGCTGACGGCGCTCAAGCCGGACGTGGCCTTCAATGCGCTGCACGGCCCGGACGGGGAGGACGGCACGATCCAGGGTCTCCTGGAGATCCTCAGGATCCCCTACACCCATTCCGGCGTCCTCGCCTCGGCGCTCGCGATGAACAAGGAGCAGGCCAAGACCGTCATGCGCGCGGCCGGCGTCGACGTGCCGGAAGGCCGGATCGTTAACCGTCGTGAGGCCGCCAGGACACACCCCCTGCCGCCACCCTATGTGGTGAAACCCATCGCCGAGGGCTCCTCGGTGGGTGTGATCATCGTGCGCGACGGGCGCTCGCACCCGCCCCAGATCCTCGCCTCCGAGGAGTGGACGTTCGGCGAGCAAGTCCTTGTAGAACCTTACATAGCCGGCCGCGAGCTCACCTGCGGGGTGATGGGCGACAGGGCCCTCGGCGTGATCGAGGTGAAGGCCGCGACGGGGGATTGGTACGACTACGATGCTAAATACGCCCCGGGGGGGTCGGTGCACGTGCTCCCGGCCGAACTTAAACCAAATGTTTACCAGCGTGTCCAAGAACTGTCGTTAACGGCGCATCAAGCACTGGGCTGTCGGGGCGTCAGCCGTGCCGACCTTCGCTACGACGACACACCGGGTGGAACCGGTCTGCTCGTCGTGCTGGAGGTCAACACGCAACCCGGCATGACCCAGACGAGCCTTGTGCCGGAGATGGCGGCCCATGCGGGCCTGAGTTTCGGTGAGCTCGTCCGATGGATGGTGGAGGACGCTTCCCTGAATCGCTGAGCGGCGACGCCGCCGGCCGGACCGGTCCCGCGCGCCTCGCTGGCGCGATCCTGGGCCGGCTCGCCGGCCGCGTCTCGCCTCGGTCGCTCTCGGTCCGCCGGGCCCGCTCGGGCCAGCGCCTGAGCGAGCGCCTGCCGCGCGGCGTCGGCATGGTGGCGGTCTCCGTGTCCGCCGCCGCCATGGCGCTCGCCGGTTTCGTGGCGAGCGGCCGCTACGACGCCTTCGTGGCGGAGCAGGGCCGTCCCCTCGACATCGCGGCGCGCGTCGCGGGCTTCGGCGTCGAGCGCGTCACCATCTCGGGCATCTCCCGGATGTACGAGCGCGAGGTGCTGGCCGCCGCCGGCATCGACTGGCGCTCCTCGGTTCCCTTCCTCGACGTCAACGAGGTCCGCGAGCGGCTGCTGCGCGTGCCGCTGATCGCCCAGGCCTCCGTCCGGAAGATCTATCCCAACGAGATCGCCATCACCCAGGTGGAGCGCGAGCCCGCGGCCCTCTGGCAGAAGAACGGCGAGATCAGCGTGATCGCCGCCGACGGCACCGTCATCGACGCCATGCGGGACGACCGCTATGCCAGCCTCCCCCTGGTGGTCGGCGACGACGCCAACACCAAGCTTCCGGAATATCTCGCCCTCATCGCCGCCGCCGGTCCGCTCGCCGAGCGGATCAAGGCCGGCACCTACGTGTCCGGTCGGCGCTGGACCCTCAAGTTCGACGGCATCGACGTGCGCCTGCCCGAGGCCGACCCGGCCGCGGCGCTCGCCCGCCTCGTCCGGTTCGAGCGCGAGGCCGGCCTGCTTGAGAAGGACATCATCGCGGTGGACCTGCGCATGCCGGACCGCCTCGTGGTGCGCCTGACCGAGGAGGCCGCCGCCGCCCGTGCGGAAGCCCAGAAGGCGAAGAAGAAGGGCGCGGCCAGCTGATGCCCTTCCTGTCGATCTCCGCCCGTCCCGCCTCCCGCGTCCGGTAGCGTCAATGCACAGCCAACACGGCCTCACGCCGCGCTTGAAGCCGCTCTCCGCCCGGCGCTCGACCACCCTCTCGGTGCTCGATATCGGCACGAGCAAGGTGGTCTGCCTCATCGCCGAGCTGCAGCCCGCCGAGGCGCTCACCACGCTGCGCGGGCGCACCCACCTCGCGCGCATCATCGGCATCGGCCACCAGCGCTCGCTCGGCCTGAAGGGCGGCGCCATCGTCGACCTCGCCGCCGCCGAGGGCGCGATCCGTCAGGCGGTCCACGCCGCCGAGCGGATGGCCAAGGTCGAGGTCCAGTCGGTCATCGTCAACATGTCGGGCGGCCGGCTCGCCTCGCAGCATTTCCAGGCGCGGGTGAACGTCCGCTCCGGCACCGTCACGGGCAGCGACGTCGAGCGGGTGCTCGAGACCGCGAGCGCCCACGGCGTCAGCCCCGGCCGCGCCGTGCTGCACGCCCTGCCGACCGGCTACGCCCTGGACGGGCAGGGCGCCGTCATCGACCCGTCGGGCATGATCGGCGAGGCGCTCAGCGTCGACCTGCACGTGGTCACCAGCGAGCTGGCCGCCGCCCGCAACGTCATGCTGGCGGTGGAGCATTGCCACCTCGGCGTCGAGGCGGTGATCGCCACGCCCTACGCGGCCGGACTCTCCGCGCTCGTGGACGACGAGGCCGAGATGGGCGTCTGCGTCGTCGACATGGGCGGCGGCACCACCAGCGTCGGCGTGTTCTCCGGCGGGCACCTTGTCCACGTGGACGCCCTGGCGGTCGGCGGCCACCACGTCACCATGGACATCGCCCGCGGCCTCTCCACCCGGATGGCCGCGGCCGAACGGCTGAAGACCCTCTACGGCTCGGCCCTCTCCACGCCTTCCGACGACCGCGACATGATCGCGGTGCACGGGGTCGGCGAGGACGAGGGCGAGGCCCCGGCCCACATCCCGCGCTCGCAGCTCGTGCGGATCATCAAGCCGCGGGTCGAGGAGGTGGTCGAGCTGGTCCGCGACCGCCTGCGGGACGCGGGCTTCGCGGCCCAGGCCGGACGGCGCGTGGTTCTCACCGGCGGCGCCAGCCAGCTCGTCGGCCTGCCCGAGGTCGCCCGCCGCGTCCTCCAGGGTCAGGTGCGAATCGGACGGCCCCTCGGGATCCGGGGTCTGCCGGAAGCCGCAAAGGGCCCGGCCTTCTCGGCGGCGGTCGGCCTGCTGGTCTACCCGCAGGTGGCGCATGCCGAGCATTTCGAGCCGCGGGGGCACGGCGCCTTCGCGGCGACCGGAACCGACAACTACCTGAACCGGGTCGGCCGCTGGCTCCGGGACAGCTTCTAGGGTTTCGCATCCGCCCCCGCGGACGGGCGGATCGAAGAGTATCCGGCGCCCAGGCGTCGCACGGAAAGCACAGTTAGCGAGAGGCTCGACACCATGGCCATCACCCTCCAGGCGCCGGACATCCGGGAACTCAAGCCCCGCATCACCGTCTTCGGCGTCGGCGGCGCCGGCGGCAACGCCGTCAACAACATGATCGAGTCGGGCCTGCTCGGCTGCGAATTCGTCGTGGCCAACACGGACGCCCAGGCGCTCACCTCCTCGAAGGCCGAGCGGGTGATCCAGATGGGCCTGGGCGTGACGCAGGGCCTCGGGGCCGGCTCGCACCCGGAGGTCGGCTCGGCCGCCGCCGACGAGGTGATCGACGAGATCCGTGACCAGCTCTCGGGCGCCCACATGTGCTTCATCACCGCCGGCATGGGCGGCGGCACCGGCACCGGCGCCGCTCCGGTCATCGCCCGTGCGGCCCGCGACATGGGCATCCTGACGGTCGGCGTCGTGACGAAGCCGTTCCAGTTCGAGGGCATGCGCCGCATGCGCACCGCCGAATCCGGCATCCAGGAGCTGCAGGCCGCGGTCGACACCCTGATCGTGATCCCGAACCAGAACCTGTTCCGGGTCGCCAACGAGAAGACCACCTTCGCGGACGCCTTCGCGATGGCCGACCAGGTGCTCTACTCCGGCGTCGCCTGCATCACCGACCTGATGGTGAAGGAAGGCCTCATCAACCTCGACTTCGCCGACGTCCGCGCGATCATGCGCGGCATGGGCAAGGCCATGATGGGCACCGGCGAGGCGTCCGGCGAGAAGCGCGCCAACCGCGCCGCCGAGGCGGCCATCGCCAATCCGCTCCTCGACGACGTCTCCATGAAGGGGGCCCGCGGCCTGCTGATCTCGATCACGGGCGGCTCGGACCTGACCCTGTACGAGCTCGACGAGGCCGCGACCCGCATCCGCGAGGAAGTCGACCAGGACGCCAACATCATCCTGGGCGCCACCTTCGACGAGAGCCTCGACGGCATCATCCGCGTGTCGGTGGTCGCCACCGGCATCGAGCCGCTGCTGATCTCGGCGAACTCGCCCAACAACCCGGCCATCGCCGAGACCGAGCAGCGCATCGCCGAGGTTGCCGAGCGCCTGCGCGCCGAGGCCCGCTCTCGCGCCGCCTCGCCGGTGCCGAGCATCCGCACAGAGTCGGCCGCGCCGGCCCCCGCGCCGCAGCCCAGCACGGAGATGCGGGCCGAGCCGCGGATCGAGAGCCGCATGGAGAGCGCCGCGCCGGTGACCCGCGACGACGTCGTGCTCGCCCCGGCCCAAGCGCGCGCCGCGGCACCGTTCGTCCCGGCTCCCGCACCGCAGCGGGCCGAGCCGGCCACCGCCATCGAGGCCGGCCCGTTCGTGCCGCCGCGTCCCGCCGCCCCGACGGGCACGCCGCTCGCCCGCGCTCCGCGCATGCCGCAGATCCACGAGCTGCCGCCGATCGCCCAGACCCAGATCATGGCGAACCGCGCGGCCGAGGAGGCCGCTCCGGAATCCAAGCGGACCTCGCTGCTGCGCCGGCTCGCCACCGTGGGCTTCGGCGGCCGCCGCGAGGACATGGAGGGCGCCCCGGCAGCCCGGCCGGCCTCTCCCGCCGCCCCGCAGCCGCATTTGGCCCAGCCGCACATGGCCCAGCCGCACATGGCCCAGCCGCACATGGCCCAGTCCCACGTGCCGCCGGCCCCCCGTGCCCCGGCCGCGCCCGCGGTGCCGCAATACCGCCCGGCCCAGGGCAACCTCGACGCGCAGGGCCGGGTCTCCGCGCAGCCCCGGATGATGGACGACGATCAGCTCGAGATCCCCGCCTTCCTGCGTCGTCAGGCGAACTGACAGGCCGAGATCTCGGACACGGCAGGGGGCCGGCGGGAAACCGCCGGCCCCTTCGCGCTGCAACAAAGCAACTCGTGGTTGTTACGGCCTGAAACAGGCCTCATCGCGTGGGCATGCGGCGTCTCGCGAGGCCGGGACCGTGGTGCATCCGCGCCACAGAACGGCCGCCGGTTAGCCATGCGTTAACCAAGCTTTAAGCCTTTGGTGGACCAGCGTTTTGCGGCAACGAGCCGGTAAGCGTGTCTGTAACAGACCGTAAGAATCCGTGATTTGGCTGCCCTGTGCGGTGCAGCTATAGAAACCATGTGATCGAGACGACACGCATCGGGACACAACCTGATCGCGTGGGCTAGGGCATCAAGCAGCGGACGGATCAGTCGGTTTTCTCTTCACCCCCGGTCGGGGTGTCGGGATCTGGTCGCGCCCGGGGGCTAAGGAATGCGAACGCACAAACAGACGACCCTCAAAGGGCCGGCGACTCTCTCGGGCATCGGAGTTCACTCCGGCAATCCCGCCGAGATCACGATCCGGCCCGCTCCGGCCAATCATGGCATCGCCTTCCTCCGCACCGGCACCACTCACGGCAACGACCGCCTGATCAAGGCACACCACGCCCTCGTCTCCGCCACGGAACTCTGCACCGTTCTGGGTGACGTCGAGACGGGCGCAGTCGCCACCGTCGAGCACCTGATGTCCGCCCTGTTCGGCCTGGGCGTCGACAACGCCCTGATCGAGATCGACGGCCCGGAGATGCCGATCCTCGACGGATCCGCGCTCCCCTTCGTCCAGGCGATCGACCAAGTGGGGATCGCCACCTGCGACACCCCCCGGCGCTGGCTCAAGATCCTCCGCCACGTCCGCATCGAGACCGGCACGTCCTTCGCGGAGCTGCGTCCGATCGATCGCGGCTTCCGCCTCGATGTCGAGATCGATTTCGAGAGCCCGGTGATCGGCCGCTCCCGCAAGGCGATGGACCTCTCGCCCGCCACCTATCGCCGCGAGATCGCCGGCGCCCGCACCTTCGGGATGATGCGGGACGTGGAGCGCTACTGGAAGGCGGGCTTCGCCCTCGGCGCCTCGCTGGAGAACACCGTGGCGGTCGGCGAGACCGCGGTAGTCAACCCCGAGGGGCTGCGCTTCCAGGACGAATTCGTCCGCCACAAGATCCTCGACGCGATCGGCGACCTGGCGCTGGCCGGGCTGCCGATCCAGGGCGCGTACCGCTCCTATTGCGGCGGCCACCGGATGAATGTCGGTGTGCTCTCGGCCCTCTTCGCCGACCGGGCGAACTACGCCATCGTCGAGGCGCAGGGCTCGCGCCGCGAGACCGTTTTGTCCGAACTCGGCGTCGGCCTCGGCATCGCCGCCTTCGCGGGCGACCTCTAGAAAGCGCCTGTGGCCGGTGGGACACAGCCGGCAACCGATCCTGGCTGCCGCAGCCTTGCCGCTTTCGTGCCCGAATCGAACGGCACGGTTTAACGGTCCGTGAACGGCGGGCACGGCCCGGGGCGGGCCGGATCCACCCACGCGATGGCATGACGGCGCGAGACGGCGCCGGTTCCGGGAAAGAGCGCCAGATGCCTGTCACCATTCGTCATCGCCGGGGAGCGGCCTTCGCGGCGCCCCTCGTGGCCATCCTCGGCCTGGGCCTCGGCGGCTGCGACTTCGACCCGACCAGCATCTTCGCTGAGAAGTACAAACCCGAAGTCGTCCCGGACGTCCCGGCCGACAAGCTGTACAGCGATGGCTTGGCCAAGCTCGAGGACAGCGACTACGAGGGCGCAGTCAAGAAATTCGACAATCTGGACAAGCAGTATCAGTATTCCGAGTGGTCTCGGAAGGCACTGCTGATGACGGCCTACGCCAACTACGAAGGCCAGAAATACGACGACGCCATCAGCGCCTCGAAGCGTTACCTGCAGCGGCATCCGGCCAGCAAGGACGCCGCCTACGCGCAGTACCTGATGGCGATGTCGAACTATAAGCAGATCCCGGACGTCACCCGCGATCAGGACCGGTCCGAGAAGGCGCTCGTCGCCCTCCAGGAACTGGTACAGAAGTATCCGACATCGGAATACGCTGCCGACGCGAAGGCGAAGATCCAGATCACCCGCGATCAGCTCGCCGGCAAGGAGATGGAGATCGGCCGCTTCTACCTCGAGAAGCGGAATTTCCCGGCGGCGATCAACCGCTTCCGCGACGTGGTCGCCAAGTACCAGACCACCCGCCACGCCGAGGAGGCGCTCGAGCGCCTGACCGAGGCCTACTGGGCGCTGGGCATCACCCAGGAGGCGCAGAATGCCGCCGCGGTGCTCGGACACAACTTCCCGGAAAGCCCCTGGTACAAGGACGCCCACGCGCTCCTGGCTCAGGGCGGCCTCGAGCCCCGCGAGGAGAAGTCCTCGTTCCTCTCGAAGATCTACCGCACGGTCACCGGCAAGACCGCCTCGGCCGAGTAGGCATCGGAGCCCGCGACCGGGCCGTCCCGCGCACAGATCGAGGCCCGGAGCCGCCGCTCCGGGCCTTTCCCGTTGCGGCGCCCCCTTGCGTGGTGCGACGCATTTTTGGGGTGAATCCGCGCCGCAGCGGCCTTATGTGTGCGGTCCCGTCCTGAGGAATCCCCGTCGCCGCATGCTGGCGCAGCTCGCGATTCGCGACATCGTCCTGATCGACAGGCTCGAACTGAATTTTCGATCGGGACTCAGCGTCCTGACCGGAGAGACGGGCGCGGGCAAATCGATCCTGCTCGACGCCTTCGCCCTGGCCCTCGGCGGTCGTGGCGACGGCCGCCTGGTGCGTCACGGCGAGGCGCAGGGCGTGGTCACGGCGGTCTTCGACCTGCCCGTCGACCATCCCGCGCGCCGGATCGCGGAGGAGGCCGAGATCGACACCGAGGGCGACCTGATCCTGCGCCGGACCCAGATGGCGGACGGCCGGACCCGCGCCTTCGTCAACGACCAGCCGGTGGGCGTGCAGGTCCTGCGGGCGATCGGCGCGGCCCTTGTGGAGATCCACGGGCAGCACGACGACCGGGCGCTCGCCGACCCCGCCTCGCACCGCGCGATCCTGGACGCCTTCGGCGGGCTTCAGCCCCAGCTCGCCAAGGTCGGCACCGCCGCTCGGGCCGTCCGGACGGCTCGGACCGAACTCGCCGAGCACCGCGCCCGGGTCGAGACGGCCCGCAAGGAGGCCGACTTCCTGCGCCATTCCGTGGAGGAACTCGCCGAACTCGCGCCGCTTCCGGGGGAGGAGGCGCAGCTCGCCGAGCGCCGCACCATCATGCAGCAATCCGAGAAGGTGGCGCGCGAACTCAACGAGGCGCTGGAGGCGGTCGGCGGACCCCATTCCGGCGTGCCGCATCTCTCGGCCGCCCTGCGCAAGCTGGAGCGCCGCGCCGCGCAGCTGCCGGCCCTCGTCGACCCGTGCGTGAACGCCCTCGACGCCGCGATGGTCGCCCTCGACGAAGCCCGGGCGGTCCTCGATGCGGCGGTGGCCGAGACGGAGTTCGATCCCCGCGACCTGGAGCGCGTGGAGGAGCGGCTCTTCGCCCTGCGCGCCGCGTCGCGCAAGTACGACGTGCCCGCCGACGACCTCGCCGCCCTGGCGGAGCGCTACGCCAACGACGTCGCGGCCATCGATGCCGGCGAGGCGGCGCTGTCCGGCCTCGAGGAGGGGCTCGCGACGGCGGAGGCCGCCTACGCCGAGGCTGCCGAGAAGCTCAGCGCTGGGCGCCGCCGGGCGGCCAAGCAGCTCGACGCCGCCGTGAAGGCCGAGCTGCCGCCCCTCAAGCTGGAGCGGGCCCGGTTCATCACCGAGATCGTCACGGATCCGGATTCCCGCGATGCCGCCGGCACCGACCGCGTCGAGTTCTGGGCCCAGACAAACCCGGGGACCAAGCCCGGTCCGATGATGAAGGTCGCCTCGGGTGGCGAGCTGTCGCGCTTCATGCTGGCGCTCAAGGTGGTGCTGGCCGATAAGGGCTCCGCTCCGACCCTCATCTTCGACGAGATCGATACCGGGGTCGGCGGCGCGGTGGCGGACGCCATCGGGCTGCGCCTCGCCCGGCTGGCGGCCACCGTGCAGGTGGTCGCGGTGACCCATGCCCCCCAGGTTGCCGCGCGCGCCGAGACGCATTTCCTGATCGCCAAGGCGCCCGTGAAGGGGGCCGGCCGCGTCGCCACCCGCGTGTCGAGCCTGCCGGTCGCCGAGCGCCGGGAGGAGATCGCCCGGATGCTGGCGGGCGCCACCGTCACCGACGAAGCCCGGGCGGCAGCCGCGCGCCTGCTTCAGGGCGCCGAGGCGTAGCCCGGCGACAGCCTTAACCGTTGGTTGAGCTTAACGATGCGTTAACTATTCGACTTGAAAGTGCCGTCATCCCGGTACCGCGGAAGGCATGGGCGGTCGATGGGCGGGAGGGAGCCATGAAGCCGGCTATCGTCGAGTCCGATGGGCATCTGCCTGCGGGACAGTCGCTGAAGCGGGCGCTCGACACGCGCCAGCTCGGCCTCAACCTTCGCACGGTCTACGAAGGCAGCGTCGACACGCAGCCGATCACCGACACGCACGTCGAGCTGCTTCTGCGACTGCGCCAGAAGGAGCGGGAGCTGCGCCGGGCGATCTGATCCGGCCCCGCGCCGCTACCAGCGGCGCGCCCCCGGCCGTCGACGATACTCGGCGGCACGAATCAACGTCAGCACCCGGTCGAGGTTGACCAGCAGCTCGGCCTCCTCGCGCCGCGCTGCGGCCGCAAGCTCCGGATCGGTGGAGAATTTCTGGCGCGCCTGCGCCAGCGTGAGGGCACGCTCCACGGCTTCCCGCTCCGCATGCAGGGCCGACCAGACCGGGTCGGCATCCGCCCCCGTATCGACCTCCTCGCCGCCCACGATCCGACGTCCTCCCGCTGTCACTGCCGCTGGCATTGCTCCGGCATTGCCGCTGCCCATGCGGGTTATGAACGCGCGAGATCCACGAACCGTGCCGTCCGGCCCGCGGCGCGATGTCATCCCGGTGTCATCTGCCTGTCGTATGCGCCCCTCCATCGGGCGGCCGGCGCTGGGTCTCTTCGGAAGATCGGCCGCAGAGCTCTGCCGCGGGCATGGGCTTGCCGGCAGGGCAGCGCAGGCTCTTGCCCGACGGCAACGGAGAATCCCTTGAGACCCTTCGCTTACGCGCTCGCCGTCGGCCTCGCGACGGTTCAGCTGGCGTCCGCGGCGCTTGCCGCCGATATCACCGGCGCCGGGGCTACGTTCCCCTTCCCGGTCTACTCCAAGTGGGCCGAGGCCTATCGCAAGGAGACCGGCTCGGGCCTCAACTACCAGTCGATCGGCTCCGGCGGCGGCATCAAGCAGATCCAGGCGAAGACGGTCGATTTCGGCGCCACCGACGCGCCCCTCAAGCCCGAGCAGCTCGCCAAGGACGGTCTCGTCCAGTTCCCGACCGTGATGGGCGGCGTCGTGCCGGTGGTGAACATCCCCGGGATCGAGCCAGGCAAGCTCAAGCTCACCGGCGACGTGCTGGCCGACATCTATGCCGGCAAGATCGCCAAGTGGAGCGATCCGCGGATCGCGAAACTCAATGACGGGCTGAAGCTCCCCGACTCCAACATCACCCCGGTCTACCGCTCCGACGCGTCGGGCACGACCAACATCTTCACCACCTACCTGTCCCAGGTCTCCGAGCCCTGGAAGAAGGAATACGGCGCCGCCACGACGATCTCCTGGCCGGTGGGGCAGGGTGGCAAGGGCAACGAGGGCGTGACCGCCACGGTGAAGCAGGTCCCGAACGCGATCGGCTACGTCGAGTCGGCCTACGCCAAGCAGAACAAGCTTTCCTACGCCCTGCTGCAGAACAAGGCCGGCAAGTATCCGCAGCCCGACGACAAGGCGTTCCAGGCCGCGGCGGCGAGCGCCGACTGGAAGGCGACCCCGGGCTTCGGCATCTCCCTGACCAACCAGCCGGGCGAGGCGGCGTGGCCGATCACGGCGGCGACCTTCATCCTGGTCCACAAGGAGGCCGTCGATCCGGCCAAGTCCGCCGATGTGCTCAAGTTCTTCAACTGGGCCTACAAGAACGGCGACAAGCTTGCCGTCGACCTCGACTATGTCCCGCTGCCGGACAACGTCGTCGAGCTGATCCACCAGGAGTGGAAGGACGTGAAGGGCAAGGACGGTAAGCCCGTCTTCAACATGTGAGCGTGGCCGGGAGGAGGTGGGAACCTCCTCCCTCGCTTCTCGGAACGCCCCGCGCTACCACGCCCTCTTCGCAGAGAACAGCGGATGCCCGCTTTGACAGAATCGATCGCCCTCGGCCGAACCCGTTCCGCGACGGCGCGGAAGGCGCCGAGCCGGAGCCTCGACACCCTGTTCCGGACCTCCTCGTATGCCGCAGCGCTGCTGGTGCTGCTCGTCCTCGCCGGCATCCTGGGCTCGATCCTCTACGGCGGTTGGCCCGCCTTCCGCGAATTCGGCTTCGGATTCCTGACCTCCAGCGCCTGGAACGTCGGGACCGAGCAGTACGGCGCCCTGGTGGCGGTGATCGGGACCGTCGCCTCCGCCTTCCTGGCGCTCCTGATCGGCGTCCCCGTCTCCCTCGGAATCGCGGTCTACCTCACCCAGCTCTGCCCGGGCTGGGCCCGCAAGCCGGTCGCCATGACGATCGAGCTGCTCGCCGCCGTGCCCAGCATCATCTACGGCATGTGGGGCCTGTTCGTGTTCGCGCCGCTCTTCGCGCGCTACATCCAGATCCCGGTCTCGAACGTCGTCGAGGGCATGCCGATCGTCGGCACCTTGTTCTACGCCCGGGTGCCCTCGGGCGTCGGCGTCTTCACCGCCGGGATCATCCTGGCGATCATGATCGTGCCGTTCATCGCCTCGATCGCCCGCGACATGCTCGACCAGATCCCGACCGTGCTGCGCGAGAGCGCCTACGGCATCGGCTGCACCACCTGGGAGGTGGTGCGCCACGTGCTGGTGCCGCAGGCCTCGGTCTCGATCATCGGGGCGATCATGCTCGGCCTCGGCCGGGCGCTGGGCGAGACGATGGCGGTGACCTTCGTGGTCGGCAACGCCAACCGCCTCTCGGCCTCGATCTTCGATCCGAGCTCGACCATCGCGTCGCGCATCGCCAACGAGTTCAACGAAGCCGACGGCCTCCAGCTCAACGCCCTGATGGCTCTGGGCTGCATCCTGTTCGTGATCACCTTCGTGGTTCTCATCATCGCCCGGCTGCTGACGCGCCGCGTCCAGGCCGCCTGAGGAGCACGCGCGATGGACGCCTCCCCCACGATGACCGCGGCGCCCCGGCGCCGCTCCGGCCGGGTCCGTCAGGGCCGGCGCATCGCCGACCGCACGCTGCGGGTTGCCTGCACCGGGGCGACGCTGGTGGGTGCCCTGGTCCTGGGCTCGATCCTGGTGATGCTGATCGTCCAGGGCGTGCGCGGCTTCACGCCGACCCTGTTCACCAACCCGACGCCGGGCCCCGGATCCGAGGGCGGCGGCATCGCCAACGCCATTCTGGGCAGCCTCGTCCTGACCGGGATCGGCATCGTGATCGCGACGCCGGTCGGCGTCATGGCCGGGACCTTCCTGGCCGAGTACGGGCGCGGCTCGAAGCTCGCGGCCCTGATCCGCTTCCTCAACGACATCCTGCTCTCGGCGCCGTCGATCCTGATCGGCCTGTTCGTCTACACCCTGATGGTGCGGCCGATGGGCACCTATTCGGGCTGGGCCGGCGGCGTCGCGCTCGCGATCATCGCCGTTCCGGTGATCGTCCGCACCACCGAGGACATGCTGCGGCTCGTCCCCGGAACCCTGCGGGAGGCCGGCGCGGCGCTCGGGGCGCCGCCCTCGACGGTGATCATCAACGTCACGTGGCGGGCGGCCTCGGCTGGCATCGTCACCGGGATCATCCTGGCCCTGGCGCGCATCGCCGGCGAGACGGCGCCATTGCTGTTCACCGCCCTCAACAACAATTCCTGGTTCTCGGCCAACCTGATGGGTGGCGTCGCGAACCTGCCGGTGATGATCTACCAGTTCGCCCTGTCGCCCTACCCGAACTGGCAGGGCCTCGCCTGGGCCGGCGCGCTTCTGATCACCGCCACCATCCTGGTGCTGTCGATCATTGCCCGCCTTGTGATCAAGCCGCAGACCTCGCGCTGAGACCCTTCGAGGACACGACGATGAACGCCGCCTCCGCGATCCCCACGGTCGAGCTGAACCGCAACCGCGCCGACGAGGGCGGTCCCGTGCGGATCGCCGTGAAGCGCCTGAACTTCTACTACGGCAGCTTCCACGGGTTGAAGGACGTCAACCTCAACTTCCACGACCGGCAGGTCACGGCGCTGATCGGGCCCTCGGGCTGCGGCAAGTCCACCCTGCTGCGCTGCTTCAACCGGATCTACAGCCTCTATCCGGAGCAGCGGGCCGAGGGCGAGATCCTCCTGGACGGCGAGAACATCCTCAGCCCCTCCATCGACCTGAACGAGCTGCGCTCGCGCATCGGCATGGTGTTCCAGAAGCCGACGCCGTTCCCGATGTCGATCTATGACAACGTCGCCTTCGGCCTGCGCCTCTACGAGAAGCTGCCGAAATCCGAACTCGACGGCCGGATCGAGGCCTCCCTGCGCAAGGCCGCCCTCTGGGACGAGGTGAAGGACAAGCTCAAGCAGCAGGGCACGGGCCTGTCGGGCGGCCAGCAGCAGCGCCTGTGCATCGCCCGCACGGTGGCGCAGCGCCCGGAGGTGATCCTGTTCGACGAGCCGACCTCGGCCCTCGACCCGATCTCCACCGGCCGCATCGAGGAGCTGATCGAGCAGTTGCGCGACGAGTTCACCATCGTGATCGTCACCCACAACATGCAGCAGGCGGCGCGCATCTCGCAGTTCACCGCCTTCATGTATCTGGGCCAGCTGATCGAGTTCGGTCCGACCAACCGGATGTTCATGAACCCGACGGAACGCCGCACCCAGGACTACATCACCGGCCGGTTCGGCTAGTCTGCCTGGACGCTCCGGTCTCGGGGAAGGCCGTCCGGTCGCCGCATCCGCGGAGGGCCGGCGGGTCCCCGAGGGCCTCCCCGGAGCGCCGCCCCCGGGACCCATCGAAGGATTCGCCATGCCCGGCCATATCGTCACCTCCTACGACACCGACCTGGAGAACCTGCGTCGCTCGATCTCGGAGATGGGCGGCGTGGCCGAGAAGATGACCGCGGAGGCGACGGACGCCCTCGTGCGCCGGGACGACACGCTCGCCCAGGCGGTGATCGTCGCCGACAAGCGCCTCGACGCCCTGCAGCGGGACATCGAGGAGCGCGCCGTGCTGTTGATCGCCCGGCGTCAGCCCCTGGCGATCGATCTGCGTGAGACGATCTCGGCGATCCGCGTCTCCGGCGACCTCGAGCGGATCGGCGACCTCGCCAAGAACGTCGCCAAGCGGGTGGTGGCGATCTCCGATCAGGCGCCGGCCCAGAAGATCGTTCTCGGCGTGCGCCACATGAGCGACCTCGCGGAGGGCCAGCTCAAGGACGTTCTCGACGCCTATGCGAGCCGCGACGTCCAGGCAGCCCACGATGTCTGGGAGCGGGACGGCGAGATCGACGCCCTGTACAATTCGCTGTTCCGCGAGCTCCTGACCTACATGATGGAGGATCCGCGCAACATCTCGTTCTGCACGCATCTTCTGTTCTGCGCCAAGAACGTCGAGCGGATCGGCGACCACACCACCAACATCGCCGAGACGATCCATTATCTCGCCACGGGCGAGGCCCTGGCGGGCGACCGGCCGAAGAACGATGCGTCGAACTATGCGACCGTGGACGGGGTGCCGGCTCCGTAAGCGGGCCGCCCCCGGTCCAGGCGTCGGCCTGCGCGCGCTCCTGTGGGGCGCCGCCGGAGAATCGGAGCGTGCGGGTTGAGGCTGAGCGGCGCCTCCTGCACCCTCCGCCTGCCCGCCGGCTCCAAGGAGAGTCGGCGCGCCTGCAGGCCGTATGGCGCCGCTTCGTGAACGGATCTTCGAACGTGAGCATGCAAGTCCTGATCGTCGAGGACGAGGAGGCGCTGACCACGCTGCTGCGCTACAATCTGGAAGCCGAGGGCTTTCTGGTGGATTCCGCGGCTCGCGGCGACGACGCGGAGCTGCTCCTGGCGGAGCGGATCCCCGATCTCGTCCTGCTCGACTGGATGCTGCCCGGCCTGTCGGGCATCGAGCTGTGCCGGCGGATCCGGGCGCGCCGGGAGACCGAGCGGCTGCCCGTGATCATGCTCACCGCCCGGGGCGAGGAGGGCGACCGGATCCGCGGTCTCGGGACGGGCGCCGACGACTACATCGTCAAGCCGTTCTCCGTCCCGGAACTGCTTGCCCGGATCCGCGCGCTGCTCCGCCGGGCCAAGCCCGCGCATGTCTCGGACCGGCTGGCGGCGGGCGACCTCGAACTCGACCGCACCGGCCATCGCGTCCGCCGCGGCGGCGAGGAGCTGCATCTCGGTCCCACAGAGTTCCGTCTGCTGGAATTCCTGATGCTGGCGCCGGGCCGGGTCTTCTCCCGCGAGCAGCTCCTCGACGGGGTCTGGGGACACGACGTCTACATCGACGAGCGCACGGTCGACGTCCATGTCGGGCGGCTGCGCAAGGCACTGAACGGCCCGCGCCAAGCCGACCCGATCCGCACGGTCCGCGGCTCGGGCTACGCCTTCGACGAGACGTTCTCGCTCGACGCTTGAGACGGGCGCGAAGCGTTCCGGGGCAAAGCGTTCCGGGCCGGAGGCCGGTCGGCCGCGCCGCCCGCCCGCGCGCAGCGAAGGGAGCCGGGGACGTTCGAGGTCCGCGGATGCTGCGAGGCCCGGCGGGCCCCCGGGCCTCGCGCAGATTCAGCGGGTCAGCGCCGCGCTCCGGCCGGACGCGACCGGCACGACGTCGAGCGCCGCCAGAACCGTCCCCTCGGTGAGGATCTGCGGAAGCACCTGAGGCGCTCCGGTTCCGGTATAGAGGAGGTAGAGCGGCACGCCGCTGCGCCCGTGCTTCTCCAGCAGACGGGTGATCTCGGGATTCTGGTTGGTCCAGTCGCCCTTCATGTAGGTCACGCCGCGCTCGGCCATCGCGGCCCGCACGGCCTTGGTGTTGAGGGAGGTCGCCTCGTTCACCGCGCAGGTGATGCACCACGCGGCGGTCATGTCCACGAAGACGGGGCGGTGCGCGTCCACCAGGGCGTCGAGACGCGCTTGAGTGAAGGGCTCGACCCCGTCGGCGGCGGCCTGCGCCGACGGCGCGGCGCGGTCCCGCGGAAGGGTCACGGCGAGGGCCGCCACGGCGACCAGCGCGAGGGCCGCAGCGACCCGCGCGACCCGGCCCGCCCCGGGCGCGGCGGCGCGGCCGTGTTCCCAGGCCCAGGCGGCGAAGCCCACCAGGACGAGGCCGATCAGTGCCGCCAGCAGCCCACGCGGATCGACCTGCTGCGCCAGAACCCAGATCAGCCAGGCCACGGTGGCGTAGACCGGGAAGGCCAGGACCTGCTTGAGGGTCTCCATCCACGCGCCCGGCCGCGGCAGCGCCCGCAGGGCCGGCGGCCAGAGGGTCAGCACCAGGAAGGGCAGGGCGAGGCCGAGGCCGAGGCTCGCGAAGACGGCGAGCGCGACACCGGCACTCTGCGTCAGCGCGAAGCCCACCGCCGAGCCCATGAACGGCGCCGTGCAGGGGGTCGCCACCAGGGTCGCCAGCACACCCGTGAAGAACGAGCCGCTCAGGCCGGCACGCCGGGTCAGGCCGTCTCCGAGGCCGGCGAGCCGGCCGCCGACATGGACCACCCCGGACAGGCTCAGGCCCATCGCGAACAGCAGATAGGCGAGCGCTGCGACCATGGCGGGCGATTGCAGCTGGAAGCCCCAGCCGATCGCGGCCCCGCCACCCTTCAGGGCGATCAGCAGGGATGCGAGGCCGAGGAAGCTCGCCAGCACGCCGGCCGTGTAGGCGAGGCCGTGCAGTCGCAGCCGCGCCGGGCCCTCGCCGGCATGCCGCACGAGGCTCAGCACCTTGATGGACAGCACCGGGAAGACGCAGGGCATCAGGTTGAGGATCAGGCCGCCCAGAAAGGCGAAGGCCGCGGCGGTCGCGAGGGTCAGCGCGTCGAACTCGGCGACGGCCGGCGGGGCTCCGGCCGGATTCGGCGCGCTCGACGCGGCCGCGACGGCAGGAAGCACCGGCTCGTCACCATACGCGAAGGCGAGGCGGCGGGTGCCGTCCGTACCGACCTCGTCGATCGTCAGGACGCCGGGCAGGGCGGCGGGCACAGGATCGGTCGGGCTGCTGCGCGCGATGGTCAGATGCAGACCGGTCTCGTCGACGGTCATCACCTGCGCGGCGGCGTTGTCGATCGCCGTCTCGGCATAGGGGAAATAGGCGGCGTTCCGGATGGATTCGGGCTTCAGGCCGGTCGCGGCGAAATCGAGCTGCAGCGTGTCGCCCTGGCTCGACAGGCGCAGGGGCCAGAGCGCCGGCGCGGGCAGGGCAGCCCGGGCGCGCGCGAACAGCGCGGCGTTGGCCGGGTCCGGCTCGGCCTTGCCCACCGGCAGGGTGAGGGCGAGATCGGCCGAACCAGGGACGCACTCGGTCTCGCAGACGAGATAGGTCAGCTTCGCCTGGATCTGAACGGGATTGGCCGGGTCGAGGCTCGGCGGCGGCGTCACGGGCACGAGGAGCGTGACCTCACCCTCGTAGCCGTAATTCATGAGGGTCGCGATCGGGATGCGCTCCGGCGCCGGCCACCGGATCGCGCTGGCGTTGAAGCCGGCCGGCAGGGTCCAGGTCACCTCCGGAGGCAGTCCGGAATCGCCCGGGTTGCGCCAGTAGACGTGCCAGCCGGGCTTGATCTGCATCCGCACCGCCAGCGTGAACGGCTGTGCGCCGGCGACCGCGGCGGGCTCGGCCACGAGGCTCGCCCGCACGAGGTCGGCCGGCGTGCGGAAGCCCTGCGGGACCCCTTGGGCTGCGGCGGCCGAGAGGCTCGCGGCGAAGGCCAGGATCAGAATGGCGAGGCGGCGGATCATGCTGTCCCTTCGCGCGCAGGGCCGGCGCGGTTTCACGCACGGTGTATCCGGGCCAGCGCGGTCGTTTCGATGGCGGTGGGTCTTACCACGGGCCGCGCCCGGGATCCCACGCCGATCGCTCAGTCCGCGAGCGGCACGGTCGCACGCTCCAGCCAGTCGCGCGTCCCGGCATCGACCCGGGGCGCCAGGGTCTCCCGCACCCGGGCGTGATAGGCATCGATCCAGGCGCGCTCCTCCGGTTCGAGCAGGTCCGGCTGGATCAGCCGCCGATCATAGGGGGCGAGCGTCAGGGTCTCGAAGCCCAACATCGGGCGCTCGCCGCCCGCGATCGTGCGGGGCTCGACCAGCACGAGGTTCTCGATCCGGATGCCGTAGGCGCCGCGGGCGTAATAGCCCGGCTCGTTCGACAGGAGCATGCCGGGCTCCAGCACCACCGTGCCGGTCTTGGCGATCCGCTGCGGTCCCTCGTGCACCGACAGGAAGGCGCCGACGCCGTGGCCGGTGCCGTGATCGAAGTCGAGTCCCGCCTGCCAAAGCGGCGCCCGGGCGAAAGCGTCGATCTGGGCGCCGGTCGTGCCGACAGGAAACACCGCCCGGGCAATCGCGACATGGCCCTTCAGCACCCGGGTGTAACGGTCGCGCATCTCGGCGCTCGGCGTGCCCACCGCGACCGTGCGGGTGATGTCGGTGGTGCCGTCCGGATACTGCGCACCGGAATCGATCAGGAACAACTCGCCGGTCCGGACCGTCCGGTCGGTGGCGCGGCTCACCCGGTAATGGACGATCGCGCCGTTCGGCCCGGATCCCGAGATCGTCGGGAACGAGACCTCGCGCAGATCGCCGCCCGCCGCGCGGAAATCCTCAAGGGCCTCGACGGCGGCGATCTCGGTGAGGCCTCCGGCCGCGGCCGCACCGTCGAGCCAGGCAAGAAACCGCACGACACTCGCCCCGTCGCGGACATGGGCGGCGCGCGCACCGGCGATCTCGGCGGCGTTCTTGACCGCCTTCATGCCGGTGATCGGATCCTTGCCGACATCGGCGGTGCCGCCGGCAGCCTCGATCTTCTCCTTCAGGGCGACGGCGCCGGTCGCCGCGTCGAGGCGGACACGCACGCCGGCGAGGGATCCCAGCCCGTCGTCCAGTTCCGCCCGGGGCAGGATCTCGGCGATCGGGGCCAGCACCGCGCGCAGCGCCGGATCGACCTCGGGCGAGACCAGGAACAGCCGCGCCAACCCCTCGCGCGGCAGGATGGCGTAGCCGAGGGCCAGGGGCGTGTGACCGACATCGGAGCCGCGCAGGTTGAAGGCCCAGGCGAGATTGTGCGGATCCGAGATGACCAGGGCATCGCAGCCGCCCTCGGCGAGGGCCGCCCGGATCCGGGCGATTTTGTCGGTGCAGGCCTCGCCGCACAGGGCATCCGGATGGAGCACCACCGGCCCGGCGGGGGGCCTCGGGCGGCCCGCCCAGACGGCGTCGACGAGGTTCGGCACGGCCCGCACCGCGCCGCCGGCTCGGGTGGCGGCCCGCTCCAGGCGTGCGAGACCGTCGGGTGTATGCAGCCAGGGATCGTAGCCCAGAACCTGATCCCTCTTGAGGTTGACGCCGATCCAGGCTTCCGGCGTCGACTCGACCAGCGGCACCACCGTGAGGATGCCGGTATCGACCTGTTCGGGCGCCTGCAGGGTGTAGCGGCCGTCGACGACCAGCGCCGCGGATTCCATCAGGATCACGGCCGTCCCCGCAGAGCCGGTGAAGCCGGTGAGCCAAGCCAGCCGTTCGGCATCGGCCGGAACGTATTCGGACTGGTGCTCGTCCGCCCGGGGCACGACGAAACCGTCGATCCCGTGCTCGCGGAGGGCGGCCCGCAAGGCCTCGATCCGCTCGGCGCCCTTCCGGTGGCTCGGGTCGTCGAAGCTCTGGAAGCGCTGACGCGGCTGGGGCGGACGGGGCTCAGTCATGAGGCGAGCCTAGCGCCCGCCGCTCCCACGCCGCAACACCCCGTCCTCAGAGGAGGCGCCCGGGTGCGGTGCCTAAAAGATCGCTAACAATCTTATCACGCCGCCGGATTTGGCCTATTCCTCAGACATGCCACGCCGCGTCTACTACCGGATCAGCGACAGACCCGATGGCCGCTTCGACGCCATCGTGACGATCGAACCCGACACGGTGGTTCGCCGGGACGGATTCGATTCGCTCGCCGAACTCGAGGAATGGGTGGACGGTCTGCGCGTGCTGATGGCGGCGCTCGGCGCTCCCGTGTCGCGGGCAGACGGGGCGGAAACAGCAGCCGAAACCGCCCCCACGTCGGATGGTTCGACGCCGTCGGGCCGGCTTCGCACTGCGCGCTGATCAGCGCTTCGCGACCGGCAGGTCCGGCATGCGCTCGATGGGCGCGCCGTCATAGCCTTCGAACCACGCAACGCGTGCGGGCGAATTCGCCGGATAGGGGCAGGCGTCCTTGGGACGGCCCTGCGCCCGGGCGCGGGCGCCCTCGGCGATGGGGTCCGCGGGCGGATCATGGAGCGACGTCTGGCTCATGGCCAATCAACGCGCCGGCGCGCCGCCGGTTCGGGGCGCCTCAGCGCCTCAGGGCCGTGGGCGGCGGGCGGCGCCGCCGCGCATCAGGACCAGGGCGACCCATCCCTCGATCATGCCGCGGCGGACGAGGGAGAAGCCCTGGAGGCGGTAGGCCGAGAGGACGCCGGGCACGTCGCGCGCGATCAGGCCGGACAGGACCAGAACGCCCTCGGAGGCGACCACGCGCGTCAGCGTCGGCGCGAGGAGCCGCAGGGGCCGGGCCAGGATGTTGGCGAAGACGAGATCGAAATGGCGCGGCCGGTCGGCGAGGCGGTGGCGCACCCCCGGCCCCTCGTAGAGCTTGAGATAGGGCCCGAGCCCGTTGGCCCGGGCGTTCTCGCGGGCCGTGCGCACGGCCTCCGCGTCGAGGTCGCCGGCCACGACGGGTTGCCGCAGGGCCTTGGCGGCCGCGAAGGCGAGGATCCCGGTTCCCGTACCGACATCGAGGACATGGGCCGGGCGCCGGCGCTTCAGCTCCGAGACCAGCGCGCGCAGACAGCCCAGGGTAGTCCCATGGTGGCCGGTACCGAAGGCGAGGGCCGCCTCGATCTCGATGGGCAGATCGTTGCCCCGCACGGCGTCGCGGTCATGCGAGCCGTGGACGAGGAAGCGTCCCGCCCGGACCGGCTTCAGCCCCTCGAGCGACGCGCGCACCCAATCCTGCTGCTCGATGGTGCGAAACTCGGCCGCATCCGCCGCATCGCCGATGACGGGCCGGATCAGGTCCCGGACGTAATCCTCGTCGGGCGCGTCGGCGAAATAGGCTTCGAGGCGCCACGTGCGGCCGTCCTCGTCCTCGAAGGCGGCGACGGCCGTGTCCATGGGATCGAACATCTCACCCAGGAGGTCGGTCATCGCCCGGGCCGACCGTTCATCGGTCAGCAGGCGCAGGACGTGAGACGGGCGGTGGGGCGGCAGGCCTTCGAGCATGATGCCGGGCTGTAACGCCGGGGCGCGCCGCAGCCCAGGGGCTAACGCGAAAAAATACGGTCCCCGCCGGCGCAGGGAGGCCCGGGAGACGCGGCCGACGCGGCCGACGCGGCCGACGCGCGGCCGACGCGCGGTCCCGCCCTTTGTTGCCGGACAGACACAAGGGTCAATACTTGTGATCTCAGCGATCTAAATCAGTTTCCAGGGGCATCGCGCGTGCTTAAACAATCTCGGCTTCCCCAAGGCCAGACCCTCGACTCAGGCGCGCCGCACTTCGTGGAGCGGCGCGCCGGTTTTGACAGACGATCGTGCTGCCATGACATCGCCTCTCCTTATCAGCGTCGCCTTCGCGGTTGTGACCACGGCCGCGGCCACGCTGTGGGCGCTGCTGGTTGCGGACGGCATGAGCGGCGCGCCGGAGAGTCAGCCGGTGGAAGGCCGCGACATCCGGACCTGGTGAGCCCCGCCTTTCGATTCGTGCGCGCGACTGCCCAGGAATGCGGCACGATGGTCGCGCGTTAATCACATGATCCACCGGGGCCGTGGAACCAGCCGCTTCGGGCGGCGTTTTTGCCGGCTTTTTACGTGAATCACGATTGAGCAGGGTGCGTACAGCGTGACCAAGTCCCGGCGTTCCGGCCCCCGTGGGCCCGTGGTCGTCACCGGCACGGCCGTGCAGTCCCGACCGCGTGAGCGGATCTTCGGGGGCCCCGCACCGGACGGGCCCCTCCCGGGCCACCTCCTGGTTCTGCTGAGCCGCCTGCACCGCGCCGAGGCCGAGCCCAAGGATCGCCGCGACGCCAATCTGGGGTGATCCGACGAGGGCGTCCTTCCCGGCGCGACCGCCGGCCTTGGCCGGCGGCCGCGGCGTCCCTATGATCCCCGTCGTTCCCCGCCGGATATAGCGGGTCGCGACCGGGGAGACCCCATCCATGCGCCTGACCCGACGGATCCTGGCCACGCTGGCCCTCGCAACGCTGGCGCTCGCCCCCGGGGATCGGGCGGCGCGGGCGGAGGAGCCCGTCGTGGTGTTCGCGGCCGCCAGCCTCAAGAACGCCCTCGACGACGCTTCAGCCGCCTGGACCAGGGCGACGGGCAAGACCGCGCGGGTCTCCTATGCGGGCTCGAACGCCCTCGCCAAGCAGATCGAGGCGGGGGCGCCGGCGGACCTGTTCATCTCGGCCGACCTCGCCTGGATGGACTACGTGGACCGGGCCGGGCTCCTGAAGACCGGCTCGCGGATCGATTTCCTGCGCAATGCCCTGGTGCTGATCGCGCCGGGTCCGAAGAACGGCGCCGCGGACCCGCAGATCGCCCTGGCGCCGGACCTCGGCACCACGCTGACGCGGATTCTCGGCGGCGGCCGGCTGGCCATGGCGACGATCGACGCCGTCCCGGCCGGCAAGTACGGGAAGGCGGCCCTGGAGAAGCTCGGCGCCTGGGACGCCGTGAAGGGGCAGGTGGCGCAGGCGGAGAACGTGCGCGCCGCCCTGCTGCTCGTCGCGCGGGGCGAGGCGCCCCTCGGCATCGTCTATGCCACCGACGCCGCCGCGGACCCGAGCGTCCACGTGCTGGCGACCTTCCCGGCCGACAGCCACCCGCCGATCATCTATCCGGCGGCCGTGACCAAGGTTTCGCGCAACCCGGATGCCGGAGCCCTGCTCGGCTACCTGCGCGGCCCGGAGGCCCGGGGCTTCTTCGAGCGCCAGGGCTTCACGGTGGTTGCGCAGCCCGGCGCCAGCCAGTAGCGGCGCGCCGGCCCCGTGTTCGGTCTGACCCCGGAGGAGTGGACCGCCGTCGGCCTGAGCCTTCGGGTGGCGACGGTGGCGACGCTTGCGAGCCTCGTGCCCGGCCTCGCCGTGGCGTGGCTGCTGGCGCGGCGCCGCTTTCCCGGCCGCGCCCTGCTCGACGGGCTGGTCCACCTGCCGCTGATCCTCCCCCCGGTGGTCACCGGCTACCTGCTGCTGCTGGCCTTCGGCCGGCGCGGTCTGCTCGGCGCCCCCCTCGCCGAGATCGGCGTGGTGCTCTCCTTCCGCTGGACCGGAGCGGCGCTCGCCTGCGCGGTGATGGGGTTCCCGCTCATGGTGCGGGCGATGCGGCTGTCGATCGAGGCGGTCGACCGGCGGCTGGAGCAGGCGGCCGGGACGCTGGGGGCGAATCCCTTCGCGGTGTTCCTGACCATCACGCTGCCGCTCAGCCTGCCCGGCTGCCTCGCGGGGGCCGTGCTGGCCTTCGCCAAGGCGATGGGCGAGTTCGGCGCGACCATCACGTTCGTGTCGAACATCCCCGGCGAGACCCAGACGCTGCCGTCGGCGATCTACACGCTGACGCAGGTGCCCGGCGGGGAGGGGCCTGCCCTGCGCCTCACCCTGATCTCGATCGCGCTGTCGGTCTCGGCCCTTCTGATCTCGGAAGTCCTCGCCACGCGGGCGGGTCGACGGCTGGGGGCGGGCTGAATGGCCGCCGCCGCCAAGGGGGAGACCCGCTCAGGCATAGGCGTAGGGGCCGCCCTGCTGCAGCGCCCTCTGATAGGCCGGGCGGGTATGGATGCGTGCGAGCCAATCCGTGACCTGCGGGCCCGTTCCCGTGCCGCGCGCCGCGAAAGCCTCCAGCGGGAAGCTCATCAGGATGTCGGCCGCGGAGAAATCGGTGCCGCAGAAATACGGCCGGTCCGCGAGCTCCGCCTCCCAGAAGGCCGCATGCCGGCGCAGATCCGGATCGACGAAGCCCCGCAGCACCGTGTCGGCGATCCGGCGCACGAGGGGCCGCAGCAGCCAAGGGCTGCTCGGCGCCAGCCGACCGAAGACCAGCTTCAGCAGCAGCGGCGGCATCGCCGACCCTTCGGCGTAATGCGACCAGTAGACGTAGCGCCGCCGCGCCTCAGTCCCCGGTTCGGGCACGAGCCTCGCGCCGGCCAGCTCCGTGAGATAGGCGACGATGGCGCCGGTCTCGGCGACCACCGTCTCGCCGTCGGTGATCACCGGCGCCTTGCCGAGCGGGTGCACGGCCACGAGCTCGGGGGGCGCGCGCAGGGTCCGGGGATCGCGGGCATAGCGCGTCACGCGATAGGGCAGGCCGAGTTCCTCCAGCAGCCAGAGCACGCGCTGCGACCGGCTGTTCTCGAGGTGATGGACCGTAATCATCGCGGGCGAGTCCGGGCCGGCGCCGGAACGCGCCGCGGCCCCTGTTACCCGAGTCCCGCCGCGTGAGCATCCAGGTCGACGTCCAGATCCGGCGAGGCGCCTTCGCGCTCGAGGCCGCCTTCGAGGCCGGGCCGGGGCTCACCGCCCTGTTCGGGCGCTCGGGCTCGGGGAAGACCACGTTGATCGACCTGATCGCCGGCCTCGCCCGCCCGGATCGGGGCCGGATCACGGTCGGGGGGGCCCCATGGGTCGATACCGCGGCGGGACTGATCCTTCCGCCGCATCGGCGACAGGTCGGCGTGGTGTTCCAGGATGCGCGGCTGTTCCCGCATCTCAGCGTCCGGACCAACCTCGGCTACGGCCGCGTCTTCGCGCGGCATCGTGCCGACCCGGTGACCTTCGCGGCGGTGACGGGCATGCTCGGGATCGACCATCTCCTCGACCGGCGGCCTGCTGGGCTCTCGGGGGGTGAGCGCCAGCGGGTGGCGATCGGCCGGGCCCTCCTGGCCAGACCGCGCCTCCTGCTGATGGACGAGCCCCTCGCGGCCCTGGACGAGGCCCGCAAGGCCGAGATCCTCCCCTACATCGAGCGCCTGCGCGACGAAGCCGGCATCCCGATCATCTATGTCAGCCACGCGGTGTCCGAGGTGGCAAGGCTCGCCACCACGGTGATCGTGCTGGAATCCGGGCGCGTGGCCGCCGCCGGCCCCGCGGAAACGATCCTGCGCCGGGCCGATCTCGTCCCGATCCACGAGGCCGAAGCCGGCGCGCTGCTCGACATGGTCGTCGAGGCCGTCGATGACGCCACCGGGCTCACGCGTCTGACGGGCGCCGCCGGGCGCCTGCTGGTGCCGGGGCTGTCGCGCCCGCCCGGAACGCGGCTGCGCGTCCGGATTCCCGCCCGCGACGTGCTCGTCGCCACAGAGCGCCCTCGCGGGCTCAGCGCCCGCAACGTGCTGGCGGGCCAGATCTGCGGGCTCGCCCCGGCGGGAGCCGAGACGGCGGTGGAGATCGATTGCAACGGCGCGCGCCTCGTGGCGCGCGTCACCGCCGCTGCCGTCCGCGAACTCGGGCTGGTGCCGGGGCGCGACGTTCATGCCATTATCAAGAGCGCCGCCTTCGATCCCGCCGGCATCGGTCTGCTGCGGCCGCCGACGGCCATCTGAGGCCGCCCCGGCGCGACGGCATCGGCGCCGCACGCGGTGGCGCAGCGCGGTCCCCCCTGCCGGCGCCGCACCGGAGCGGCTGTTTTCGCCCAAAGGTTGCATAATCGACGATTAAAACAACCATTGGTTAGAAGATCGGCGCCACCATAGGTCGTGCAGTCATCGGGCTGCGCGACCCGTGGAGGGCGATGCGATGGACTTGCGGCGCTTGCGCCGGCGTGGCGCGCCGAAGGGGTGGACCTGCCGGCGGGGCAGCTCTGCGGTGGAGTTCGCCCTCGTGGCGCCCATGCTGCTCCTGCTGTTCGCCGGGATCGCGGTGTTCGGGATCTGTCTCGGCGCGGCCCACAACCTCCGCCAGATCGCCGCGGAGGCGGCACGCGCCTCCGTGGCGGGCGTCACCGATTCCGAGCGCGCCAGCCTCGCCCAGAAAATGGTGAACCAGAGCCTGAACGCCGGCGCGATGTTCCGGCCGGGCAGCATCGTCGTGCAGGTCGGGCCGGATCCCAGCGACGCCACGGTGTACACGGTCACCGTCACCCTCGACGCCACGACGCTGGGCATCAACGTCTTTTCCCGCCTGCTGCCGATGCTGCCGAGCGTGCTGCGCAGCACCGTCAGCGTTCGAAAGGGCGGCCTGTGACCGCGCCGCGCGCAGGCCGGGCACGGCGCTTCCGGGCGGCCCGGGGCGGCAACGTCGCGATCCTGGTCGCCCTCGGCAGCGCGATGCTGATGGGAGCGGGCGCGGTCGGGATCGACCTCGGCATGGTCTTCCAGGCGCGGCGCAAGGCACAGGGGGCGGTGGACATCGCCGCCATGCTGGCGGCCGTCGATCCGACCCAGGCGGACACGGCGGCGCGGCGCTCCCTCGGCGACAACGGCTACGCCACGGCGACCGCCACGGTCAGCCCGGGCAGCTACGACGCCAGCGCGCCGGGAACCGCGCCCGGCAGCCGGTTCAAGGCCGGCGGCAGCCCGGCCAACGCCGTGCGGGTCGGTCTCTCGACTTCGGTCCCTGTGACCTTCGGCCGGGCGATCGGCCTTCCGGCCGCGGTGCCGCTGCGGGTCACGGGCACCGCGGCGAGCGCGCAGTTCGCCGCCTTCACGATCGGTTCCGGCACCCTGCAACTCCAGGGCGGCATCGCCAACGCCCTGCTCGGCGCGCTTCTGGGCGCCAAGCTGTCGCTCAGCGTCAGCGACTACGACGCCCTGGCGAGCGCCCGCGTGGACGGCCTGCGGGTGCTCGACGCGCTCGGGGCGAGCCTCAACATGCAGGCGGCGAACTACACCGACATCGTCCAGGCGCAGGCCAGCGTCGGGCAGATGTTGATGGCGCTCCGGGTCGCCGCGCAAGACAATGGCAGCGTCGTCTCGGCCCTCTCGGGAATCCTCAACGCCCTGCCGAATGCCGGCAACCTCATCGCGATCGGCCAGGTGGACGGGCTGGGCGATGCCGCGGCGCTGGCGCCGCCCCGGGGCTTCGCCGGCCCCTCCCTCAACGTGCTGAACCTTCTGGGTGCCGCGGCCGCGCTGGCGAACGGCCAGAACCAGGTGGCGGTCGATCTCGGGGCGACCATTCCGGGCCTGCTCGCGACCCGCCTGACCCTGGCGATCGGCGAGCGCAAGCGCAGCTCGGGCTGGGTCCGCCCGGGCAGCCCGAACGCCACCGTGCAGACCGCGCAGACCCGGCTGCTGATCGAGGCCACGGTCACGGCGCCCCTCGGACTCGGGAGCCTCACCCTGCCGGTCTACGCCGAGGTGGCGCCCGCCCAGGCGACCCTGCGGTCGCTCACCTGCGCGGGGCCCAGCGGACGTCAGGTCACCCTCGACGCGCAGACCGGGCTGGCGACCCTCGCGATCGCCGGCGTGCCGCGCACGGCGATCAACGGCGGCAGCACAGGTCCGGACCTCTCGCAACCGGCCCCCCTGATCGCCCTGCCGCTGATCACCGTCTCCGGCCGCGCGCTGGTGACACTGGGTACGGGCGCGCAGACCCTGACCTTCTCGGACGCGGACATCGCCAACCACACCGTGCGCTCGGTCGCGTCGGGCAACCTGACCCAGTCGCTGACCGGCAGCCTGCTGCGCAACCTCACGCTGAACATCAACGGGATCGGCGTGGCTCCGCTGCTCCAGTCGGCCCTGACGACGACCCTGGGCGCCGTGGCGCCCGCGATCGACCTCGTGCTCGACAACGTGCTGCGCAGCCTCGGACTGCGCCTCGGCTACGCCGATCTCGATGTCGACGGCACCCTCTGCAGCCAGGCCGTTCTGGTGCAGTGAGCCGGGCCGGCCCGGCTCAGTGGCCGCGACCGCGCGCACCGGTCGTGGAAGCCTTGGCGATGTGTCGGCCCAGGTGCAGCAGCAGCATGTCGACGAGGAGCTGAAGCTCGGTATCCGCCACCCCTTCCAGGGCGTCGCGGCATTCGAGGGCCCGATCCACCGCCTGCGTGAGCGCGTCCGCGGGCTCCGCCGCCGCAGCCGCGGGCGGCGACGCATCGGTCACGTCGATGATGATGCCGTGTCCGAGGCGCCGGCTCGACGCGCCCGCCGGAATGCGACCGCGATCGAGGATCCGGCGGACACGGCCGGAGGGCGACAGCGTCCGGTACTCGGCCACGAACAGGCCGCCGCGCGCGCGCACCGCCTTGAACTGCCGCACCACGGCCGGCCGGTCCTCGGGATGAACGCAGGCCTTGGCGACCGAGAGCGGGAGCGGACGTCCGGCGAGCCCGGAATCCCCGGCCAGAACGTCGGCGGCGCCGGCATCGAGGATGCACCGCTCGTCCCGCGGCGACCAGGACCACGCACCGATGATCCCGGACGCGTTCAGCGCGGCCGCGAGATCGACGGGCCGAGGACGGGGATCTTGGATCGCGTCGGCAATCATGGGCGATCTCCGATTCCGGCGTGCCGCATGCACGCATTCGCCGGAGACATACAACCTTTGATAGAATTAATGAGCAGTTAACTCAACCCGTAGCCAGGCATCTATCCCGGTACGCGACTGAGCCTCCATCACGATTCTCTTTTTCCGGCAGCGGGTCCACTTCGTTGCGTTCGCCTAACGACCCGCCCAAGTTGCAATTCCGGCAGCACGTCAACCGAGTTGCGTGACCAGCGTGAACGCGCCGAAAATCAGAACCGCTCCCACCGAGGCAGCGAGCAGGATCAGCGCCGCGCGGGATTCCCGTATCTCCGGTGACATGCCGCCCTCCCATCACGGCCCGTGTTGGTTCGCGGGCTGGTTGCGTCAAGAATCGCACCGATCGGTCGGTCTGTCGACGGTCGCCTGCGCCCAGACCCATCATCGCCCGACATCCGGACAGCTCCGGACGGCGGGGACCGCCGGGCGTCAGGCGGCGGTGCGCCGCTCCACCATCCGGGCGAGGAAGGCGCTGCCGATCGGGATGATCGAGTCGTCGAAGTTGTAGCCGGCATTGTGCAGGCCGGGACCCGGATTGGCGCCGAGCCAGACATAGGCGCCGGGCACCGCCATGGTCATGTCGGCGAAGTCCTCGCTGCCCATCTTCGGCACGACGTTCGCCTCGACCTTGTCGGCGCCCAGCAGCTCGGTGGCGACCTCCGTGGCGGCGGCCGCCTGCTCGGGGGCGTTCTCCAACACGGAGAACACGTCCTGCAGGTCGACCGTGACCTCGGCGCCGTAGGCCGCGCCGAAGCCCGCCGCCAGCTCGCGCATGCGGGCGCCGGCGAGGGCCCGGATCTCCTTGTCGAAGGTGCGGATCGTGCCGGCGAGATGGGCCGTCTCCGGGATGACGTTGTAGGCGGAGCCCGCCTCGATCCGGGTGATCGACAGCACGATGGATTTCAGCGGATCGGCGTTGCGCGACACGATCGACTGCAAGGCCTGGGCGAGGCCGGTGGCGATGATGATCGGATCGACGCCCCGGTGCGGCTGGGCCGCGTGGATGCCCTTGCCGCGGATGTGGATGTCGAAGAAGTCCGCCGCCGCCATGATCGGCCCCGGCCGCAGCTTGATCATGCCGTGGCCGCCGCCCGGCTGGTTGTGCAGGCCGTAGATTTCGTCGCAGGGGAAGCGCTCGAACAGCCCGTCCTTCAGCATGGCCCGCGCGCCGCCGCGGCCCTCCTCGGCCGGTTGGAACACGAACACCGCGGTGCCGTCGAAGTCGCGGGTCTCGGCGAGGTAGCGCGCCGCGCCCAGCAGCATCGTGGTGTGGCCGTCATGGCCGCAGGCGTGCATCTTGCCGGCATAGGTCGAGCGATAGGGGAGGTTGGTCTCCTCCTCGATGGGCAGGGCGTCCATGTCGGCGCGCAGGCCGATCCGGCGGCCGTTGTCGGTGCGGCCCTTGAGCAGTCCCACCACGCCGGTGCCGCCAACGCCGCGATGCACCTCGCAGCCGAAGGTCTCGAGGAGGTCGGCGACGATGCCGGCGGTGCGCACCTCCTCGAAGCCGAGCTCCGGATGGGCGTGCAGGTCGCGGCGCAGGGCCGTCAGCTCGTCGGCATAGGTCTGGATGCGGTCGATCGGGCTCATGTCTTACGGACTCTCGGGGGCTGACGTCTTGGAGGGCGAGGTTTCGGAAGGCGCAGCGCCGTCGCAGGCACCGCCCTCGTCCGTGCGCCGGAACGGCGTCAACGTGTCGAGGACGTCCACCGCCTCGGCGACGTGGGCGCGCTCCCGCTGCAAGTAATCGGCCACCGCGCGGCGCAGGGCCGGGTCGGCGATGTCGTGGGCCGAATGCATCAGGACCGGCCGGTAGCCGCGGGCGAGCTTGTGCTCGCCCTGGGCGCCCGCCTCGACCCGCTTCAGGCCTCGGGCAATCGCGAAGTCGATCGCCTGATAGTAGCAGATCTCGAAGTGCAGGAAGGGGTGGTCCTCGATGCAGCCCCAGTTGCGCCCGTAGAGCGCCGTGTCGCCGATGAGGTTGATGGCCCCGGCGATGTAGGTGCCCGCGCGCTTGGCCATCACGAGGAGCACCCGGTCGGCCATGCGCTCGGACAGGAGCGAGAAGAAGCGGCGGTTGAGGTAGGGCCGTCCCCATTTCCGGGAGCCCGTGTCCATGTAGAAGGCGTAGAACGCGTCCAAATGGGCCTCGGTGATGTCCGCGCCGGTGAGGTGCTCCACGGTGATCCCGGGCGCGAGGGCGTCGCGGCGCTCCTTGCGGATGGTCTTGCGCTTGCGCGAGGCGAGGGCGGCCAGGAAGTCGTCGAAGGTGGCGTAGCCGTCGTTCTGCCAGTGGAACTGCTGGTCGGTGCGCTGCAGGAAGCCGGCGGCGCCGGCCCGCTCCCACTCGGCCTCGCGCATGAAGGTGACGTGGATCGAGGAGGCCTTGGTCTCGCTCCGCAGCGCCCGCAGGCCCGCGACGAGGCCGGCGGTGGCCTCGTCGGGATCGGCGCCCGGCGCGATCAGGAAGCGGGGGCCGGTCACCGGCGTGAACGGCACGCTGACTTGCAGCTTCGGGTAGTAGGCGCCGCCGGCCCGCTCATAGGCGTCGGCCCAGCCGTGATCGAACACGTACTCGCCCTGGCTGTGGGATTTCAGGTAGCAGGGCGCCACGCCGAGGCGCTCGCCGTCGCGCTCGACCGAGATGTGGAGCGGCAGCCAGCCGGTCCTGCGGGAGACGCAGCCCGAATCCTCCAGCGCCGACAGGAAGGCGTGCGACAGGAAGGGATTGTGGGTCTCGTCGCCCGCCGCCAGCGTCTCGGCCGAGAAGGCGCAGGCATCCCAATCCGCGGCGCCGATCTCCTTCAATCCGGGAAGCGCCCGCACGGTGAGTGCGGCGGTCTCCGGCGTCGGCCCGGGTGCTTGCTTCATGGGCCGGAATCTAGCCTGTGCCCCGCAGGGAGCAAGCGGGCGGATGCGCACGGCAGCCATGGCTGCCTTGTCAGATGGCCGCCGCCGTCACCCGCTGCGCGCGCCGGACCCGCCGTCGCGCGCTTCCTCGACGGCTTGCTCGACGGCGTGCGCGACGGCGCGGAAACGGGCCTGAGACCCGAACGGGACGCCGCCGTCGCGGCCCGCGCTCACTCCCCGAGCCGGCCCACGCAGGACACGTCCTCCGGCTTGCAGTCGAGATATCCCTTCAGGATCTTGGTCCGCGCGTCGGTCAGGCCCTTCAGGCAGCCGTTGTATTCCATCGCGTAGGCCGAGCCCCCGTCGAAACCCATGGTCTCGAGGAAGCAGGTCGCGTCCCGGTACGACAGCCAGGCCTTCTGGGCGCCCCGCAGGGCGTCCTTCGTCTTCGGACCGACCTTCTTCATCAACTGCCCATAGACGGCGTTCAACGCCGTATCGGCGGTCCGGTAATCGGCACCCGCGCAGGCGTTGAGATCCGCCTGGGTCGTGCCCTCGCACGGGTCGGCCGCAGCGGCGGGCACCGGGGAGAGCAGGGTCGCGGCGAGGGCGAGCCCGCCGCAGAGCCGCACGAACCGTGTGCGCGATTCACTCGAAACGGTCATGGCGGTCTTCGTCGTGACGAATCGGACGGGCCTTAGGAAAATTTACGGGACGAATCCCTCGAACACCATCTGGTCCGCGTGTGCGGCGGCCCGGGCGCGCTGCTCCTCGGTCCGGACCGTCCAGGTCATCACCGGGACCCGTCCGAGCAGCCGGCAGAGATAGGTCGGCGCGCAGGGCAGGTCGTCCACCCGCCAGGACAGGAAGTCGGGCCGGGTCTCGGCGAAGTGCAGCAGGTCGGAGAGCGACCGGCGGAGCGAGGGCGTCAGCGCCGCGTAGACGGGATCGTCCTGCGTCGTCTCCGCCACGATGCCCCGCGGGATCGTGGCAGGGCAGAGATCGCGCAGGGCCGCGACCACCTGCGGGTCGAAGGATTTCAGCGCCACCGGCCCGGCATAGGCCGCGGCGACCTCGGCGGTGCGGGTCGCGAGCCGCAGGTCGCCGTCGTAGCGGGACTTCACCTCGATCACCACCGGCACGACCCCGGCCACCGCCGCCAGGAAGGCCGGCAGCGTCGGGATCGTCTCCGCGGACCCGGCGACTTTGAGCGTCCCGAGTTCGGCGGCCGACCGTTCGGCCACCGCCTCGCGCGTTGTCGTGAGGCGGCCGAGGGCGGCGTCGTGGAACACCATCGCCTCGCCGTCGGCACTCAACTGGACGTCGCACTCGATGGCGAAGCCGCCCGCGACCGCCGCCCGGGCCGCCGCCAGCGTGTTCTCCGGCCGGCCCGCCGCCCGGTCGTGCAGGCCGCGATGGGCGATCGGCCGCGCGGTGAGCCAGTCGGGGGCGCCCACCGTCAGCGGACCTCGAACATCGCCTCGACCTCGACGGCGGCGTCGAGGGGCAGTTCCGCGACGCCGACGGTGGAGCGGGCGTGGCGCCCGCGGTCGCCGAGCAGCTCGACCATCAGGTCGGAGGCGCCGTTCATCACCCCGGCCACCGCCGAGAAGCCCGGCGCCGCGTTGATGAAGCCGCCGAGCCGCACGCATTGCACCACCGCGCGGTCGAGGTCGCCGACCGCGGCCTCGAGCTGGGCGAGGACGTTGAGAGCGCACAGACGGGCAGCCGCCTTGCCGGCCTCCGCCGAGACCCCGCCGCCGACCTTGCCCTTGTGCTCGGCCGCGATGGCGCCGTCCGCGCCGAAGCAGACCTGGCCGGAGATCACCACGAGGTTGCCGGTGCGCACGAACGGCACGTAGTTGGCGACGGGCGCGGCCGCCTTGGGCAGGGTCAGGCCCAGCGCCGCCAGGCGTTCCTTGATCGAGCTCATCGGGTTCTCCCTGGTTCCTGCGAATCCGCGGGAGCAGGAGCACGGCCGCGCCCCGCGGCGCAAGGGCCGCGCGCCGCGAAGGCTCGGATCGCGGCCTCGATGACCGGCCGCGGCGGCGGCCGTCCAGCCTCCGTTTCGCGGGCTCGCGATTCGCCGACGGCGCACGGCAAAGCCGCGGATTTGTCCCAGAGATCAGCTCTGTCCGTGCTCCGTGCAGGCCTGCCCGGCGGGCCCACCTGACATTGAAACGTTGACAGGAGCCGGCTCTTTCATAGTAATCGCGCGCGTGCCGCCCAGGACTGAGGCGGCACTTTCATTTGGAGCCGGCTCAACGCTGGCTCCCGGATCCTGCATGAAACGGAGATGGGACCCGTGACGTCAGCCCTTCTGCCGACCTACGTCCGCGCGCCGCTCGCCTTCGAGCGCGGCGAGGGCGCCTGGCTCGTGACGGAGGGCGGCGAGCGATACCTCGATTTCGGCGCCGGCATCGCGGTGAACGGCCTCGGCCACGCCCATCCGCATCTCGTCGGCGCGCTCACCGAGCAGGCGGGCAAGATCTGGCACACCTCGAACCTGTTCCAGATCCCCGGCGGCGAACGCCTCGGGCAGCGGCTCGTCGATGCGACCTTCGCGGACGTGGTGTTCTTCTGCAACTCGGGCGCGGAAGCCAACGAGGCGGCGATCAAGATCGCCCGCAAGTACCACGCGGCCGACGGCCATCCGGAGCGGTACCGGATCGTCACCTTCGCGGGCGCCTTCCACGGGCGGACCCTGGCGACGCTCGCGGCCGGCGGACAGCAGAAGTACATCGAGGGGTTCGGGCCGAAGGTCGAGGGGTTCGATCAGGTCCCGGCCGGCGACTGGGCGGCGCTGGAGGCGGTGATCGGGCCGGAGACGGCGGCACTGATGATCGAGCCGATCCAGGGCGAGGGCGGCGTGCGGGTGATTCCCCACGCGGACCTGCGCCGGCTGCGCGAGATCTGCGACGCGAAGGGCCTGCTTCTGATCATGGACGAGGTCCAGACCGGCGTCGGCCGCACCGGCCGGCTGTTCGCCCATGAATGGTCCGGCATCACGCCGGACATCATGAGCGCGGCCAAGGGCATCGGCGGCGGCTTTCCCCTCGGCGCCTGCCTCGCCACCCGCGAGGCGGCCCGCGGCATGACCGCCGGCACGCACGGCACCACCTTCGGCGGCAACCCCCTCGCCATGGCGGTGGGCAACGCCGTGCTGGACGTCGTGCTGGAGGAGGGCTTCCTCGATCGCGTCGCCCGCTCCGGCCTGCTGCTCAAGCAGAAGCTCGCGGCTTTGCGCGATCGCCATCCGCACGTCATCGAGGAGATCCGCGGCGAGGGGCTGATGCTCGGCCTCAAGCTCGGCGTGCCGAACACGGATTTCGCCGCCGCCGCGCGGGACGCGCACCTGCTGGTGATCCCGGCGGGCGACAACATCGTCCGCCTGCTGCCGCCGCTGACCATCGGCGAGACCGAGATCGACGAGGCGGTCCGGCGCCTGGACGCGGCGGCGTCCAGCTTCGAGGCCGTGCGCGGCGCGGCCGAGTAGGACCGATCCGAGAGTTTCAGAACACCGCCCTCCGGATGCCGGGGGGCGGCCCGAAGCATTTCCGGGCGCGGTCGATCCCGCCGCGCCTGACGGAGATGCCCCTGCCAGGAGGTAGAGTGCGGTTCATGATCAGGTGATCGTTGAGCAGACTCTAGTTATTGTGACGCGATGAAAGCCCAGATTGACGGCCGGGCACAGGCCCCGGCCAGGCACCTGAACGGTGCCGGCCCTCGTCATTTCCTCGATCTGAAGGACTTTTCCGGAGCAGAGCTGCGCCGGGTCCTCGATGCCAGCGCCGCCATCAAGGGGCGCCGTCGGAAGGGCGAACTGGCCGCGGAGCGCCCCCTCACGGGCAAGACCCTGGCGATGGTGTTCGACCGGCCCTCGACCCGCACCCGCGTGTCCTTCGACGTCGCCATGCGCGAACTCGGCGGCGAGACCCTGATGCTCACCGGCTCGGAGATGCAGCTCGGGCGCGGCGAGACCATCGGCGACACCGCGCAGGTGCTGTCCCGCTTCGTCGACGCGATCATGATCCGCATCCTCGACCACGGTCAGATGCTGGAACTGGCCGAGTACGCCACCGTCCCGGTGATCAACGCCCTGACCAAGGTCTCGCATCCCTGCCAGATCATGGCCGACGTGCTGACCTTCGAGGAGCATTGCGGGCCGATCAAGGGCCGCAAAGTGGCCTGGTCCGGCGATGCCAACAATGTGCTGGCGAGCTGGGTCCATGCGGCCGCGCGGTTCGACTTCACGCTCAACATCGCGAGCCCGCCCGAGCTGGCCCCGCCCCCCGCGCTCCTCGCCTGGGCGCAGCAGGAGGGCGCCGACATCCACGTCACCACCGACGCCTTCGCGGCGGTGGAGGGCGTCGATGCCGTGGTCACCGATTGCTGGGTGTCGATGGGCGACGACGACGAGGCCCACCGGCACAACCTGCTCAGCCCCTATCAGGTCAACGCCAAGCTGATGGCGGCGGCGAATCCGGACGCGATCTTCATGCACTGTCTCCCGGCCCATCGCGGCGAGGAGGTGACGGCCGACGTGATGGACGGCCCGCGCTCCGTGGTGTTCGACGAGGCCGAGAATCGCCTGCACGCGCAGAAGGGCATCCTAGCCTGGTGCCTGGGCGCGAACGGGCTCTGATCCGGTCGATGTCACCGGCCTCGCGCTGGCGGGGTCGGTGCACCATATGGGCGTGAGCGGTCGGCCGGTGCCGTCCGCCTCCCCATCATGGCTGCCGTCAGGCGGCATCCCGGCGACGGACGGCGCGCGCAGCGCGGCGGCTCCGACTCCGGGCCGGTCGGGGTGAGGGATCCGATCGCTCCGCCAAGGTCATCGCCTCACGCCGCCCGGTCCGCCGGGAGGACGGATCCACGCCTCGCCGGCACGACATGCCGGACGCATCGATCGGAGAGGGCATGACCTCAGGAACCCAGTCGCATTCCCCGTCTCATTCCCCGTCGCAGCCCGAGAATGCCGGCAACGGCCAGGCAGGGGCGGACGATGCCGTGCTGCCCTTCGCCGTCGAGGCGCTGGACGTGCGCGGACGCGTCGTGCGGCTCGGTCCCGCCGTGGATACGATCCTGCGCCGCCACGGCTATCCGGACCCGGTGGCACGCCTCCTCGGCGAGGCGGCGGCGCTGACGGTGCTGCTCGGCTCCTCCCTCAAGTTCGAGGGCCGGTTCCAGCTCCAGACCAAGACCGACGGTCCGGTCGCGATGATCGTGGTCGATTTCGAGGCCCCGGACCGGCTGCGCGCCACCGCGCGGTTCGACCCGGCACGCGTGGCCGCCCTCGGCACCGGCCCGCTCGCGGATTCCGACCTGATCGGCACCGGCCATCTGGCCATGACCATCGACCAGGGCACGGCCGCCAGCCGCTACCAGGGCGTCGTGGCCCTTGAGGGCCAGAGCCTGGAGGAGGCCGCGTATCAGTACTTCCGGCAGTCGGAACAGATCCCCACACAGGTGCGCCTCGCCGTGGCCGAGGCCGTGGAGGAGGGGGCCGGACGCTGGCGGGCCGGCGGGCTGCTCGTGCAGTTCCTGCCTCAGTCGGTGGACCGGGCGCGCCTCGCCGATCTGCCGCCGGGCGACATCCCGGAGGGGCACAGGCATCTCTCGGGCGAGGCACCGGAGGACGATGCCTGGGTCGAGGCCCGCTCGCTGGTCGCCACGATCGAGGATCACGAACTCGTCGATCCGCATGTCTCCAGCGAGCGGCTGCTCTACAGGCTGTTTCACCAGCGCGGGGTGCGGGTGTTCGACCGCCAGCCGGTCCGGGAGACCTGCCGCTGCTCGCGTGAGCGCGTGATGGGCATGATCCGCTCGTTCTCCCCGCAGGAGCGCCACGACATGGTGGCCGATGACGGACGCATCGTCATCACCTGCGAGTTCTGCTCCCGGCGCTACGATCTCGATCCCCAGGAGGTCGAGGCGGAGGTTGCCGGACAGCCGACCCAGTAGAGCGCCGATCGGCGCAAGCACGGGTCCGCAGACCCGTGCTTATGGCCAAGCTTTTCCGCGCGAAACGCACGAAGATCGGTATTCGTTGCGTGAATTTTTGGATCCTCCAGTCTGAACCGTTTCGCGACCTTCGACGTTGCGTGGCAGATTCAACATTGGAGGTTTCGCCATGCGGAAGATGTCGATTGGTTTGGCTGCGCTGCTGATCAGCACCTCGGCCTATGCCCAGCAGGGTGGCGCCGAGATGGGCGGGCGTGGCGGTCAGGGGGCTGCCGAGTCCAGCATGAAGGCCGGCGGCGGCGAGCGCGGCGGGATGCAGGGTAGCGCGCAGGGTGGCGCGCAAGGCGACATGAAGGCCGGCCGCCAGGCGGGCTCCGAGCGCGGGGCCGCCGAGACGGGCCGGTCCGCGCAGGGCCGTGAGGCCGGCGGCGAGGGTCGCATGGCCCAGGACAAGGATCGGGCCGGTGCCGAGCGTGGCGGTCGGGATGGCGACCGCGCCGAGCGGAATGAGCGCGGCGATCGCACCGGCGACCGCGTCGAGCGCGGCGACCGGCACGGTGATCGACATGGCGACCGTCATGGTGAGCGGCGTGGCGACCGTGCTGATTTCCGCGGTCGGACGGATGTGAGCCGTACCGATGTCCGGTCCGAGCGCTTCGAAGGCGGCTTCCGCCGTGAGGGGCGCTACGTGTTCATCGGTGGCCGCCGCGTCGTGTACGGCTCCCCCGAGTATCGGCGCCTGATCGTCACCGAGAACCGTGGCCCGCGCGTCCGCTATGTCGTCATTCGCGGCCAGCGCGTCCTCTACGGTTCGCCCGAGTACCGTCGTCTCGTCAGCATCCGCGAGACCGGACCCCGCGCGCGCTACGTCGTCGTCCGCGGCCAGCGCGTCCTCTACGGTTCGCCCGAGTACCGTCGCCTCGTCTCGGTCCAGGAGGATCGCTTCGTGACGATCCGCGGTCAGCGGGTGCGCTACGGCTCCGCGGAATATCGCCGTCTCAGCGGCGGCGGCGCGGTCAGCGCGAGCTTCCGCTCCGAGCAGCGGGCCGGCGCGCGCTTCGACAACCGCGGCGGCCGGGACGGCATCCGCGACGTCTCTCGGACCGAGGGTCGCAACGACAACCGGACGGACCGCAACGACCGCGGCCAGGATCGCGGCATGGATCGGGCCGCCGGTCGGGACGGCAAGATGGACGGCCAGACGGGCGGCAAGACGGACGGCATGCGCAACAGCGACATGCGCGGCGGCCAGCAGGACGGCATCCGCAACGCGTCGGATCGCGGCGGCCAGGCGGGCGGCATGAAGTCCGGCGCCGAAGGCGGCCGGATGGGCGGCGCCGAGCGTGGCGGCATGAACGGCGGCAAGGCCGGCATGGACGGCGCGCAGGGTGCGGGCCGGTCGGGCGGTCAGGCGGGTGCCGGCCGCAACTGACGCGACCGATCAGGGGGAGGAGCCGTGGCGCTCCTCCCCCCTTCTGTCTCGGTCGACGGCCTCGCGCCCCGTCTCAGGACGCGGAGCGAGGCCGGTCGGTGAACATCCGCCGTCCGGCCTCGCAAGCCCGGACGTGCGGGATGGCCTCGGCGACAATGTTCGACGGCGTCGCGGTTCATGCGAGGGGCTGCCTCGCCCCCGGCCCTCCGGCCGAACGGTCTCACGCCTTCAGGACGGGCTCCGCGATGTCGCCGCCACCGCCGCGGGCCCTGAGATATTCGGGCTGGAACAGGCACATCCGCACGGCGTCGCGGTAGCGCCCGTTCACGAAGAACTCGTCCTTGAGCACGCCCTCAGGATGGAAGCCGCAGCGCTCGTAGATCCGCACGGCCCGGGCATTGTCCCGATCGACGTGCAGGTAGAGCTTGTGGATGTTGAGCACGCTAAAGGCGTAATCCATGGCGATCCGGGTTGCCTGCCACGCGTAGCCGCGCCCCTGGAAGCTCGGATGGATCGCGATCTGGAACTCGCAGCGCCGGTGCAGGTGGTTGATCTCGACCAGCTCGATCAGTCCGGCCGGTTCTCCGCTCGGATCGGCGACGATGAAACGGCGCTCGGTCTGATTGTGGATGTTGCGCTCGTAGAGCTGCTGGAGTTCGGCGAAGGACTCGTAGGCCTCCTCGAACCAGTAGCGCATGATGCTGTCGTTGTTGTTGAGCTGGTGGACGAAACGCAGGTCCTCCCGCTCCAGCGGTCGCAGCTTGATGGTGATTCCGCTCATCGCGTTCATGACGCACACGCCTCGATCAGGTTGCGCAGGAACCGCTCACCCTGGCCGAGGGCGTCGAGGGTGATGAACTCGTCGGGCTGGTGCGCCTGGGCGATGTCGCCGGGGCCGCAGACCACCGTCGGGAGGCCCGCCGCCTGGAACCGTCCGGCCTCGGTGGCGTAGGGGACGGCGACCGTATGGTTGCGTCCGGCGAGACGCAGGCAGAGCCGCTCGGCCTCCGAGCCCGGCTCGGGGGCCAAGCCCGGGATGTCCACCTCCTCGAGGGTCTCGATCCGCCCATACGCGCCGTAGCGGTTCAGGCGCTCGCGGGTGACCCGATCGACCTCCTGGGCGAAGAGGCGCGGAATCTCGGCCGGGTCGAGATCCGGGAGGCCGCGATACTCCCAGAGGAAGCGGCACTCCTTGGCCAGGATGTTCCGGGCGGTCCCGCCTTGGATCGTCCCCACATGGACCGTGGTCGAGGCCGGGTCGAACCGCCCGGACGGGTCGCCGCGCTCGATCATCAGATCGGCGATCCGGTTGAGGCCGGCCACGAGATCGCAGGCGGCCGAGACGGCGTTCGCCCCGAGGGCGGGACGGGCCGAATGGGCCTCATGGCCGTGAACCGTGGTGAGGCAGGTGACGATGCTCTTGTGGGCGTCCGCCACCTCCATGCCGGTGGGCTCGCCGACGATCACCGCGGCGGGCCGCGGCAGGTCGGCGCCGAACCGCGCGATCCCGTCCATGGATCCGAGACAGGTCGTCTCCTCATCGTAGGAGAGCAGGATGTGGATCGGCCGCTTCAGGCCGGCGGCGAGCATGTCGGGCACCAGGGCCAGGGCCAGCGCGTCGAAACCCTTCATGTCGACCGCGCCCCGTCCGTAGGCCCGGCCGTCGGCAAGGCGCAGCGTGAACGGGTCGCTGGTCCAGGCCTGCCCCGTCACCGGCACCACGTCGGTATGTCCGGACAGGACGACGCCGCCATCGACCATCGGCCCGATCGTGGCGAGGACGGCCGCCTTGTCGCCCCCAGGGTTCGGCAGATGCAGATACGGGACGTTCCAGCCGCCCAGATAATCGCAGACGGCCTCGATCAGCGGGAGGTTGGACTTGTCGCTCTCCGTGTCGAAGGACACGAGGCGGGCGAGCATGTCGAGCGGGCTGAGCCGCTCGCCGGTCGCGGACATGGATTCCTCCGGGGCGAGGCCCCGGGCCGGGACCTCAGTGCAGGCTGCGGCGGACGTGCGGGCTGTCGAGGGAGAAGGCGGGGATCTCGGCCTCGAAGCTCTCGCCGGCCACCGTCGCCATGGTGTAGCTGCCGGCCATCAACCCGTCGGGCGTGTTGAGGGGACAGCCGCTGGTGTAGCAGAAGGACTCGCCCGGCTCCAGCACGGGCTGCTTCCCGACCACGCCGGTGCCGCGCACCTCCTGGCAGGCGCCGTGGCCGTCGATGATGCGCCAATGCCGCGAGCGCAGCTGAACCTGCTCGCTGCCGTTGTTCACGATCTCGACCGTGTAGGCGAAGAAGTAACGGCTCTCATTCGGCGAGGATTCCTCCTCGACGAAGCGAGATTGCACGGTCACACTAATTCCCCGCGTCTCGGCCTTGTACATCGCCCTATTTGGCCCTTCTTCGGACTGTGCGATTCGCAGAAGCCGAAAGGAACGCGCTTCCTGGCCGGTCGTAGTAGGCGGCGGAATCGCCGTCAATTGCGGCGGACTACCTCGCGTCGTCCCGATCCCGGCCGCGGGCCGGGCGCCGCGACCGGCCGGGTCGCGGCGCCGACATGACGCGGCCCTCGGAAGCGGTTAAGCCCGCGTTAGCGGGTCCCGGCCGACAACGCTCTCCGACGCGGACCTGCCGGGCGCGCGAAGGAGTCATGGGCGCGATGAACGCGGGCGCAGCCACGGGAGCCGCCGATTCGGGCGCGGATGGCCGGTCCGGCATTCTGCCGGCCCAGGCGATCGCCGCCCTGGCCAGGGCGGGCGGGATCCGCGCCGCGACGCCCTTCGCGCCCGACCAGATCCAGCCCGCGAGCCTCGACCTGCGCCTGGGCGCCAAGGCCTACCGGGTGCGGACGAGCTTCCTGCCGGGCTCCGGCCGGACGGTCCAGGCCTGCGTCGACCGGCTGTCGCTGCACGCCGTCGACCTGCGACCGGGTGCCGTCCTGGAGACGGGCTGCGTCTACATCGCCGAGTTGCAGGAGAGCCTCGCCTTGCCGGGCGACCTCGCGGCGGCGGCCAACCCCAAAAGTTCGACCGGGCGCATCGACGTCTTCACCCGAGTCATCACCGACCGGGGCGAGGCCTTCGATCAGGTGGAGCCCGGCTATGACGGGCCGCTCTACGCGGAGATCTCGCCGCGCACCTTCCCGGTCCTCGTGCGGACCGGCTCGCGCCTGTCGCAGATCCGCTTCCGCCGCGGGGCGCCACGGCTGACCGAGGCCGAGCTCGGCCTGCTCCATGCCCGCTCGGCGCTGGTCGACGTGGGCAGTCCGTCCCTTCAGGGCGGTGTGGCGGTCTCGGTGGACCTATCCGGCTTCGACGGCCTCGTCGGCTATCGGGCGAAGCGCCATACCGGCCTCGTGGACGTGGACGCCCCCGGCCGTCATCGCGCCGCGGATTTCTGGGAGCCCCTGGCGGCCGACGGATCGGGCAGCCTGATCCTCGATCCCGGGCAATTCTACATCCTGGCCTCCAAGGAAGCGGTCCAGGTCCCGCCGGACCACGCCGCCGAGATGGTGCCGTTCGATCCGCTGGTGGGCGAGTTCCGGGTCCACTACGCCGGCTTCTTCGATCCGGGCTTCGGCTATGCCGGAGCCGGCGGGGAGGGGGCGCGGGCCGTCCTGGAAGTCCGCTCCCGCGACGTGCCGTTCCTGCTGGAGGACGGGCAGATCGTCGGCCGCCTCGTCTACGAGCGCATGCTCGACCTCCCGGAGACGCTCTACGGGGCGGGGGCGGGGTCGAACTACCAGGCCCAGGGCCTCAAGCTCTCGAAGCACTTCGCGTTGTAATCCGGCCCGGAGCCGTCGACGGGAGCATCGTTCGCATGGACGCGGTGGACCGGAAGATCCTGGACCTCCTCCAGCAGGACGCGACCCTCCCGGTGGCCGAACTCGCCGAGCAGGTCGGGATCAGCGCAGCCCCCTGCTGGCGCCGGGTGAAGAAGCTGGAGGCCTCCGGCGTGATCCGGCGCCGGGTCGCCCTGGTGGATCGCCGCAAGGTCAACGTCCCCACCACGGTGTTCGTGGCCGTGAAGGCGCCCCGTCACGCCGCCGACTGGTCCGACGCGTTCCGGCGGGTCGTCGCCGGCTTCCCGGAGATCGTCGAGGCGTGGCGCCTGACCGGCGAGATCGACTACCTTTTGCGGATCGTGGTGCCGGACATCGAGGCCTACGACGCGGTCTACCAGCGCCTCATCGCCAAGCTCGACTTCTCGAACCTGTCCTCCTCCATCGCCATGGAGGAGATGAAGTACACGACCGCGGTCCCGACGATCTACGTGACGTGACGCGGTCGCTCCGCGGCGCGACTCAGCCCGCCGCGACCGCGTAGGTCCGGTGGATCGACGAATCCTGCGCCCGGTGGTCGTAGCCGTAGACGTGGATCGAGACGGCCGCGTCCGGCCCGTCATTGGCGATCCGGTGCAGGTTCGGTCCCGACGGCATCATGCAGGCGACGAAGCCGGGCTCGCGGACGACGTCCTGCGTCGCCACCGCGTGGGTCTCGCTGATCGGGCGGTACCACGTTTCCCGCAGCCGGCCGCGCAGCAGGCCGAAACAGCACGAGCAGTGATGGTCGTGGACCGGCGTCACCGCGCCCGGCGCCCACACCATCGCCCAGACGCTGATCGCCTTGGTGCCGAACAGCAGATTGCGGCTCAGGCCCGGACCGCGGCCGACCAGCCGCGACGGGTCGAGGAGATCCGGCTCGTTCAGGATGCGGACCAGCGTGGCCCGGGCCGTGGCCAGATAGGCCTCCGGCGAGCGGCCCGCGGAACGGGCGAGGCTCGCCATCATCGCCTCAACTTCGGTCGAGATGGTCGTCTGCGGCATCGGCGGGTCTCCTTCGGCGCCCTTCACGCGGCGCCCTTCACGAGGCTGCGCGAAGCGTACCGCAGGCCTGACGGCGCGGGGTTGCGTTCTTAACCGCGATGTCGCCCGAGCGAGCAATGGGATTGCGCCACGCGGCGATCGGACGAAATCCCGTTGCGCGCCCTCCGCTATCCCGGCGAAGCCGATGCCGTCGTGACGGAATCGGGCGTGCCGTCGGCGAACGTCCGGCCGTCCCGACGCCATAGCTGTCCGGGGATCGGTTCCTGCCGGGAAAAGGCGGCGGATGAGCCCGCGATGCCGCCGGCGAGAACCACCGAGGGTGTCAGCCGGCCGCGGCCTCGTCGAGCAGCCACGCCACGGCGCCCGTGCTGGTCACACGGCCGGCAGGCAGGCTCTCGCCCGCGGCGAGCCGGGCGAGGGGCGCCCGCTTGCCGGCGCCGGTGACCAGAAACAGCACGTGCCGCGAGGAGGCGAGCGCCGGCAGCGTCAGGCTGATCCGCGGGACGAACGGCTCCAGGCCGGCCTCGGGCACGGGGACGACGAGCCGCCGGGCCTCGTCGGCGGCAGGCGTGCCGGGAAACAGCGAGGCGGTGTGCCCGTCCTCGCCGAGGCCGAGCAGAACGAGATCGAACAGCGGCCGCGCCGGATCGAGGCGCTCGGCGCCGTAGAAGTCGAGAAGCGTCCGCTCATAGGCGCGGGCGCCCGCGTCCGCGCCTGCGTCGGACGGGATGAAGTGGAGGTGCGTCGGCGGGATCGGGGCACCGTGCCCGAACGCCTCCCGGACCATCCGGACATTGCTGCGCGGGTCGTCCCACGGCACCGCGCGATCATCCCCGAAGAACCAGTGGATTCGCGCCCAGGGAAGCCGGGTCGCGTAGTCCGGCCCCGAGAGCAGGCCGTACAGCACCTTGGGCGTCGAACCGCCCGAGAGGCAGATCGCGATCCGCTCGGACCGGCTCTCGCCGCAGGCCTCGATGAGCCGCTCGGCCGCCGCGCGGGCGACCGCCTCCGGATCCTTCAGGATGTGGCTTCCGACGGGAAGGCTCATGGGTGACGGCCCTGCGGCTTCGGGGGTCGGACGGGTCGGTCTGCGGGCGGCCCGAGGCGTCCGGCTCAGCCCTTCGGCTCCTGGTGGCCGCCGAAGCCCTTGCGCATCGCCGAGAGCAGCTTGTCGGCGTAGCTCGCGTGCTCCCGGGAGCGGAAGCGGCGGTAGAGGGCGGCGGAGAGCACCGTCGCCGGGACGCCTTCCTCGACGGCGGCGTTGATGGTCCAGCGGCCCTCGCCCGAATCCTCCACGTAGCCGGAGAAGTCGGTGAGCTGCTCGTCGCCCGCCAGCGCCTGGGCGGTCAGGTCGAGGAGCCACGACGAGACGACGCTGCCGCGCCGCCAGACCTCGGCGATGTCGCCCATGTTCAGGTCGAAGCGGCGCTCGGCCGGCAGCTCCTGGGCATTGGCGTGGCGGAGGATGTCGAAACCCTCGGCATAGGCCTGCATCAGCCCGTACTCGATGCCGTTATGGACCATCTTGACGAAGTGGCCGGCACCGGTCGGCCCGGCATGGATGTAGCCCTGCTCGGCGCGCGGGTCGCGCCCCTCGCGGTTCGGCGTCTTGGGGATGTCGCCGACGCCCGGCGCCAGGGTCTTGAAGATCGGGTCGAGGCGGTCGACGGTCTCCGTGTCGCCGCCGATCATCATGCAGTAGCCGCGCTCCAGGCCCCAGACGCCGCCCGAGGTGCCGACATCCACGTAGTGCAGGCCCTTCTCCTTCAGAGCGAGCCCACGGCGGACATCGTCACCATAGAAGGAATTGCCGCCGTCGATGACGCAGTCGCCCGCCTGCATCAGGCCCGACAGCGTCTGGACCGCCTGCTCGGTGATCGCGCCGGCCGGCAACATCACCCAGGCCGCGCGCGGCACCTCCAGCTTGGAGACCAGATCCTCCAGGCTCGATGCGCCGACCGCGCCGGCCTCCACCAGCGCCGCGACGGCCTCCGGGTTCTGGTCGAACACCACGGCCGTGTGTCCGTCGCGCAGGAGACGCCGGACGATGTTGCCGCCCATCCGGCCGAGGCCGATCATGCCGAGTTGCATTGCCGTCATCTCCTCGGGGGTTTTCCTCCCCCGTGCGGGGAGGGGTCAGGGGTGGGGGTGGTGCAGACGGGACCGCTGAGCCTCATCGGGAATCGCCCCCACCTCCGGCGCCTACGCCACGGCAGCCTTGAGGGCCGCCGCGATGCGCTTCAGCCCGGCCTCGAGGTCGCCCTTGATGTGGACCCGCAGCGCCCGCCGGCCCCGCTCGGCCAGCACGGCGAAATCACCCCGCGCCTGCGCGGCCACGACGGTGGCGAAGCCGAGGGAGCGGCCCGGGATCGGCAGGTCCTGCGACGGATCCGCGGTGATCTGCAGGAACACGCCGGTATCCGGGCCGCCCTTGTAGGCCTGACCGGTGGAGTGCAGGAACCGGGGCCCGAACTCCAGGCAGGTCGCCACCTTGCGGGTGTCGCGCACGGCGATCCGCGCCTCCTGGAGGATACCGGCGGCCTCGGCGTTGCGCGGCACGTAGGCGAGCAGCCCGAGGTAATCGCCGTCCTTCAGCCGGGCGATCTGCGCCTTGAGCGCAGGCTCCAGGCCGTCGGTCGCCTGCTTCAACCCGTCCGCGTTCTGCGGGTCGGCGTAGAGGGCGATCGCATCATCCGAGAAGAGCGGCGTCTCCGCGGGGAGGGCGCCGCTCGCCTCGGCTTCGGCGAACAGCTTCTTGGTCTCGACCTTGCTGGCCTCGACGTCGGGCTGGTCGAACGGGTTGATGCCGATCACCGCGCCGGCCACGGCGGTGGCCATCTCCAGCCGGTAGAATTCCTGCGGCAGCTGCTCGACCGAATCGAGGGTGATGCGGGCGATCGGGTGGCCGTCCCGCTCCAGCGCCCGCAGGGCCTCGTCCTGCGCCGCCTCGGCGTTGCCGTCGAGGCGGAGATAGATGAAGAATCGGTCGTGCCCGTAGACCGCCGGAACGCCCACCGGCTCGCCGTCCACGGGAACCAAGCCCTTGCCCTGCTTGCCGGTCGATTCCGCGATCAGCTGTTCGGCCCAGGCGCCGAAGCTCGCGATCGCCGGGGAGGCGACGATCGTCACCTTGTCGCGGCCGGCCAGCGCCGCCGCGCCCATGGCGGTCCCGAGCAGCACGCCTGGGTTCTGGGCCGGAGGCACCGCCGGGCCGCAGGAACGGACCATGATGCGCGCCGTCTCCAGAAGCGCCTTGACGTCGAGGCCCATGGCGGCCGCCGGCACGAGGCCGAAGGCCGAGAGCACCGAGTAGCGCCCGCCGATCTGCTTCACGCCGTAGAAGATGCGCTTGAACCCGTCCGCCTTCGCGGCCCGCTCCATGTCGGAGCCGGGGTCGGTGACGGCCACGAAGTGGTCGCCGGCCCGGTCGCCGAGCACGTCCTTGGCGCGGGCCAGGAAGTAGTCGCGGAAGACGTTGGGCTCCAGCGTCGAGCCGGATTTCGACGCGACGATGAACAGCGTCTTCGCCAGATCGATGCTCGCCTCCAGGGCGCGCACCTGATCCGGGTGGGTCGAGTCGAGGATCTGAAGCTTCGGGAAGCCTTCGCGCTGACCGTAGGTCAGGCTCAGAACCTCCGGGCCGAGGCTCGATCCGCCCATGCCCAACACGACGACGTCGGTGAAGCCTTCCGCCTTCACCCAGTCCGAGAAAGCCGCGTAGTCGGCGGCCTTCTCCAGTTCCTCCTCGACGATGTGCAGCCAGCCGAGCCAGTTCGCCTCGTCATGGCCGGACCAGACCGAGGCGTCACCCGCCCAGAGCCGACGGATCGAGCCGCTCGCGCGCCAGGATTCGACGGTCTTCTTGGCCTCGGCCGCGAGGGTGTCGTCCATGACGAGGCTCTGGCCGTCCAGCCGATGCCCCAGGAGCGCGGTGCGCTTGCCCGCCACGGCGCCGAGCAGGTTGTCGGCGGCGTCGATGAAGAGCTGCACGCCCTCCTTCACCAGCTGCTCGGCGACGGCCTCGATGTCGATGCCGGACCGCGCGAGCTTGGCCATCACGGCCTCGGCGCCGGGCACGTCCTCCTCGATCGTCGCCCGCACCACGCCGTGGTCGCGGAACGCGTCCATGGTGGCGGGCGGCATGGTGTTGACGGTGTTCGGCCCGATCAGCTCCTCGACGTAGAGGACGTCCGAATAGGCCTTGTTCTTCGTGCCGGTGGAGGCCCAGAGCAGGCGCTGCGCCTTGGCGCCCTTCTCGGCCAGGGCCGTCCACTTGGACTCCGCGAAGATCCGCTTGTAGCGCTGGTAGGCGAGCTTGGCGTTGGCGATCGCCACCTTCCCCTTCAGCTGCTCCAGGGCGAATTTCTCGTCGGGATCGTTGGCCTCGGCGATCTTCTCGTCGAGGCGCTTGTCGACCAGGACGTCGATGCGGCTGATGAAGAAGCTCGCCACGCTGGCGACCTTCGAGACGTCGTGGCCGGCCTTCGCGCGCTCGTCCAGCCCGTCGATGAAGGCGCGGGCCACGGCCTCGTAGGCCTCCTGCGAGAACAGGAGGGTGACGTTGATCGAGATGCCCTCGCTGGTGAGCTGCCGGATCGCCGGGATACCCTCCGGTGTGGCCGGCACCTTCACCATCAGGTTGTCGCGGGCGACCGCCTTGTGCAGGCGCCGGGCTTCGGCCAGCGTCTCCTCGGTGTCGAGGGCGAGGTAGGGCGAGACCTCCAGGCTGACATAGCCGTCGGCCCCGTCGCTCGCCTCGTAGACCGGGCGGAGCACGTCGGCGGCCGCCTGGATGTCGGCGATGGCGAGACCCTCGTAGAGGTCGATGACGCGGCTGTCCCCGGTCACCTGAACGGCCTTCAGGCTGTCGTCGTACTCGTCCGAGTGCCCGATCGCCTTCTCGAAGATCGACGGGTTGGAGGTGACGCCGCGCAGGCCGTCGCGCTCGACGAGCTGCTTCAGTTCGCCTTTCTGGATGAAGCCGCGGGCCACGAAGTCGAGCCAGACCGCCTGATCCTGTTCGTCGTGCAGGGCCTTGAGCGCGTTCATGTCGGTTCCTCGTCTCGCGTGCCGCTACTTGCCGGGCGCTCTCCCTCACCCCTCTGCGGGGGAGGGTGGCCCTCGCGTCAGCGAGGGTCGGGAGAGGGGGACCCGGGCTCAGGGAAGGTCGCGGCCTTCATATAAGGACGGCACCATCCTGTGCACCGTCGCTCCCCTCTCCCGACCCCCTTCGGGGCCTCCCTCCCCCCGCAGAGGGGGGAGGGAGGCGTCGCGCATCAGCTGTTACCGCTTATGCTTGGCCATCTGCGCCTTCGCGGCCTCCAGGACCTTGTCGGGGGTGAAGCCGAATTTGGTCTGGAGATCCTTGATCGGCGCCGAGGCGCCGAAGGTGTGCATGCCGATGATCGCGCCCTCGGAGCCGGCGTAGCGGTCCCAGCCGATGACGCTGCCCTGCTCGACGGCCACCCGTGCCTTGACGGCGGGCGGCAGCACCGAGTCGTGGTAGGCCTGATCCTGCCGCTCGAACAGGTCCCAGGACGGCATCGACACCACCCGGGCCTTCACGCCCTCGGCCTTCAGCGCCTCGTAGGCGCCGACGCAGAGCTGCACCTCGGAACCCGAGCCCAGCAGGATGACGTCGGGCGTGCCGTCGCAATCGGCGAGCACGTAGCCGCCCTTGGCGGTGCCGGAAGCCGCGCCGTACCGGGTCCGGTCGAGGGTCGGCAGCGGCTGGCGGGAGAGCGCGAGCACGGCCGGCTGGTTCCTCAGCGAGAAGATCACCCGGTAGGCCTCGGCCACTTCGTTGGCATCGGCCGGGCGCAGGGTCACGAGGCCCGGGATGCAGCGCAGCGACAGCAGCTGCTCGACGGGCTGGTGGGTCGGCCCGTCCTCGCCCACGCCGATCGAATCGTGCGTGAAGATGTGGAAGACCGGCAGCTCCATCAGGGCGGCGAGACGGATCGGCGGGCGCATGTAGTCGGCGAAGACCAGGAAGGTCGCGCCATAGGCCCGCAGACCCGACAGCCCGAGGCCGTTCACGATCGAGCCCATGGCGTGTTCGCGGACGCCGAAATGCAGGTTGCGGCCGCCCGGCGAGAACGGGCCGAACGAGCCCGCGCCCTCGAAGGTCAGGTTCGACTTGTTGGACGGCGCCAGATCCGCCGAGCCGCCGAGCAGGAACGGCACGTGCTGGGCGATGGCGTTCAGCACCTTGCCGGAGGATTCCCGGGTGGCGAGGCCCTTGGCGTCGGCCTCGAAGACCGGGATGTCCTTGTCCCAGCCGTGCGGCAGCCGGCCTTCCAGGAAGGCGTTCAGGTCCTCGGCGTGGGCGGCATCCGCCGCCTTGGCCTGGCTCAGCAGGCCCTGCCACGCGTCGTAGAGGCCGGCGCCGCGCTTGCCGATCCCATCGCGGAAATTCTCGCGGACGCCGTCCGGGACGAGGAACTGCGCGTCCTCCGGCCAGCCGTAGGCGCGCTTGGCCCCCTTGACCTCGTCTTCGCCCAGCGCGTCCGAGTGGGCCTTGGACGTGCCCTGCTTCTTCGGCGCCCCGTAGCCGATCACCGACTTGACGATGATCAGGGTCGGCCGGTCGTTGGTGGCGAGGAAGGTCTCGATCGAGCCGGCGAGTGCGTGCACGTCGTTGGCGTCCGCAACGCGCAGAACCTGCCAACCATAGGCGAGGAACCGGGTGGCCACCTCCTCGCCGAAGGCCAGCTCGGTGTGGCCCTCGATGGTGATGGTGTTGTCGTCGTAGATCCAGCAGAGGTTCGCGACCCGGAGGTGGCCGGCGAGGGACGCAGCCTCCGAGGCCACGCCCTCCATCAGGTCGCCGTCCGAGCACATCGCGTAGACGTTGTAGTCGAAGAGCGGCAGGTTCGGCCTGTTCAGGTGCTGGCCGAGGAAGCGGCTGCCCATGGCCATGCCGACCGAGTTGGCCACACCCTGGCCGAGCGGGCCGGTGGTGGTCTCGACGCCGGTGGTGAAGTGGTACTCGGGATGGCCCGGGGTCCGGCTGTCCAGCTGGCGGAACTTCTTGATGTCGTCCAGCGACACCGCCGGCGCGTTGCCGCCGTCGCTCTGCGCGACGCCCGCGAGATGCAGCAGCCCGTAGAGCAACATCGAGGCGTGGCCGCAGGACAGCACGAAGCGGTCGCGGTTCGGCCAGTGCGGATGGGCCGGGTCGTAGCGCAGGTAGCGGTTCCACAGGGTGTAGGCGACCGGCGCCAACGCCATGGGCGCGCCGGCATGGCCGGAATTGGCCTTCTGCACCGCGTCGATCGCGAGCGTCCGGATCGTGTTGATGCTGAGCGTATCGATCTCAGCGAGGTCCGCCTTGGCGGGAGTGTCAGCACCGCTCATGATGTCGCGTCTTCCAGTTCGCCTCGCGCGGTCCGTTTCGCGGCTTCGCGCTGCCGTAGGACGGCGGGAGGGGCTCCGTTGGCCTTACCACCCTGCCGATCCGCCGGCCCTTCGCCGCGCGTATAGCTGAGCAGCGTGTTGACGAGCGCGACGTGCGTGAACGCCTGAGGGAAGTTACCCACAAGACGCTTGGCTTGCACGTCGTATTCCTCGCTGACCAGGCCGAGATCGGTGCAGATGCCGATCAGGCGCTCGATCAGCACCCCCGCTTCGTCGCGGCGCCCCAGGCCGATGAGGTTGTCGGCGTACCAGAAGGTGCAGGGCAGGAAAGCCCCCTCGCTGCCCGTCAGGCCGTCGGTTGTCTGGCCCTCGGTCTCGTAGCGGAGGATGAACCCGTCCCGCATCAGCCCCTTGCCGATCGCCTCGACGGTGCCGATCACCCGGGGGTCGTCCTGCGGCAGGAAGCCGGTATGGGCGATGAGCAGCAGGCTCGCGTCCAGCGCCTTCGAGCCATAGGACTGGACGAAGCTGTTGAGCGCGGGGTCGAAGCCCTTGGCGCAGACCTCGGCGTGGATCTCGTCCTTGATGGCGCGCCAGCGCTTGGCATGCTCCTCGGTGGCACCCGATTCGTGCATCTCGTGCATGCGCAGGGCCCGGTCGAACGCCACCCAGGCCATGACCTTGGAATGGGTGAAGTGACGCCGCCCGCCGCGCACCTCCCAGATCCCCTCGTCGGGCTCGCGCCATGCCTGTTCCAGGTGGCCGAGGATCGCGAGGCCGACCCGCAGGCCGTCCTGGCTCACCGGCAATCCGCGGGCATGAGCCTGATAGAGCGCGTCGAACAGCTCGCCGTAGACGTCGATCTGGAACTGGCTGGCGGCGGCGTTGCCGATTCGCACGGGCCTCGAATTCTCGTAGCCCGGCAGCCAGTCGAGCTCGATCTCGGGCAAAAGCCGCTCGCCGCCGATCCCGTAGAGGATGTGCGCCTGCTCGGGATTGCCGGCCACGGCCCGAAGCAGCCAGCCCAGCCAGTCCCGGGCCTCGTCGATATAGCCCGCATCCATCAGGGCGATCAGGGTCAGGGTCGAGTCGCGCAGCCAGCAGAACCGGTAATCCCAGTTGCGGATCCCGCCGAGCCCCTCCGGCAGGGACGCCGTGGGCGCCGCCACGATGCCGCCGGTGGGTTCGTAGATCAGCGCCTTGAGGGTCAGCAGGGAGCGCTGGAGCATCCGGTCCCAGGGGGCGCCGCCCGCGCAGCGGCACGCCCAATCCCGCCAGTGCTGATCCGTGGCTTCGAGAACCTTGCGCGGCTCGATCGGGGGCGGATCGTCCTCGTGGGAGGCCCCGTAGCTCAGGACGAACCGGTGCTGGTCGCCGGCATGGACCGTGAACTCGGCCACGGTGGTCTGCGCCTCCGATCCCTTGAGATGGACGTCGGAGCGCAGCACGACTTTGTGCGGTCCCGAGACGGCGCGCAGGTCGCCCAGCTCGGAGCGCGACACCCAGGGCACGGCCGAGCCGTAATCGAACCGGACCGCCATCTCCATCCGCATGGCGACCCGCCCGTGCACGCCCTCGACGAGGCGCACGAGATGCGATCCGTCGCCGACGGGCATGAAGTCCGTGACCAGGACCTCGCCGAGCCGCGTGGTGTGCCGCGTCTCCAGGACGAGGCTGCCCGGGCGGTAGGACCACCGGGTCTCGACGTGCTCCGCCTCGGGGAAGATCTTCCAGAAGCCGTGCGCCTCGGTGCCCAGCAGGCTGGTGAACAGGGCGGCCGCGTCGAAGCGCGGCCAGCACAACCAATCGACGCTGCCCTGCCGGCTGATCAGCGCGGCGCTGCGGCAATCCCCGACGAGCGCGTAATCCTCGATGCGTGCAGCCATCCGGCCCCGGCTCCGGTCCGCGGACGGAAGCTCGGTCCATCCGCTGCGACGCACCTAGGACGTCCGCCCAGGAGATCCAGAGGTTTGGGGCCGGCCCGCGGATACGGTCAGCGCAGGCAGTCGGCCACCGCCAGGGCCACCGAGCCCTGAACCGACGCCGCACCTTTGCGCACGAAGTCCGCGGCATCGCCGACTGCCCGGGCCGCAGGGACCAGCGTCTCGACCACCGAGGTGGCAAACGGCAGGGCCCGCCCAGGGAGCAGCGCATCCTCGGCCGGTTCGGCGGCTTCCGCGCGTCCGGGCGCCATGGGATCGATCGGGCTGCGGGGCGCCTCGGGGCAGCGCCGTCCCGGGCAGGGACGCCGACCCGCCACCGCCACATGGGACGTCGCCCGCGCCGTCGTCGCCGGACGGACGGGCAGGGCCCCCGTCCGCGAGACCGCAGCGTCCAGAGGGTACAGCTCGGCGAACGCGATCGCGGCCGGCGGCCGGATCGGCGACGCCACCGCGGCGACCGGTGCGAAATCCGTGGGTCCGAGAGCGGGGGATCCGCTCGCCCGGACACCGGGGGGCACCGGATTGGACGACGGGCAGTAGAGCGAGGCCACACCCAGGAGCGCCACGACGGCCAGCGTCGGCAGGAAGGGCATGGACACGCGGCCATTCGCGGCATCCGTCAGGGCGGGCTGATCTGGCCTGCGCATCCGAATCACCGATCTCCCTGACCACCGTGAGGCGAAGAGAATGCGGCCAGCATTGCGGCGGAAGCTGGACCGTTTCTTTGCGCGGCGGTTACCGGCATCGTGCATTGGGATTGCGCGGATGCGTCCGCGGCGGGCCCCGACGCGGGCACGGGCCTTGCTTAGGTCGCGGCGGCCCGAGCCGGGCCGTCCTCCAGAAGAAGACCCGCCCCGTCCCGGGCCAAGATGACCGAATCCAATCTCACCGTCGCCGTGATCGATCCGAGCCGCGCCCGCGCGGCCATTCTGGAGGAGGGCCTGCGCGCCGCCGGAATCGGGCGTGTGGTGGTGATTCCCGATACCGCCGACCTCATGGAACGCGTGGCCGCGCTGAAGCCCGACGTGGTGGTGATCCATCTGGAGAGCCCGAGCCGGGACATCCTGGAGCAGATGTCGGGCGTTTCCCGGCAGGTCGAGCGGCCGGTGGCGATGTTCGTCGACCGCTCGGATTCGACCATGATGCAGGCCGCCGTCGATGCCGGGATCTCCGCCTACGTGGTGGACGGGCTGCGGGCGGAACGGATCAAGTCGATCCTCGACATCGCGATCCTGCGCTTCAACGCCTTCGCGCGCCTCCAGCGCGAGCTGACGGAGGCGCGCAGCGAACTCGCCGACCGCAAGCTGATCGAGCGGGCGAAGGGCATCCTGATGACCATGAAGGGCCTGTCCGAGGACGAGGCGTACAAGCAGCTGCGCCGCAAGGCCATGAACGAGAAGCGCAAGATCGTCGACATCGCCCGGGCGATCGTCACCACCGCGGACCTGCTCGGATGAGGCTCCAGCTCGGCTACGTCCCGCTCTGCGATGCGGCCCCCCTGATCGCGGCCCATGAACTGGGCTTCGCCCGGGCCGAGGGGCTCGACCTCGACCTCACCGCCGAGCCCTCCTGGGCGACCCTGCGCGACCGGCTGGCGCTGGGGCACCTCGACGGCGCGCACATGCTGGCGCCGCTGGCGCTGGCGAGCCGGCTCGCCTTGTCCGGGCCGCCCTCTGACCTGATCGTGCCGCTCCAGCTCAGCACCGACGGCAATGCCCTCACGCTGTCCCGCACCCTCTGGGCGGCGATGGCCCCCGACAGCGAGGCCCTGCCGGATGTCGCCCGCGCCTTCGCGGGCGTCGCGGAGATGCGGCACCGCGCCGGAGACCCGCTCACCCTCGGCACCGTGCATCCCTTCTCGTGCCACAGCTACCAGCTACGGCTGTTCGCCGAAGCCGGGAGCCTCGACCCTACCGCGTTCCGCACGGTCGTGGTTCCCCCGCAACATTGCGTGGAGGCCTTGGCCCGCGGCCTGGTCGACGGATTCTGCGCGGGCGCACCCTGGAACGACGTGGCGGCCGAGGCCGGGCATGGGCGCATCGCCGTCCACGGCAGCGCCCTCGCGCCGAACGCGACCGAGAAGGTCCTGGCCGTCTCCGCACGGCTCGACGGCGCGATCCTGCCACTGGTGCGGGCGGTCGCCCGGGCGGGACGCTGGTGCGCGGATCCGGAGAACCGGACCGAGCTGATCCATCGCCTCGCACGCCGGACCTATCTGAATCTCGATCCGGCGTTGGTCGCGCGGACCTTTTCCGACGGTCCGGACGTCATGGCCGAGACGGGTGCGCGTCTCCGCTTCGGCGCGGCGATCGAGGAGCCGCGCGCGGCGCAGGCCCGCTGGGTGCTGGAGCAGATGCGCGCCGCGCAGCAGATCCCCGGGCCTTTCGACATCCCGGCGGCGATCACGACCGTCTACAGACCCGACCTTTACCGGCGGGCGGTCGCCGACATCTGAGGCCCGCGACACTTCGAGCCATTCGTCATCCACCCGCAACGCCGGCGCGAACAGCCGCGGAACGTCGGGCGGGCTCGCCCGTTGTGCCTACGCCATGCCTGGATGTCGCAAACTCGAAACTGGATCGTTGATGTCGCATCCGCGCGGGCGGGTCGAACTTCGACGCTACGTATGCCGGGGCGGGCGTGTCCCCCGCGCCTGCAACGACAACCGGCGGGCCGGTGCGCGCCACGCTTGGTACTGGGTGCTGGCGGCCGGCGCGATGCCGACCCTGGGCCTCCTGGCGATGCTGTCGCAGCTGCTGTAGCCCCCACATCGATTGGATTGGTGACCGGCTGGCGAGAGCGTGGGCCGAGCGCCCGCGCTGCCCGAAAGAACAGATAGCGACATTCGACACATGTAGAGTGTTGTTCTAAAACAAATGTTGTTCACGTAGAATTTTCATATCTCGTCGTCGAAGTTTTCTCGACCGACTTTTGCTCGCTCTCCAGTTTGCCCGTGTCGTGATCTCGCGACAGTGAGCGCCGAGCCGACCCTCCGTCAGTCCGGAAGTCATCCTTAACCCTCCGCAGCTCGCCCCACCGCGTCGCTGGCGCGTGATCGCTTTTGCGACGGGCCGCACAGATTTTGTGCAGCGCCGATGGGCGGCCCCTGGGGTACCTCCGATCTGCAGGCCTCGCCCCGGCGTCAGCGTCCACGCGCGCCGTGCGGCGCATTTCGATTGGCACGGAACCTGCGAGGCGAGCCGCGTCCGTCAACGGCGACGGACAGCGCCGTCAGCGAGGCCGCTGATCCGGTTCTCCTGGGGCTGAAGCCTGCCAGGAGACGACCGGCAGCGGCTTTTTCGTGGGCGGTCCGCCAACGACCCTGCAATCGAGGTTCCAGACACGATCGAGCGATGGCGACATCCCCTAAGGACACACGCGGACATGACGCGCGCGCCGAGAGCGGCCTGCCGCGCGAGAGATTGGTCGTCGTCGGCAACGGCATGGCCTCCCTGCGCTTCCTGGAGCGGCTCACGGAGATCGCACCCGGCCGTTACGACATCACCTGCATCGGCGCCGAGCCGACGGTCGCCTACAACCGGGTCCTGCTCTCCTCGCTGCTCGGCGGCGAGGTCGACGAGGCCGCCTGCGCCTTCCGCGGCCTCGACTGGTACGCGGATCACGGCATCTGCCTGATCACCGGCGCGCCGGCGACCCAGATCGACCGGGAGAACGGGTACGTCCGCGTGGGCGAGACCCACGTCCTGCCCTTCGACAGGCTGGTCCTCGCGGTCGGCTCCCTGCCGATCCGCCTGCCGAAGCCCGGCATGGATCTCCCCGGCGTCATCACCTTCCGCGACCTCGCCGACGTGGCGGCGATCCGGAAGGCCGCCGTGCAGCACGCCCGGGCGATCGTCATCGGCGGCGGCCTTCTCGGCCTGGAGGCGGCGGTCGGGCTCGCGCGCCTCGGCGTCGAGACCACGCTGCTCCACGTCATGGACCGGCTGATGGAGCGCCAGCTCGACCACCATGCCGCCGCGCTCGTAAAGCGTGCCATGGAGGCGCGGGGGGTTCGGGTGATCCTCAAGGCGGATACCGCCCGCCTCGAAGGAGACGGCCGCGTCGAGCGCCTCGTCCTGGCGGACGGCACCGCGCTCCCGGCCGACCTCGTGGTGATGTCGGTGGGCGTGCGCCCCTCGGTGGCGCTGGCGCAGGACGCGGGACTGGCGGTCGGCCGGGGCATCACGGTCGACGACCGGATGACCACCTCGGACCCGCGGATCTTCGCGCTCGGCGAGTGCGCCGAGCACCGCGGCCAGATCTACGGCCTGGTCGAGCCCGCCTACGAGCACGCCGAGACGCTCGCCCGCCACCTCGCCGGCGAGCCGGCCGAGTACCGGGGCACGGCCCTGTCCACGAGCCTGAAGGTGTCGGGCCTGCCGGTCTTCTCGGCCGGGATCGTCGACACGCCCGACGATGCGGAGGCGATCGTGCTCTCCGACCCCGGCGCCGGCCTCTACCGCAAGCTTCTGGTGCGCGATGGGAAGCTGATCGGCGCGGTGTTCGTCGGCGACATCGCCGAGCAGGGCGCCTGCAAGGGCCTGATCCGCTCCGGCGACCCGATCGAGAACATGGACGACTTGATGTTCGGGCGCCCCGTGCCCGAGCCGCTGGCTGCTTGAGGAGGCGCGGATGTCCGAGACCACCACCCAGAGCGCCGCAGGCGCGTTCGAGGCCGAGCAGAAGCGCTACCTCGAGGGCTTCGCCTCCGGCATCGCCGCCGTCCGCATGACCGGCGGCCTCGCCGCGGGCGGGGCCGGGGCGGCCGCGCCGCCCGCCGAGCCCACGGGCCCGGACGCGATCCACATCAAGGCGCAGGACAAGACCGTCAAGGCGGGCGGCAAGCTCTGCGACCAGGAGAAGTGGAAGCGCGCCGAGAACCCGTTCGACGGCCACAACCGCCTGATCCAGGAGGCCGCCGCCGGCAAGCAGCCGAAGCCCGAGGACAATTTCCGCTGGCGCTACCACGGCCTGTTCTGGGTCGCGCCGAACCAGGTCTCGTACATGTGCCGGCTGCGGATCCCCAACGGGATCCTGCACCATTGGCAGTTCGCGGGCGTCGCCGACCTCGCCGACGAGCATGGCGGCGGCTACGTCCACGTCACCACCCGGGCGAACCTCCAGGTGCGCGAGATCGGCCCCGAGCATGCCCAGCCCTTCCTCGACGGGCTCACCGATATCGGCCTCACGGCCCGGGGGGCGGGCGCCGACAACATCCGCAACGTCACCGGTTCGTCGACCGCCGGCATCGACGCCCAGGAGCTCCTGGACACGCGCCCCCTCGCCAAGTCCTGGCACAACTGGATCCTGAACGACCGCTCGCTCTACGGCCTGCCGCGCAAGTTCAACGTCGCCTTCGACGGCAGCGGCGTGATGCCGACCCTGGAGGAGACCAACGACATCGGCTTCCAGGCGGTGGAGGTTCTCGACGGCGCTTCGGTGCCTCCGGGGATCTACATGCGCCTCGTGCTCGGCGGCATCTCGGGCCACCGCGACCTCGCCCGCGACACCGGCATCGTCCTGAAGCCGGAAGACTGCAACACCGTCGCCGACGCGATCATCCGGGTGTTCATCGAGAACGGCGACCGGACGAACCGCAACAAGAGCCGGATGAAGTACGTCCTCGACGCCTGGGGCTTCGACAAGTACCTCGCCGCCGTCGAGGACAAGCTCGGCCGCAAGCTCGACCGGGTCGCGCCCGAGCACGTGGCGCCGCGTAAAGCCACCGACCGCTACGCCCATGTGGGCGTCCACGCCCAGAAGCAGCCCGGCCTCAACTGGGTCGGCGTGGTCCTGCCGGTCGGCAAGATGACGAGCGATCAGGTGCGGGCGCTCGCCAAGATCGCCGCGGAGTGCGGGGACGGCCAGATCCGCCTCACCGTCTGGCAGAACTTCATTTTTTCCGGTGTTCCGGACGCGAAGGTCGCCGAGGTGGAAGCCCGCGTGGACGCGCTCGGCCTCACCACCAAGGCCGCCGGCATCCGCTCCGGCCTCGTGGCCTGCACGGGCGCCAAAGGCTGCAAGTTCGCGGCCTCCGACACCAAGGGCCACGCGCTGATCATCGCCGACCACGTCGAGAAGGCCGTGCCGAACCTCGACGTGCCGGTGAACGTCCACCTCACCGGCTGCCACCACAGCTGCGCCCAGCACTACATCGGCGATATCGGGCTGATCGGCGCCAAGGTCGTCGTCTCGGAGGAGGGCGACACCGTCGAGGGTTACGACGTCGTGGTCGGCGGCGGCTTCGCCGAGAACCCGAAGATCGGCACCGAGATCTGGAAGGCCGTGAAGGCCGAGGATGCGCCCTCCCGCGTCGAGGCTCTGCTGCGCGCCTACCTCGCCCTCCGCCAGGGCCCCGAGGAGAGCTTCCAGGCCTTCACCAGCCGCACCGGCGCGGAGGCGCTCCGCGACGCCGCCGAGGACCAGCCCGCCCTGAAGGCCGCCGCATGACCCAGCACGTCTCGCCCCCCCTCGTCCTGATCCCCGAGACCGCGCCCTTCAACGAGGACCAGCGCGCCTGGCTCTCGGGCTACTTCGCGGCCCTGCTCGGCCCGGCGGTCGCGGGTGCGACGGCGCTCGCCCCCGGCGAAGGCCCCGCGACCGGGCCGAAACTGGCCGACAACGACGACGCCCCCTGGCACGACCCGTCGATGCCGCTCGGCGACCGGATGGAGATGGCCAAGGACCGGCCCGAGCCGCAGAAGCTGATGGCCGCCATGGCCCAGCAGGATTGCGGCCAGTGCGGCTACAACTGCGCCGACTACGCCAACGCGATCTTCCTGAAGAACGAGGCGCGCCTGAACCTTTGCCAGCCCGGCGGCAAAGAGACCCTGCGCATGCTCAAGAAGCTGGACGAGGAGTTCGGCGCCGCCGGGGGCGCCCCGGCCGCGCCGAAGGCGGACGATGACGCCCCGAAGGCCGCCGCCGACCTCGGGCCGCTCGGCTTCTGCCGCGAGAACCCGGTCGAGGCGCTGTTCCTGTCACGCCGCCGCCTCAACGATCCGGGCGGCGAGAAGGAGACGTGGCACATCGAGATCGGGCTGGACGGTACGCCGATCCAGTACGAGGTCGGCGATTCGCTGGGCCTGTTCCCCGCCAACGCCCCGGCGCTGGTGGACGCGGTGATCGCGGAGCTCGGCGCCCGGCCCGAGCGGGTGATCGGCGAGAAAACCCTGCGTGAGCATCTGCTGATCAACTACGCACTGGGTGCCGCGCCCGACAACCTCTATCAGCTCCTGTCCCTGCTCACCTCGGGCGCGGCCCGCAAGAAGGCGCAGGCGCTCGCCTCCGGCGAGGATCCGGACGGCGATGCCGCCTATCTCGACGTCCTCGGCGCCCTGCACAAGTTCCCGGGCGCGCGGCCCGACGCCGAGGTCTTCCTGGAGGCCTTGGACGAGCTGCAGCCGCGGCTCTATTCGATCTCGTCCTCGCCCAAGATGGATGTCGGCCGCGTGTCCCTGACGGTGGACGCGGTGCGCTACAACCACCGCTCGCGGCTGCGGCTCGGCGTCGCCTCGACCCATCTCGGCGAGCGCCTGCCCGAGCAGACCAAGGTGAAGGTCTATCTTCAGAAGGCGCACGGCTTCGGGCTGCCGGCCGATCTGTCGAAGGACGTGATCATGTGCGGCCCCGGCACCGGCATCGCGCCCTTCCGGGCGTTCCTGCGGGAACGCGCCGCCACGCAGGCGCCGGGCCGGAACTGGCTGTTCTACGGTCACCAGCGCCAAGCCAGCGACTTCTTCTACAAGGACGAGCTGACCCAGCTGAAGGACGACAAGGTGCTCACCCGCCTGTCCCTGGCTTGGTCCCGGGACGGCAAGGAGAAGACCTACGTCCAGGACCGGATGCGCGAGAACGGCGCCGAGCTGTGGAAGTGGCTCGAGGGCGGCGCGCATTTCTACGTCTGCGGCGACGCCAAGCGCATGGCCAAGGACGTCGAGCGGGCGATCATCGACGTGGCCGCGCAGCACGGAGGCAAGAGCCCCGAGGATGCGGTGGCGTATCTCGCGGCGCTCAAGAAGGCCGGGCGCTATCAGGCCGACGTGTACTGAGCAGCCCAACCCTCCCCCGCAGAGGGGGGAGGGAGACGCGGCGCGAACCTTCGAGGACTTCAGCCATGACCCAGCCCGTGGCGGCGTCGACGGTGCGGACCACCTGCCCCTATTGTGGGGTCGGGTGCGGCGTGCTCGCGAGTCCGGACGGGCAGGGCGGCGCCACGATCGCGGGCGACACCGACCACCCGGCCAATTTCGGGCGCCTGTGCTCGAAGGGCTCGGCGTTGGGCGAGACCCTGTCGCTGGAGAACCGCCTGCTTCACCCGCAGGTCGACGGCGCGCAGGTCTCGTGGGATGCGGCCCTCGACACCGTGGCGGGCAAGCTCCGCGCGGTGGCCGAGGAGCACGGCCCGGACGCGATCGCCTTCTACCTGTCGGGCCAGCTCCTCACCGAGGATTATTACGTCGCCAACAAGCTCGCGAAGGGCTTCATCGGCACGCCGCACGTGGACACCAATTCCCGGCTGTGCATGTCGAGCGCGGTGGCGGCCCATCGCCGGGCCTTCGGCTCCGACACGGTGCCGGGCTGCTACGAGGATCTCGACGAGGCCGACCTGATCGTGTTGGTCGGCTCCAACACCGCGTGGTGCCACCCGATCCTGTTCCGCCGCATGGCCGACGCCAAGGCGCGCCGCGGGACCAAGTTCGTGGTCATCGACCCCCGCCGGACCCAGACCGCGGAGGAATCTGACCTGTTCCTCGGCATCCGGCCAGGCACCGACACCGCGCTGTTCTCGGGCCTGCTGGTCTACCTGTCCGACAACGGCTTCCGCGATCGCGCTTTCATCGATTCCCATACGGCCGGCCTCGACGGCGCCCTCGACCGCGCCCGCCAGATTGCGCCGGACGTCGCGGCGGTCGCCGCCGTCACCGGCGCGCCGGAGGCCGACATCGCGGCCTTCTACGCCCTGTTCGCCGGCACCCGCCGGGTGGTCACGGCCTTCTCGCAGGGGGTGAACCAGTCGGCGCAGGGCACCGACAAGGGCAACAGCATCATCAACTGCCACCTCGTCACCGGCCGCATCGGCGAGACCGGGATGGGGCCGTTCTCCCTGACCGGCCAGCCCAACGCCATGGGCGGGCGCGAGGTCGGGGGGCTGGCCAACATGCTGGCGGCCCACATGCACTTCACCCCCGAGGAGGTGGACCGGGTGCGCCGCTACTGGGGCGCCCCGCGGATCATCACCGGCGAGGGCATGAAGGCGGTGGCGCTGTTCGAGGCGATCGCCCGGGGCAAGATCAAGGCGCTGTGGGTGATGGGCACCAACCCGCTGGTCTCGATGCCGCGGGCCGACGCGATCCGCGAGGCGCTCGCCGGCCTCGACCTCTACGTGGTGTCCGAGGCGGTGGCCGATTCCGACACCGCCCGAGGCTGCGGCAGGACCACGGTGCTGCTGCCCGCCCAGGCCTGGGGCGAGAAGGACGGCACGGTCACCAATTCCGAGCGGCGGATTTCCCGCCAGCGCCGCTTCCTCGCGAGCCCCGGCGAGGCGCGGCCGGACTGGGCGGCGCTGGCCGATGTCGGCCGCCGCCTCGGGCACGGAAAGGCCTTCGCATTCGACTCCGCCGCCGCGATCTTCCGCGAGCATGCCGGGCTCTCGACCTACGAGAACAACGGCACCCGCGACTTCGACCTCGGCGCGCTCGCGGACATCAGCGACGCCGCCTACGACGTGACCCTGCCGGTGCAGTGGCCCATCCCGAAGCGCTCCGGCTTCCGGGGCGCCCCGCAGGGCAAGGCCAGGCTGTTCGGCGACGGCCGGTTCTACACCTTCGACCGGCGCGCCCGCTTCGTCGCGGTGCAGCCGCCGGCCCTCGCGCTCGCGGCCTCGCCGACGTTCCCGCTCATGCTCAACACCGGCCGGGTCCGCGACCACTGGCACACGATGACGCGTACCGGGAAGAGCCAGCGCCTCTCGGCGCACCGGGCCGTCCCGTTCGTCGAAATCCACCCGGACGACGCGGCGGCCCACGGCCTCGCGGAGGGCGACATCGCCCGGCTCACGACCGAGCACGGCGCGGCCGAGCTGGAGGTGACGGTCACCGACACGGTGGTGCCGGGCAATCTGTTCATGCCGATGCACTGGGGCGGCGCCTTCGCGTCGCAGGCCCGGGTCGGCGCGCTGGTGCGCGGCATGACCGATCCGGTCTCGGGCCAGCCCGAACTCAAAGCGACCCCGGCGGCCATCGCGTCCGTCGGCTACCGCGCCCGCGGCTTCCTGCTGACGCGCCGGCAGGTGGCGATGCCCGAGGGCTGGTGGTGGGCGCGCGCCGCGATCACCGGCGGCTGGGGCGCGCAGTTCGCCACCGCCGACAGCTCCCGGGCGGTGGCGCTGATGGTGCGCGGCCTGATCCAGAGCGAGGCCCTGTCGGGCTGCGAACTCGCGGAATATGCCGATCACACCCGCAACCGCTACCGCTGCGCGGTCTATGACGGCGACCGCCTCGTCGCCTGCCTCGCCTACGCCCCCGCGGGGGAGCGGCCGGACTGGGAGGCCGCCAAGGCCCTGTTCGCCACCGAGGTGCCCGACGCCGCCGACCGACGGGCGCTGCTCTCGGGCCGCGCGGCCACGGCCTCGGCGGGGCCCGTGGTCTGCGCCTGCCACGGCGTCGGCGCCGACGTCATCGCCACCACCATCGCCGGGGGCGCCGCCTCCGTGGAGGCGGTGGGCGCCGCCTGCAAGGCCGGCACGAATTGCGGCTCGTGCATACCGGAGATCCGCAAGATGCTGGCCGGGCAGACCGCATGCGCCGCGTGATTTTCTGATACACTTGCCGGCGAGGACAGACCGACCCGTCCAACCGGACCCCCTCATCCTGGGGGGGTGGACAGGAGAGGCCGGTTCGAGACGATTCAGGACAGGCCCGTGACCGAGACCCCCCTGCGCGCAGCCCGCGCCCCCCGCGAGACCAAGGCCGCCGGCCTGGAGCCGCTGGCGGTGCTGCCCGTCTTCGTGCCCCTGCGCGGCAAGCGGGTGGTTCTGGCCGGATCCTCCGGCGGGGCGCCGTGGAAGGTGAAGGTCCTGGCCGCGGCCGGCGCCCATGTGGACGTCTACGCCCCCGATCCCGGTGAGGAGCTGCGCGCGGTCCCGGGCGAGATCGTCGATGGGCACGTCACGCTGCACGAGCGGGCCTGGACGCCGGACGACCTTTGGGGCGCGGCCTTCTGCATCGGCGCCTTGGAGGACGAGGCCGAGTGCGTCGCCTTCGTGGTGGCGGCCCGCGGAGCCGGGGCGATCGTCAACGCGGTCGACCGGCCGCATCTCTGCGACGTGAAGTTCGGCGCCATCGTCAACCGCTCGCCGCTGGTCGTGGGCATCTCGACGGAGGGCGCCGCCCCGGTCTTCGGCCAGACCGTGCGCGCCCGGATCGAGGCGATGCTGCCCCGGGGCTTCGCCCGCTGGGTCGGGGCGGCCCGCGACTGGCGCGATGGCGTCACGGCGCGCTTCCACGGCTTCGCGGAGCGCCGTGCCTTCTGGGAGCGCTTCACCGACCGGGCCTTCGCGGAGCCGGACCGCGCCCCCTCCGACACGGATCTCGCGGAGTTGCTCGGCGAGACGGAAGCCGCCCCGAAGGGCGGAGCGGTGACCCTGGTCGGGGCCGGCCCCGGCGACGCGGAGCTTCTGACCCTCAAGGCGCTGCGGGCGCTCCGCAACGCCGACGTGATCCTCTACGACGACCTCGTCGCCCCGGAGATCCTCGACTATGCCCGCCGCGAGGCGCGCACCATGCTGGTGGGCAAGACCGGCCACGGCCCGTCCTGCCGCCAGGACGACATCAACGCGCTGATGGTCCAGCTCGCCCGCTCGGGCAAGCAGGTGGTGCGGCTGAAATCCGGCGACCCGCTGGTCTTCGGCCGGGCCGGCGAGGAGATCGAGGCCTGCCGGGCCGCCGGCATCCCGGTCACCGTGGTCCCCGGGGTCTCGGCCGCGCAGGGTGCAGCGGCGGCGCTCGGCGTGTCCCTGACCCATCGGGACGCCGCGCGCCGGCTCCAGTTCGTCACCGGCCACGACCGCCGCGGGGCGCTGCCGGACGACCTGAACTGGGGGGCGCTCGCGGATCCGAGCGTCACCACGGTGATCTACATGCCCAAGCGGACCCTGCGGGCGCTGCTGGCGCGCGCGGTGGAGGAAGGTCTGGCGCCGTCGACGCCGGCGTTGCTCGTGTTCAACGCGACGCGCCCGAACCAGCAGGCCCTGCGGGGCACGGCCGCCGACCTCGCCGACCGGGTGGAGGCGGCGGGGCTCGAAGGGCCGGCGCTGCTGATGGTCGGTACGGCCTTCTCGGAGATGCGGAGCGCCGTGACGGAAGACGGGGCGCAGAGCCGGATGGTCGTCTGACCGCACGGATCCCGCGTGCCCCGCGCGGCTTGCGACGATCTGAAACGGTTGCCCTGCCTGGGAAACGGCCCGCCCGGACCCAGAACTGCCCGTGGGCCCAGGCCTTGGGCAGAAACGGAGGGTGGAATGACACGGTCATGGATCAGCGCCGCGGCGGCGCTGGCGATGCTCGGCGGTTTCGGGCCGGCTTCGGCGGCCGACCACTCCGGGCTGGTGGTGGTTCCGGATGGCGCCTCCGCCACCTACGAGCCCGGCCCGCCCAACCTGCCCAGAGGGACCCAGATCAGCCGGATCGCGGGCGATCCGTCGAAGCCCGGCGCCTTCGTGCTGCGGGTGAAGGTACCGGCCAATACGGTGATCGCGCCGCACACCCATTCCAAGCCCGAGACGCTGACGATCCTCTCGGGTTCGATCCATCACGCGCACGGGCGGACCCTGGACAAGACCAAGGGTTCGGTGCTGAAGGCCGGCGGCTTCGTCTACCTGCCGGAGGACATGCCGCATTCGCTGTGGACCACCGACGAGCCGGTCGAACTGCAGGTCAACGGCTCCGGGCCGTTCGGGCTGAACTACATCAACCCCGCCGACGATCCGAGCCGGGACGCCGGCAAGCCCGGCTAGAAACGGGCGGGGGGCTCAGGTCTCGCCCACCACGAACGCGCGCATCAGGTAGTGCGCGATCGCCATGGGCGGCGGGGCCTGGATCCCCTCGGGATGCGTCCCGTCGAGCATCGCCGCGACCGCGTCCCGGTCGAACCAGCGGGCATCCTCCAGCTCGTTCGGATCGGTCACGATGGCCGCGTCGAGGGCCTCGGCGGCGCAGCCGAGCATCAGCGAGGACGGGAACGGCCAGGGCTGCGACGTCCGGTAGGTGACGGCGCCGACGCGGATCCGCGTCTCCTCGAACACCTCGCGGCGGACCGCGTCCTCGATCGTCTCGCCGGGCTCCAGGAAGCCCGCGAGGCACGAGAACATGCCCGGCTTGAAATGCGGTCCCCGGCCGAGCAGGCAGGTGTCGCCCCGGCGCACGAGCATGATCACCACCGGATCGACCCGGGGGAAGTGGTGGGCGTCGCAACCCGGGCATTCGCGCCGGAAGCCGCCGGCCTTCGCCACGGTGGCGGTGCCGCACTTGGCGCAGAAGCCGTGGCGGGCGTGCCAGTCGAGCATCGACTTGGCTACGGCCAGCAGGCCGAGCTCCTCGGCCTCCACGGCGGATTCGGTGGCGATCGAACGCAGGTCGAGGGTGCGGACCGGCGCCTCGGCGAACCGCTCGGCCGCCTCGGCGGGGGCTGCGGCGGCGAAGACGGGCTGCCCGTCCCGGTGCCCGAGGAAGATGCGCGTCCCGCCGTCGAGGCCCGCGGCCTCGGCGGGGGCGATCAGCGCGGTCGATCCGCGCAGCACGATCCGGTCGCCGCAGATCAGGACGAGGCGCGCGTCCGGCGCGTCGAAGGCGGGCACCGCCTCCTCGGGCTGCTCGGACGAGTGGCGGTCGAGGCGGTTGCGGACGAATCCGAGGGTGTCGCGGGGATCGGTCATGCCAGGGTCAGGCCGCGGAGAACAGGGCGCCGGCGCGCTCGAGGAGCTGGGCGCGGGCGTGGGGTGGATAGGGCTTGCGGGTCTCGAACCCCCAGACCGGACCCGGCCAGGCCGGATCCGACCGGAATCGGCCGATGACGTGGACGTGGAGCTGCGCCACCACGTTGCCGAGGGCGCCGACATTCACCTTGTCGGGCTTCGACAGGGCCTGCATCACCCCCGTGGCGAGACGGATCTCCTGCCAGAGCGCGGCGGCATCGGCCTCGGAGAGATCGGTGATCTCGCAGAGGTCCGGGCGGCGCGGCACCAGGATCAGCCAGGGGAACCGGGCATCGTCCATCAGCAGCACGCGGCACAGGGCGAGGTCGCCCACCTCCGCCGTGTCGGCGGAGAGGCGCGGGTCGAGGGTGAAGGCGGACTCGGTCATCGGGACACGATGTAGCGCAGCTTCCGCATCGGCGCGCGGGTTTGGTGCGCCGCCGATGATGCGGCGCGGGTCTCGTCCGCCTCAGAGCCCCGGCACGACGCCCTGGCGGCCGACCGCGATCGTGCCGGCCACGAGGCCGCCCTCCGGGTGGGAGCGGGCGAAGATCGTCACGGCGGCGCCGGGCTGGAGCATGGCTTTCTCGCCCGGGGCGAACTGCGTCACCGGCGCGCCGTCCGGGATCGCGAAGGACGCCTGCCCGTCCTTGTAGGCGAGCGTCACGCGCATCGGCGGCCCCCTCTGCAGGTCGGCGACCCAGCCGGCCGTCAGGCTCGCGCCCTGCGCCGTGTCCCAGGGCTGGCTGCCCGCCTCGAAGCCGCGCTCCGAGGGCGAGTACAGGGTCACCGCGGTCGCCTGCCGCGGCTCGGGGCCGGCCTCGCCGATGACGCTGACGTAGCTCTCGGGTTTGATGTTGCGGAGGCTCGCGGCATTGACCGCGTAGATACGGGTGCGCGGGACCATCCGCACGGTGAGGGTGCCGCCGCTGGCGCGGCGGATCTCCAGGCGCTCCGAGTCGGCCCGGACCACCGTGCCGCGGAACCGGACCGTCGTCGGCTCCGCCCGGGCGGCGCCGACGGCTGAGATCGCCAGAAGGCCGGCGAGGAAGAGGCGTCTCACGGGGCTCGTCACGGGACTCCTTTCGCGGCGTCGCACCATCCGGACGCGGGAGCCGAACGCCACGGGCCGGCGCCGGTTCCCGGCGCGGTCCCGGTTGCCGCCGTCCCGGTCCGCGCAGCGGTCAATGGGCCATCAGCACCGGCATGTCGGCATGGGCCAGGACATGGCTGGTGACGCCGCCGAAGATCATCTGGCGCAGGCGGCTCTGGGTGTAGGCGCCCTTGATCAGCAGGTCGCAACCGAAGGCCTTGGACTCCGCCAGGAAGGTCTCGCCGGGCACCCGCCGGCCGGCCGGCAGCGCCCGGTGCGACGCGTCCACGCCCTCGCAGGCCAGCGCCTGGGCGAGATCCTGGGCGGTCGGGCCCGGCACCATGCCGCCCTCGACGCTGAGCACCAGCACCCGCTCGGCCCGCCGCAGGAACGGCATCGCGAAGGCCACCGCCCGGGCGGTCTCGGTGGAGCCGTTCCAGGCGATGACCACCGCGTCGCCGAGGCTCGCCGGGGCGCTGGGCGGGGCCAGCAGGATCGGCCGGCCGCTCTCGAACAGGGCCGTCTCGAAGGTGGTCATGCGCGGGGCATTGTCGGTCGTGCCCGGACGCCCGACCACGGTGGCCGAGAAGAGCCGTGCATACTGGCCGAGGAACGCGTCGCCGGTGGGGACGTCCTGCCGCCAGCGGTAGCGCGGGCCGGCATCCGGCACGCGATCCGGAATGCACAGGCCGTCGCGGGCATGCCGCGGGATGCCGGCACCGTCCATGAAGGCGATGAAACGGCTGCCCGCCTCTTCGGCCTCGGCCCGGTCGGCCTCCTCGTCGCGCAGCCACGTCATGCCGCCGACCATGTCGACGGGGACGTACTCGGCGAGGGCCGGGCGCAGGGACACGCCCTCGATCAGGCTGCCGAAGCGCGTCGCCGCCAGCCGGGTGGTCTCGAAGACGGAGGGCAGGGCGTCGTGCATCGCGACGGGTACGAGCAGGGTCTTCATGGTGGCAATCTCCCCGGTTCCGAGAGGCTAATCCGCCCGGCCGCCCGGTGGAACCGGGGCCAGCGCGGCGCGCACACGGTTTTGCGGCCCGCGCGGATCGAGGCGCGCCCGCAGGATCCGGGTCAGCGGCGCCTCGACGAGGCGGTGGACCACGAGCGCGGCCGCCACGCTGCCGGCGAGCATCAGGACCATGCTGCCCCAGGGCTGCACGGCCGGCGCCAGCCCGAGCCGGAGCAGCCCCTCGCGCACGAGGCGCAGCGCGAAGGGATGCACGAGATAAAGGGCGTAGGAGGCGTCGCCCAGCCCGACGAGCCCGCGCACCGGGACGGGAAGGCGCGCGACCTGGGCGGCATCGCGCGTCGGACCGAGGGCGGCCGCCACCAGCAGGGCGGCCGGGCCGCCGACGAGGAGGGGCCGCAGAAATCCGTCGGCCCCGCCTTGGCCGGCGAGCACGCGCGCGGCCAGGACGAGCCCGACGCCGCCCAGAACCGTGAGACCGACCCGCAGGGGCAGGCCCGGCCGGAAACCCTCGCGGTAGGCGAGGGCGAGACCGGCGCCGGCGACGAATTCGAGCACGATCGGATCCGTCCAGAAGCGGAGCGGCACCGGAAGACCGGGCACGAGGGCTCCGACAGCCACGAGGAGCACAAGGCCCCCGCACAGCCAGGCGACGGCGCCGCGCCGGCCGAAGCCGAGCCCTGCCGCGAAGACTGCGTAGAAGAAGGCCTCGTAGTTCAGGGTCCAACCGAGGCCATAGAGCGGTTGGACGGTGCCGTCGGGCCGGGCCACCGGCCAGAACAGGAAGCTCGCCACGAGGGCTGCGGGATCGCCGAGGAGGGCCGCCGCGTCGCCGAGCAGATCCGGCCGGGCCAGCGCGAGGGCGAGGAAGACGAGGCTCACCAGCCAGTAGAGCGGGACCACCCGGGCGATCCGATGGGCGAGAAAGCGGGCCCGCCCCCCCGGCCTGCCGGCCAGCCGGACCCCGGTATGGACGATGACGAATCCGGAGATCACGAAGAACAGATCGACCCCGCCCCACCAGGGCACAAGCGTTTCCGGGGCGGGCGCCTGGCCGAAGCCGCGCTCCGCCAGCAGCCCCGCCTCGTGCCGCGCATGATGCCAGACGACCATCAGGGCAGCGGCGGCGCGCAGGACCTGGAGCAGGACGAAGATCACCGGGCGACCATGCCTCGCCCCGCACCCCGCCAGCAGGGCGCGCATGCGGTTCCGCCGCGGCTGCGGCCGGGGTCGGAGGCGGGCCGGACGGCGACCGGTCCGGCGGCCGAGTCTGCGGACCGGCGGCTCACCCCGCGGACCGCCGCCCTTCGGCCACCGCCCCGTCCGGGGCGAAAACGGCAGGAACCATAAGCCCATAACCTCGTTGACCGACCAATTCGCGAACCCGCCTGCGCCCGATCCTTCGTGCTGCGCATGCGACCTGCCAGAGTTCGCGTATCCATTTCGAACAGAGGTCCCGATGCTGAAGAACTATGCTGCCGCGTCCGCGCTTGTCCTGGCGCTGTCGACCCCGGCCCTGGCTCAGAGCGCCAACGACTTCCGCCTCCAGTCGATGCAGGCGAACGCCTTCGAAATCCAGTCCTCGCAGATCGCCCTGTCCAAGTCGCGCAACCCGAAGGTCCGCTCCTACGCCCAGGAGGTCCTCCGCGACCACCGGGCCGCCAACGTCGCCCTGGCGGGCGGCCAGATGAACGGCGTGGCCGGTGATCCGGGCGTCGGCGGCCTGATCACGGCGCCGATCGCGGTGGCGGGCAGCGCCGTGGGCGCCGGCGTCGGCGCGGCGACCGGCGTGGTCGGCGGCACCCTCGCGGGCGGACCGGTCGGCGGCCTCGAGGGCGCCGGCGCCGGTGCGGCGCGCGGCGCCGCCGCGGGCGGTCAGATCGGGCGCGGCGACATGATGGCCACGGGCGCCTCGACGATGGTGGCGCCGAGCCCCGAGCAGCAGGCGATGCTGGCCGAGCTGTCGTCGACCCCGGCCGGCCCGCGCTTCGACCGCCTCTACGCCAGCCAGCAGCTCCAGGCGCATCAGATGACCATCGCGATGACGCAGGCCTACGCCCAGGGCGGCCCGAACCCGGCGCTGCGCAACTACGCCCAGCAGGCCCTTCCGGCCTTGCAGATGCACTACAACCAGGCTCAGCGCCTCCCCGGCGCGATGTAAGGGTCATCGTCAGGGACGGCCCGGCTTCCGCCGGGCCAGACCTCCGGCGGCGGGTGCGAGCCCGCCGTCGTTTTCATGTCCGGCCCCTCCGCCCCGGCCACCGGCGAACCCGCGGGCGCGCCGCGTTCACGGGCCGGCACGTTGCGCCAGCCGTCTCCGCCACGGACGGGCCGCGCAGAGGCAGTGCCGAGATCCGCGCGCCGACCGGAGCCCCAAACGAAAACGGCCGGTGCGCGATGCGCAGCCGGCCGTTGCCGCAAAGTTACCGATCGGAGCCGGTCAGCCGACCCCGTTCTTCGGCGCGCGTCGCGCTCAATCGCACGCGATGGCGGCGACCGAGCGAACGGTCTGGCCCGTCGTGTCGATCGGCGGCTTGAACACGCCGGTCTCCGGGTCGCGCACCAGCAGGGAGCCGCTCGCCACGCCGAAATGCGCGCCGTGGATCTCCAGACGGCCGTCGTCGACCCGCTCCTTCACGAACGGGAAGGTCAGCAGGTTCTCCATGCTCTGGACGACCACCGCATGCTCCAGCTTGGTCAGGTAGTCCGGCGCGCCGGGATCGCCGGCCTTGTCTTCGGCCTGACCCACGAGCGAGACCCACTTGCCGATGAAGTCGCCGGGAGAGAGCGGCTTGGCCTTGTTGGCGTAGGCCTTGATGCCGCCGCAGGTGGCGTGGCCGAGAATGACGATGTGCTTCACCTCCAGAGCCTGGACGGCGAATTCCAGCGCCGCCGAGGTGCCGTGGTACTGACCGTCCGGCTGGTAGACCGGCACGAGGTTCGCGACGTTGCGGATCGTGAACAGCTCGCCCGGCCCGGCGTTGAAGATCGCGCTGGGCGACACCCGGCTGTCACAGCAGCTGATGACCAGGATCTCCGGGTTCTGTGTGGAGGCGAGCTGCGCGAAGCGCCGGCGCTCGGTCGGGAAGCGGTCGAGGAGGAAGGACCGGTAGCCTTCGGTCAGGTAGACGGGGAACATAAAGGCGTCTCCAGTTAGACAATCCCGCGACGGCAGGAAGTGAACTCAAAGTTCTCGCCAGGCAAGAACGCGTGGGTGGGCCGGAATAGTCCCGTTCGCGAGATCCGCGGCGAGATCGGCGAGACCGGCCGGCTCGAAGTGCTCGCCGCTGGCGCGCAATTCGTCGATCGGCCACCAGCGTGTCCCGATCAGCGGGTTGTCCTCGGTCTCGGCGAGGCGGCTCGTATCGACCCGGTCGTCGGGCAGGCGGACGAGGAAGTAGCGCTCGCGGGCGTCCCGCGCCTGCCGGAACAGGTGGAACGGGCCGTCGCAGGCGGCGACCTGCGGGCCGATGGCGACATCGCCGCGGCCGATCTCCTCCTCGAGCTCCCGGCGACAGGCGGTGACGTGGTCCTCGCCGGGCTCCAGGCCGCCCCCCGGCATGAACCAGAACCGCAGGGGCGCGCCGTCCGGCCCTTTGGCATGGACCGACGTGTAGGCGATGAGCAGGATCCGATCCTGCGGATCGAGCACGATCGCGCGGGCGATGTGGCGGACGGGCAGGGGGTTCGCGGCGCTCATGCAGCGAGAGCTAGAGCGGGCGCGGTGAACGGACACCGCCTGTGCGCGAGGCTGCGTGCAAAACAGCACGTTGGGTCGCGCACGGCGCCGGTTGCGATCCCTGGCGGACGGCCGCTCAGGACGGCGCGCGCAAGGCCGGGGCCCAGATCACCACGGGAAGCCCGAACGCGTCCCGCTCCGGCGGATCCGGCAGCGGCACGGCGCATCCGAGGCGGATGTCGCGGGCGACCACCAGGGCGGCCAGCGCATCCAGATGGTCGTCCTCCGGAACGCCCTTCGCCCGGGCCTCGATCAGCGCGCCCGGCAGGCCCGCCGCCGCGAGGAGCGCCCGGCGCAGGTCCAATCCTTCCCGGGCGCGCCGGCCCTTCTTGGGCAGGCCGAGCGGCCGGCCGCCGTTGAGGGTGTGGAAGGCCACCTCGGGATGGACCTCGTGGACCCGCGCCCGCACCTCCGGCCGCTCCCGCAGGAGCGTGTCGACCGCGCGGACGGCGCGGAAGATGTTGTAACCCTGGATCGAGGGCGCGAAGGGCGGGTCGCTCGCCTCGCGCGAGGCGGCCTTCGCGGCTTCATAGTCGGGGGCGTAGACCGCGCTCCGCGGCGGCATCGGAAACACCGATGCCCGCGCCGGCCCGAGCCGGGCGCGGGCCGCCCGGTCGGCGGCACGTCCGCCGCCGATGATCCGGTCCGGCAGGCCGATCGGCACGTCGATCCCGACGATGCAGGGCCGCTCCGGGGCGTCGAGCAGCGCGGCGACGTCGGGGAACAGGGCAGAGCGGTGCCGGTCGGGATCGTCGAGGTCGAGGAGCGCGCCCGCCCAGGCTCCGCGGCAGCCGTCCAAACCCGCGATCCAGCGTGCCATGCCGTTCCTTCCTCGCGCGACGCGCGGCGGGCGTTCTTGCCGGGATGCGCAGGGAAAGCTATCCGCGTCGCCGAGGGCGCCGCCGGCCCGGGAGAAGCGTGATGAGCGAGATCCGTCCCCGTCGCAGCGTGCTGGCGATGCCGGGCTCCAACGCCCGGGCGCTGGAAAAGGCGCGGTCGCTCCCCGCCGACGTCATCCTGATCGACCTTGAGGACGGCACGGCCCCGGAGGTCAAGGCGGCCGCCCGTGCCCAGGTCGCCGCAGCGGTCACGGCGCGCGGCTTCGGCACCCGCGAGGTGGTGGTGCGCATCAACGCGCCCGAGACCGAGGACGGCGAGGCCGATCTCGTGGCACTCGCTGCGGCCGCACCGGATGCCATTCTGGTGCCCAAGGTGCGCACCTCCGACACGCTGATCGCGGTCGGATCCCGGCTGCGCCGGCTCGGCGCGCCCCTGGCGACGCGGGTCTGGGCGATGATCGAGACGCCGATGGCGGTGGTGAACGCCGCCGAGATCGCGGGCGCGGCCCGGGACGTGGACGGGCGGCTTGCCGCCCTGGTGATCGGCCCGAACGACCTGCTGAAGGCGTCCCGGATCCGGCCCCCGGGGCGGGCTGCCCTGATGCCCTGGCTGATGACCGTGCTGGCCGCCGCCCGGGCCTACGAGATCGAGGCGATCGACGGCGTCTTCACCGACCTCGCCGACGCGGCCGGATTCGAGGCGGAGTGCGTCCAGGGGCGCGACCTCGGCTTCGACGGCAAGATGCTGATCCATCCGAGCCAGATCGGCCCGGCCAACGCGGCCTTCGGCCCGGATGCCGCGGAGATCGCGCAGGCGCGGTCGTTGATGGACGTCTTCGACGCGCCGGAGAACCGGGCGCGCGGGGTCATCGCGGTGGATGGGAAGATGGTCGAGCGCCTCCATGTCGAGGCCGCCCGGCGGACCCTCGCCATGGCCGAGGCGATCGCGCGTCTCGGCGCGTGAGCGACCGGCCGGAGATCGGCCTGCGGCTGCTCGATCCGCGGCTGCCGGGCTGGGGCTTCCCGCGCTGGGGCTCGCCGGCCGCGGCCGGCCTCGACCTGCACGCCTGCCTCGACGCGCCGCTGGTGCTCCCGCCCCAGGGCAAGCCGGCGCTGATCCCGGCGGGGTTCAGCGTCCTGATCCGCGATCCCGATTGGTGCGGCCTGATCTTCCCGCGCTCGGGGCGCGGGCACCGCGAGGGTCTGGTGCTGGGCAACGGCACCGGCGTCATCGACGCGGATTACGAGGGGCCGCTGATGGTTTCCGCCTGGAACCGCGACGAATCCGAGCCGGTCCGGATCGAGCCGGGCGAGCGGATCGCCCAGCTGGTCTTCACGCGGATCACCCGGCCGGTCCTGACCGTGCTGGAGGGCGAGCCCGGCCCCGGCTCCGAGCGGGGGTCGGGCGGGTTCGGGTCGAGCGGGCGGTAGGCGCCCTCAGTCGAGCGTCTTGCCGAGCCGCCCCGCCAGATCCTGGATGAACTGGAAGGCGGTCCGGCCCGAGCGGGAGCCGCGGGTGGTGGCCCATTCGAGGCATTCGGCGCGCAGCTGCTCCGGCGGCACGGCGAGGCCATAGCGCTCGGCATAGGCGCGGATCATCGCCAGGTACTCGTCCTGGCTGCACTTGTGGAAGCCGAGCCAGAGGCCGAACCGGTCCGAGAGCGAGACCTTCTCCTCGACCGCCTCGCCGGGGTTGATCGCCGTGGAGCGCTCGTTCTCCACCATGTCGCGGGCGAGCAGGTGCCGGCGGTTCGAGGTGGCGTAGAACAGCACGTTGTTCGGCCGCCCCTCGATGCCGCCATCGAGCGCGGTCTTGAGCGACTTGTACGAAGTGTCGTCGGCGTCGAAGGAGAGGTCGTCGCAATAGACCAGCCAGCGGTGCGGGTCCGGCCGCAGCAGGGCCATCAGGTCCGGCAGGGCCTCGATGTCCTCGCGGTGGATCTCCACGAGCTTCATCGGCCGGCTGCCGGCGGGCCTGCGGGCGTTGATCTCGGCATGGGCCGCCTTGACCAGCGACGACTTGCCCATGCCGCGGGCGCCCCACAGCAGGGCATTGTTGGCCGGCAGGCCGCGGGCGAAGCGTTCGGTGTTCTCCACCAGGGTGTCGCGCGCCCGGTCGATGCCGGTGAGCAGGCCCATCTCCACCCGCGCCACCTGCGGCACCGGGGTCAGCCGGCGCTCGGGGCCCCACAGGAAGGCGTCGGCGGCGTCGGGATCGAAGGCCGGCGGGGCGGCGGGCGCGGCCCGCTCCAGCGCGGTGGCGATGCGCTCCAGGAGCGGCATCAGGGTATCCAGGGTCGCGGGGCTCGTCATCGGATCGGGGGGTTCGCGTGCGGGTCGGTCAGGCGGCCGGTTCTACGGGGAAGATCCGGGGAAATCATCCGTATCCGGATGCATGGCCCGGGCCTTTCGAACGGGAACCCGGATCGGGCGTTGATCATCGCGGCGGCACGGGTGCCGTAACGGCCGGGGGGCATGATGGACGCGGGACCGACGATCCGGATCACCCAGGTCGCCGATTACGTCTTCACGGTGGATTTCGGCGCGGCCCTGCCGGCGCTTTTCACCGACGAGGCGCCTCCGATCGGCGGCGGGACCGGACCGTTCCCCGAGCAGCTGCTGATCTCCGGCGTCGCGAATTGCCTCTGCGCCAGCCTGGTCTTCGCCCTGGGGAAGTTCCGCCAGGAGGCGCGGGGCGTGGCCGCCGAGGCGTCCTGCCGGCTGGAGCGCAACCCTGCCGGGCGGCTCCGCGTCACCGCGATCGACGTGCGGATCCGCCTCGGCGCGGCGGCGGCCGACATGCCGCGGATCGACCGGGTGCTGGAGCAGTTCGAGCGGTTCTGCACCGTCTCGGAGAGCGTGAAGGCCGGGATCCCGGTCGCCGTGTCGGTGGCCGATCGCGACGGCACGCGCCTGAAATGACCGGCGCCCCGGGGAAAGATCGGCCGCCCGGCGCATTGCCGCAGCACCAACCAGCCACCGGAGCCGGACGAGGAGACGCCATGTCGGATCAGACGCGAGAACCCGCCCGCGCCCCCGAGGACCTTGCCGCCCTGTTCAACCAGCGTGCCAATGCCGGCGATGTCGAGGGCCTCGTCGCCCTCTACGAGCCCGACGCGGTGCTGGCCGCCGGCCGGGTCGTCGCCACGGGCCATGCCGAGATCCGGAGCTTCTACGCCGACCTGCTGGCGCGCAAATCCGACTTCCCGGCCCCGGAGACGCTGCCGCCCCTGCGCAACGGCCCCCTCGCCATGACCTTCGCGCGGCTGCCGAACGGCGCCCTGTCGGTGGAGGCCGCCCGGGAGCAGGCGGACGGGACGTGGCTCTGGACGATCGACCAGCTCAAGATCGCGCCGCCGAAGACCTGACCGTCGGCCCGGACGCGCCCCCGCGCTTGTCCCACCGGACGCGATGCGGCAAAGCGGAGCCCGCGCGCTCGACGCTGCGCAGAAGATCCGAGCCGACTCGATGCACGACATCCGCGCCATCCGGGAGAACCCGGACGCCTTCGACAGCGACCTCGCCCGCCGGGGCCTCGCGCCGCTCTCGGCCGCGCTGATCGCGCTGGACGAGGCGCGGAAGGCGTCGGTCTCGGCCGCGCAGGCCAACCAGGAGCGGCGCAACGCCCTGGCCAAGGAGATCGGCGGCGCCAAGAAAGCCAAGGACGAGGACCGCGCCGCCGCCCTGATGGCGGAGGTCGCGGCCCTGAAGGGCGCCGAGCCGGAGCTGAAGGCCGCGCAGGACGCGGCCGACAAGGCGCTGGCGGACAAGCTCGCCGCGATCCCGAACCGGCCGAAACCTGACGTGCCCGAGGGTGCCGACGAGCACGGCAACGTCCTCTACCGCAGCCACGCCGCGACCCGCGAGCGGCTTACCGAGGGCCGCGAGCATTTCGAACTCGGCGAGGCCGCCGGCCTGATGGATTTCGAGGCGGCGGCCAAGCTGTCCGGCGCGCGCTTCGTGGTGCTGAAAGGTCAGCTCGCCCGGCTGGAGCGGGCGCTCGGCCAGTTCATGCTCGACCTGCACACCCAGGAGCACGGCTACCTGGAGGTGGCACCGCCGGTTCTGGTGCGCGACGCCGCCATGTTCGGCACCGCGCAGCTGCCGAAGTTCGAGGACGATCAGTTCTCGGTGTTCAAGGGGCTGGACGCCGTGAAGACGCTGGACTCCGCGGCGGACCCGGCCTCCGGCAACACCGAGAAGTTCTGGCTCGTCCCCACCGCCGAGGTGCCGCTGACGAACCTCGTCCGCGAGTCGATCCTCCGCGAGGAGGAGCTGCCCCTGCGCTTCACCGCGCTGACGCCCTGTTTCCGGGCCGAGGCCGGGTCGGCGGGGCGCGACACGCGCGGCATGCTGCGCCAGCACCAGTTCAACAAGGTGGAGCTGGTCTCGATCACCACGCCGGAGGAATCCGCCACCGAGCACGAACGGATGCTCACCTGCGCCGAGGCGGTTCTGAAGAAGCTGGATCTGCCCTACCGGGTCATGACCCTCTGCACCGGCGACATGGGCTTCGCGTCGCAAAAAACCTACGACATCGAGGTCTGGGTGCCGGGCCAGCGCACCCACCGCGAGATCTCGTCGTGCTCGGTCTGCGGCGACTTCCAGGCCCGGCGGATGAACGCCCGCTACCGGGGCAAGGACGGCAAGCCGGCCTATGTCCACACCCTCAACGGCTCGGGCGTGGCGGTCGGCCGCGCGCTCATCGCCGTGATGGAGAACTACCAGAACCCGGACGGGAGCATCACGATTCCGTCGGTGCTCCACCCCTACATGGGCGGGCTCAACCGGATCGAGGGCACCCGCTGATGCGCATCCTGGTCACCAACGACGACGGCATCCACGCGCCGGGGCTCAGTACCCTGGAGGAGATCGCCCGGGAGCTGTCGGACGACGTCTGGGTGGTGGCGCCGGAGAGCGACCAGTCCGGCGTGTCGCACTCGCTGTCGCTCAACGACCCGCTGCGCCTGCGGCAGGTCTCGGAGCAGCGTTTCGCCGTGAAGGGGACGCCGTCGGACTGCGTGATCCTGGGCGTGCGCCACATCCTGGGCGACCACGGGCCGGACCTCGTCCTGTCGGGGGTCAACCGCGGCCAGAACGTCGCCGAGGACGTGACCTATTCGGGCACGATCGCGGCCGCCATGGAGGGGACGATCCTCGGCATCCGCTCGATCGCGCTCAGCCAAGCCTACGGGGTGGGCGGACGCGGCGCCCTCAAGTGGGACTGCGCCCGGACGCACGGGGCGAAGGTCGTCCGGAAGATCCTGGAGACCGGGATCGAGCCCGGCATCCTGGTCAACGTGAATTTTCCGGATTGCGAACCGGCCGACGTGCAGGGCATCGCGGTGGCCGCGCAGGGCTTCCGCAATCAGGCACTGCTGTCCATCGACGCCCGGGTCGACGGGCGCGGCAACCCGTATTTCTGGCTGGCCTTCGCCAAGGCCCGGTTCGAGCCGGGCCACGGTTCGGATCTGAAAGCCATCGCCGAGAAGCGGATCTCGGTGACGCCCCTGCGCCTCGATCTCACGGACGAGCCGACGCTGACGCGCTTCGCGCAGGCCTTCGCCGAGTGATCGATCTGGGCAGCCTGGAAGAGGCTGCCGGCAACGCGGCCTTCGTCATGGCGCTCCGGGGCCGGGGCCTGCGGGACACCGCGGTGCTGCGGGCCATGGAACAGGTGCCCCGGGACACCTTCGCGCCGCCGCAGCATCGGGAGCATGCGCGGCGGGACATCGCCCTGCCGCTGTCCTGCGGGGCGTCGATGACGGCCCCCTCCACCGTGGCGGTGATGCTGGCGCTGCTGCGGCTCGAGCCGGGCCAGCGCGTCCTGGAGATCGGCACGGGCTCGGGCTACGTGACCGCCCTGCTCGCCCAGCTCGGGGCCGGGGCGGTGCTCAGCCTGGAACGCTACACCTCCCTGGCCGGGGCGGCGACGCGGCGGCTCGCGGCCCTGTCCGAGGTGCATGTCGTCCGGGCGGACGGGCTGGCCCCGGACCTGCCGGACGGGGGGTTCGACCGGATCCTGGTCCACGGCAGCGTCGCGGCGATCCCGCAGCACTGGCGCGCGGCCCTCGAACCCGGCGGACGGCTGGTGACGGGCCTCAGGGGCGAGGGCGGCTGCCGGGTCGCGGTGCTGCCGACGCCGGAGGCCGAGCCGGAACCGGGGGCGCCGGTGCGGCTGACGGCGCTGATGCCGGGACTGGCGCGGGTTCTCTGACGCCGAGCCGACAGCGCGCGCGCCGCGAAGCGACCGAGGGCCGGGCGACATTTGCGAGCGCGGCGCCGCTGGATTGCCCCCTCGCGAGGACGGTGGAGCGACCCTCAGCCCGCCCGCCGCGCCGCCCGCCACAGGCGCCACAGCCGGCGCCAGCGCGGCAGTTCGACGGGCGTGTTGAGCGGGTCGTAGGAGGCCCGCTCCATGGCGGCGAGGTAGGGTTCCACCAGGGCCGTGGGCAGGAAGGCGGCGCCCGCCGAGGGGGCGATGGTCGGACGCGCCGCCTCGAAGGCCTTGAGGTGCTGCCGGGCGAGGTCGCGCAGGTCGGCACAGGCCCGGCGCAGGCCCGGCCCGCCGCGGCCCGTGACGATGTCCTCGCGGGTGACGCCGTAGCGGCCGAGGATGTCCGCCGGCAGGTAGACCTGCCCCGAGCGGGCGTGCCAGGGCAGGGCACGCAGGAGTCCGGTGATCCCGTAGGCAACCCCGGCATGGCCGGCCGCCCCCGCGCCGCCCGGCTCTGTGCCGTTGCCGATCACGAGGCTCGCCAGCCGGAACAGGGCCGAGGCGGTCTCGCCGCAATAGCCCTCCAGGTCGTTCACCCGGGGCATCGGGTCCTCGTAGAGATCGAATACCCGTGCGTCGATCAGGTCGACGAAGGGCTGGCGACCGAGGCGGTTGACCCGGATCGCCTCCTCCAGGGCCGCCGCCACAGGATTGGCGCGCACGTCGCCCCGGGCCTCCCCCTGGAGGGCGTCGCGCCACCATTGCAGGCGGATCTCGCCGGCCAGGGGGTTCGAGGCCGCCTCGCGCACCCGCGCGATGGTCAGGCTGAAGGCGTAGAGGGCGAAGAGGTGCGGACGGGCGGCGGCCGGGGCGAACAGGGTGGCGTAGTAGCGGTCCGGATCGCCGGTCCGCACGAGATCCTCGCAATGGGATTGCGCGAAGGCGAGCCCGGTCTCGGTGGTCCTGCCCTCGACCTCCGGCATCAGGCCACCGCGATCAGCGCGGCCGCGACCTTGCGGTTCTCGGCCACCAGGATGTTGTAGGTCCGGGCCGCGGCCCCGGTCTGCATCACGTCGAGGCCGACGCCGAAATCCTTGAGCCAGCCCCGCAAGGCGGGGTCGATGGCGGCGATGTCGAGGCCGGTGCCGACGAGCAGCAGCTCGATCCCCTCCGATTCCGCCTGGACCGGCCGCAGGGCCGTCCGGTCGATCGCCCTCGGCTCCGTCACCTCCCAGGCCCGAACCCCCGAGGGCAGCAGCAGGATCGAGCCGCGATGCGACATCCCGGCGAAGCGGAAGCCGCCATTGCCGTAGGTGTCGATGATGTGGCGACCCGGCACGAAGCCGGAGTCGAAGGTCTTCGGACTTGGCTGATCGGCCATCTCGGAAAAAAGACTACTCCGCCGGTTGCGGGACGCCGGACCGCTCGGACGCGGAGCGGGCGCCCGAGAGCATCAGGCCCAGATAGATCAACACCGGAGTCGAGATGAAGATCGCCGAGTAGGTGCAGATCAGGACGCCGCAGAGCATCACCACGGCGAAGCCCTTGATCGCCTCGCCGCCGAACAGGACCAGCGCCAGCAGCGACAGGGAGGACGAGATCGACGTCATCACCGTGCGCGACATGGTCGAGTTGATCGACAGGTTCAGCAGGTCGACGGTGGGGATGGTCTTGTACCGCCGCATCAGCTCGCGGGTCCGGTCGAACACCACGACCGTCTCGTTGAGCGAGTAGCCCACGATGGTCAGGATCGCCGCGATCGAGGTCATGTTGAACTCGATCCGGGTGATGATGAACACGCCCACCGTCAGCACGATGTCGTGGAGCGTGCCGACGATGGCGCCGAGCGCCAGTTCCCGCTCGAACCGGAACCAGAGGTAGAGCAGCACCGCCACGACGGAAAGCACGACGCCCAGCGTGCCGGACTGCACGAGTTCGCCGGAGACGCGCGGGCCGACGGTCTCGGTGCGGCGGAACTCGTAATCCTTATCGAAGGCGGCGTGCGCCTTGTTCATCACCGCGGTCTGGCCCTGCTCGCCGGGCTGGAGCGGCAGGCGGACCAGCACGGTACCCTGGTTGCCCAGTTCCTGCACCTCCGGCTCGCCGAAGCCGAAGCCCGCCGCCGTATGGCGGATCGCCGCGACATCCGCGGTGCCGGATTTCGCCTGCAATTCGACCAGGGTCCCGCCCTTGAAGTCGATGCCGAAGTTCAGCCCGATCGTCAGGAACAGCGCCACCGTGACGAGCGACAGCACCGCCGAGAGCGGGAAGGTAAAGCGCCGGAATCGCATGAAGTCGAAATGCGATTCATCGGGCCAGAGGCGGAGCAGGCGCATGGAAACGGACCTAACGTTTGGGAGATCTCAGCACCGGTCCGCTCATCCCACCCTCACCCTCGACCTGAGGCGCCGGAGCGAAGCGGAGGCCTCGAAGGAGGGCTCCAGGGATCGCAGCGCCGTCTGGAGGGCCCCTTCGAGGCCCGCTGACGCGGGCACCTCAGGATGAGGTGAGGGTCTGGAGCGGCCTTCTTCCGCCGGTGATGCGTCTCCCGAAAGTGAACTCGTTCAGAACGGCAGGGTCTTCGGCCGGAAGGTCTTGTACCACACCGCGATCATCATCCGGGTCAGCGTCACCGCGGTGATGACCGTCGTCAGGATGCCGAGGATGAAGACCACGGCGAAGCCCTTCACCGGGCCCGAGCCGAGGAAGAACAGGATCAGGGCGGCGATCGCCATGGTCGAGTTCGAGTCGATGATGGTGGCGAAGGCCCGGTCGAAGCCCGCCTGCAGCGCCGAGATCAGCGAGCGGCCGGCATGGCTCTCCTCGCGCATGCGCTCGTAGATCAGGACGTTCGAATCCACCGCGGTGCCGATGGTGAGCACGATGCCGGCGATGCCCGGCAGCGTCATGGTGGCCTCCAGCACCGACATCAGGCCCAGGATCAGCCCGACGTGGACGATCAGTGCGATGTTGGCGATGAAGCCGAACGTCCCGTAGGTCGCGAACATGAAGGCCACCACGAGGCCCGCCGCCACCAGGGTCGCGAGCTTGCCGGCCTCGATGGAGTCGCGGCCGAGGCCCGGGCCGACGACGCGGCGCTCGACCACGGTGAACTTGGCCGGCAGCGCGCCGGCCCGGAGCAGGACCGCCAGGTCGTTGGCCTGCTGGACGGTGAAGTTGCCGGTGATCTGGCCCGAACCGCCGGTGATCGCCGAGCGGATCACGGGGGCGGAGACGACCTCGTTGTCGAGCACAATCGCCATGCGCCGGCCGATATTCTCCGAGGTCGCCTGCCCGAACCGCTGCGCGCCGCGCAGGTTGAACTTGAAGCTCACCATCGGCTCGTGGGACTGCTGGTCGAAGGCGGGCTGCGCGTCGGTCAGCTCGCCGCCATCGGCCATGACCCGGCGCTCCACCGGGACCTTGGCGCCCTTCTCGTCCTTGGAGGGCAGCATGTCGACGTCGCCCGAGGGGCTGTCGGCGAGCATGCGGAACTCGAGCTTGGCGGTCGAGCCGAGGAGCTTTTCCAGCCGCTCGGGATTCTGCTCGCCCGGCACCTGGATCAGAATGCGGTCGGCGCCCTGCTGCTGGATCGACGGCTCGGTGGTGCCGGTGGAGTCGAGGCGGCGCCGGATGACCTCGATGCCCTGGCTCACGGCCCGGCGGGTCCGGTCGGTGATGCCGGCATCGGTCAGCATGAGGCGGATCACGCCGCCCGGCTGCTCGGAGATGTCGAGGGTACGGGCCGCCGTCTGGCCTATCGAGGTGGTGATCGGCTGCGACAGTTCCTGAAGCTTCGGCAGGACCTTGGCCCGGGCGGCGGCGTCGTCGATCTTCACCTGGACGCCGCGCGGCAGGAGACCGATGCCGCCGTCGGCGCGGACATTCTCCTGCTGGAGCACGCGGCGCACGTCGTCGCGCAGGGCCTTGGCCTGGGAGGCGACCAGCTCGTTCTGGTCGACCTCAAGCAGGAGCTGCGAGCCGCCCTGCAGGTCGAGGCCGAGCACGATGGCGCGGGTCGGCACGATCCAGCTCGGGAACCACGTGGGCAGGCTGGCGACGAAGCCCTTGCGCTGCTCGGGCGAGAAGAAGCTCGGCACGGCGAGCATCAGCCCCACCAGGATCAAGCCCAGTGTCGCGATGATCTTCGCACGGGAGAAGCGCAGCATCGGCCGTCTTTTTCTCTTTTGGGCCGGCGCACGACGCCGGCCGGTTCAACCGGGAACTCAGGCGGCTTTCACCGTGCCCTTGGCGCGGACCTCGGAGATCATCGACCGGACCACCCGAACGCGCACGTTCGGGGCGATCTCGACCTCGATCTCGGGCTGGTCGTCCGACGCCTTGGTCACGCGTCCGACGAGGCCGCCGTTGGTGACGACCGTATCGTCCCGGCGCACGGACTTCAGCAGCGCCTGGTGGTCCTTGACCCGCTTCTGCTGCGGCCGCAGGATCAGGAAGTACATGATCACGAAGATCAGAACGAACGGGACCACCTGAAAGGCGATCTCCGCTCCGCCAGCGGCCGCACCGGCCCCTTGCGCGAAGGCGGGGGTGATCAACGAGCGTCTCCTGCGAATGGCGTGCAGGTCTGCCGCCGGATGAGGCGCCCGCAGACCTGTCGAAAAGCGCGCGGACTATAGCCAGGGGCTACCCGAAAGCAACGTCGAAGCGACAGGCCGATGCGGCGCGCTCACAGCAGGGCGCGGATCGCCGCCGCGAACGCCTCCGGCGCCTCCTGGGGAAAGTTGTGCCCGACCCCCGCGACGATCTCACGCCGGTACGGTCCCGTGAAGTGGCGGGCGTCCGTGTCGGTGGCGGGCGGCGGCCCGACGCCGTCATCGGCCCCGAGCAGCACGATCGTCGGCACGGCGATCGCCGGCTGGGCGGCGAGCCGCGCCTCGATCTCCACCAGCGCCGGATCGCTCGGCACGAGCCCGAAGCGGTGGCGGTAGGAATGCACCACCACGTCGACGAAGTCGGGATTGTCGAAGGCGCGGGCGGTCTGCGCGAAGGTCTCCGCGTCGAACGCCCAGGTCGGCGACCAGAGCCGCCAGAGCAGGCGGCAGAAGGCGTCCCGGTTCTCGGCGAGGCCGGCGCGGCCGCGCTCGCCGTGGAGGTAGTACTGGTACCAGAGACGGTGCTCGGTCTCCGGCGCGACCGGCCGCTCGGCGGCCGGGACGTTCTGGATGTTGTAGCCGACGCCGCAGCTCACGAGGCCCCGGGCCCGGTCCGGCCAGAGTGCCGCCACCACGCAGGCGGCCCGGCCGCCCCAATCGTAGCCGGCGAGCACGGCGCGCCCGATGCCGAGGGCGTCGAGGAAGGCGAGCAGGTCGGCCCCGAGGGCCGCCTGCTCGCCCGAGCGCGGCGTGGCGGGGTCCAGGAACCGGGTCGGCCCGTAGCCGCGCAGGTACGGGACGAGGCAGCGCACCCCGTCGGCGGCGAGACGCAGGGCCGCCGCCTCGCAGGCCTGGATATCGTAGGGGAAGCCGTGGAGCAGCACGGCGGGCGGCCCGTCCGGCGGACCGAATTCCCGATAGGCGATGTCCAGCACGCCGGCCCGCACGCGTTCCATGAACGACTCCCCCTCGCCACGGGGCGATCCTAGCGGGTTCGCCGCGCAATTGCCGCACGCGCTTGCCGCCGCCGCGTCGCGCCCGACTTCTCCTGCGACGAAGAAGCGCGACGGTGGAGAACGATGGGACTGCTCGACGGTGCGAAGAACCTGATCGGCGACGTGGTCGCGGCGGCCGACCGGGCCTTTGAGGAGACCGGCAGCGGCAAGCTCGCCTTGGCGCTCGCGAAATTCTATCCCGGCGGCCTCGCGGCCTTCCTCGACCGCCTGAGGGAGACCGGACACGGCGCGGCCGTCGATTCGTGGCTCTCGCCGGGCACGCGGCAGGCGGTTCCGGCCTCCGCGCTGGCGGCCTGCCTGCCGGAGGCGGTGACCGAGCGCCTTGCCTACGATCTCGGCGTGCCGGCCGCGCGCGTTCCCACCGTGCTCGCGGAGTTCCTGCCCGCCGCCGTCGCGGATCAGAGCGAGAACGGGAGCCTGAAGCCCCAGCCGAATTTCAGCACGCAGGTCCGCTGATCATCGGGGCCTCATGGGGCCGCGCATTTCATCAGAGGCGGGGCGGTCGCGCAGCTCAGATGGCAGCTCTGCTTCGCGAAGCAGAACCACGAGAGCGCGCCGCTCTTCAGGCAGGATCCGCCGCAATGCCGGTACGTGCCGTAGAGCGGCCGAACGAAGACGCCATCGGCGAGGGGGCGCGCCTCCGACGACCGCGCCGTCTCCGCGGCCGGCAGCGCCACCGCCGCACCGGCCGCGACCACGAGCACGAAAGACGGTGCCAGGACTCTCATTCGCGTCGACCGTGGAACCGTGTCCGGGCCGGCATACCGGGCCAAAGTCCGGGTCCTGTCGACTAAATTGCGGTTCACGCGGGCCGGGGGCAGCCGCCGGCCTCTCCCGCTTTCCGGACGACGCCCTAGACTCCCGTCGACCGATCCTTCGACGCGAGGCCCACATGAGTCTGCTCAATTCCCTCGGCGGCTCGCTGGGGCAGATCGCCCTCAAGGCGTTGCCGGGCGTGATCCAGCAGGTCCTGCCCGGCGGGCTCAACGCCCTGCTCGATCAGCTCCGGCGATCCGGCTACGAGAGCCAGGTCAATTCCTGGCTCGGCCGCGGGCCCAACGAGCCGATCACCGCCGACGACCTGCGCAAGGTCCTCGACAACGATCAGGTGCGCCAGATGGCGGGAAAGCTCGGAATCCCGATGGACCAGCTGTTCCCGACCCTCGCGCAGGCCCTTCCCGAGACCGTGGACCACCACAGCCCCGACGGGACCCTGCAGGTGCCCAAGGCCTAGGCAGCCACGGCGCGGGCGCGGGGAAGGCCGGCGCGGCGCGGCCGGACCGGCGGTCCGCAACGCGAAACGGCGGCCCCGTCCGGGACCGCCGCCGCGTGCCGCCGTCTTGCCGGTCGGCTCAGTTGCTGGCGAGCTGGGACATGGGATCCACGGGCGCGCCGCCCTTGCGGATCTCGAAATGGAGCTGCGGCGAGGTCACGTTGCCCGACGCGCCGGACTTCGCGATGGTCTGACCGCGCTTGACCTTCTCGCCGGGCTTCACGTCGATCTCGCCGTTATGGGCGTAGGCCGAGACGTAGCCGTTGGCGTGACGCACGAGGACCAGCTTGCCGTAGCCCTTCACGTCGGAGCCGGCATAGGCGACCGTGCCCTCTTCGGCGGCCTTGACGGGGGTGCCCTCCGGGACGGCGATGTTGATGCCCTCGTTGCCGGAGCTGCCATAGCCGGAGATCACCCGGCCCTTGGCGGGCCAGCGGAAGTTCTCCGTCGCCTCGGCCACGGAGCCGGTGGCGGCGGGCTCGGACTTGGCCTGGGCAGGAGCCGCGGCGGCCACCGGCTTCGGCGTCTCCTTGGCGGCGACCTTATCGGCGGCGGCGGGCTTCTGCGCCGCCTCCTTGGCGGCCTCCTTGGTGGCCTGCTTGGCCGCCTCCTTGGAGGCCTCCTTGGCGGCCTTCGCCTCGGCGAGCTTCTGGGCGGCCTCCGCCTTCGCGGCGGCCTTCGCCTCGGCGCGGGCTTCCTGGGCCTTGGCTTCGGCCTTCGCCTTCGCCTCGAGCTTCGGATCCGCCTTCTTGTCGTCGGCCTTCTTCTCCTCGGCCTTGGCGACCTGTCCGGGACGCACGTGCTTCGGCTTCTCGCCGTCCTTCGCGGTGCCGTCCTTGCGGGTCTTGGCGTCGGCGACCTTGCGGGCGGCGGCGTCGCGGGCGAGCGCCTCCTTGCGCTCCGCCTCCTTCTCGGCGGCGGCGGCCTTCTGCGCCGCCTCCTTGGCGGCCTTCGCCTCGGCGAGCTTCTGGGCGGCCTCCTTGGCCTCCTCGCGCTTCGCGGCGATCTTGTTCTCGACCTGCTTGGCGTCCTCGCGCTTCTCCTCGGCAGCCCGGGCGGGCCGGGCGGACATCGGGGCCGCGGCGGGATTCAGCCCGGAGGCGTTGTAGACCGGGATCACGATCTGACGACCGGGCGTGATCTGGCTCGCGTTGCTCAGGCCGTTGGCGGCCAGGATCGCCGAAGCGGGCACGCCGAAGCGGGTGGACATCTGGTTCAGGCTGTCGTTGCGCGAGACGGTGATCTGCGTGCCGCCCTCGGCGCTCCAGCCGACGCCGCCGGTGGAGGCGACTCGGGTCGCGGGGGCGGCAGCAGGGGTCTGGGCCGGACTCGCGGCGGCGGCCGGACGCGCGGCGCCGGGCGCGCTCAGCGCCTCCGATTGGATGCGGCCGGTCCGGACCGGCGGCACCGACTTCAGGGATCCGTCCGGCAGGCTGCCGGTGGCGGAAGGCTCCGAGTCGAACGGATTCGAGAATGGGTTGCCCAGCCGCGATGCGTCCGAGGAACAGGCGGCGGCCGCCCCGCCGATCATGCCGATGAGCGCGACGCGCGACAGCGTCCGCAACATCTGACCCGTACCGCGCACCCGCATCGACACACCCGTTTGCCTGACGCAACCTGATGCCCCAATGAAGACGGATTCAGGTTAAGCAACCGTTCCCGTTCCGCATACCTGCGACCCAGAAGCGAAGGAGCGCGCAGGGTTTCGCGCAGGGTTTCGCACCGTGCCGGGGATGAAACCCAGGGGCGAGACCGTCCCTTTTCCTACCTGGGCGGCTCCCCACATCGTGGACATGTTTACCATCCGCGGCGCGCGCGACAGCTTGGCCGATCTGCCGGCGATCGAGACCGCGCGCCTCTCGGTCGCCGCCCTTCAGCCCGCGGACGCAGCGGCCCTGCGCCGGCTCACCGACGATCCGGCGATCACCGCCGCGGTGGACTTCCTGCCGACCCCGTTCACGCTCCAGGATGCCGAGGATCTGATTCGCAGCGGCCGGCGGGGCCGGGACTGCTTCCTCGGGGCCTGGACCCGCGGCGGCGCCGATCCCGGTGTCGCCCCCGATCCGGCGGGACGCGACCTGGTTGGGGTGGTCGGGACGCATCTGCGCGGCACCGGCACGATCGAGATCGGATACTGGATCGGGGGCGCCGCCCGCGGGCGCGGCTTCGCCTACGAGGCCGTATCGGCGATCCTCGGCCTTCTCGGCGCGCGCTTCCCGGCGCGCCTCGTGGTGGCGGAATGCCGCCCGGCCAACGTCGCGTCCTGGGGCCTGCTGCAGAAGCTGGGTTTTCGCGACACCGGCGAGGAGGGGCACCGCCCGGGCCGCCGCCTGCTCAGACGGGATTGAGCCCCATGGCCGGCGGGCGGACCCCGACCGCTGGTCTCAGGTCTCAGGCTCCACGCCGCCGCACCTTCGTGCGCCGCGGGCCGAGCGCGAAGGACGCCTCGTCGTCCGGCGAGCGCTCCGCCAGGGCGAAGCTGTGCAGTTCGTTCAGCCCGCCCCCGTCCCGGGGCTGCACCGCGACCAGGGCGTAGAAGGCCGCCCGCACCACATCCTTCCTGGACGCGTCGGGATGCGTCTCGCGGACGGCGACGCGCAGCGCCTTCGGCGTCATGCCAAGTGCGGCCAGGCTCCAGAGCGTCGCCGCGAGCGCCTCGATCGAAGCCATCCGAAACGCCCCCGTCGGTCGAGTCCCATCGTCTTTATACGGATCGGCCCAGCAACGACGCAAGTCTCGTTCAGACGACCGCTAGATCGGCGGCTCATCGAGCACATATCGTCACAAGAATACGACGACATACGAAATCGATTACTACAAATGTCGCAATCGATTTGCCAGAACACCTTCAATTTCAGCAGACAACAAAAAGCCCCCGGACCTGAGGCCGGGGGCTTGCTGGTGACCGGTTCCGTGAACCGGTCCGGGTCATCCGATCAGAAGGTGATGCCGGTCTCGACCATGTAGCGGTCCTGGGAGGTTTTGTTGCCGGTGCGGCCGAAGCCGGTGCCGAGCGTCCCCTCCGCGAGGTTGCCACGGGTGATCCCGCCGAGTTCGACGTGGGCGTATTCCACCCGGAAGAAGTACCGGTCGAAGGTGAAGGTCGGCGTGACGGTGACCGAGAAGGCGTTGCTGCCCGCACCGAAGCCCAGCAGGTTGGTCCCGCCGGATCCGCGGACGCCGGTCTGCTCGGTGTACTCGACGCGGCCGGCCAGGGAGAAATTATCGGTGAACGAGTAGGCCGCCAGCAGCGCGCCGCCGTAGGTCGACGCCGAGTTGGCGATGCCGACGCGCAGGTCCCGCTCGACATTGGTGAACTGGAAGTAAGGCGAGATGATCCACGGGCCGTTCGCGTAGGTGTAGTTGATGTTGAAGATGCCGCTGTTCTGCTGGAGGTTCGGCGTCGCGAACTGGTAGCGCGGGCTGCGGTCGAGGGCGTTGGTCCGGCCGACGTTCAGGCCGCCGTTGACGCCGATCGTGTTGTAGTCGTCGAGCTTGTAGGCGACGTTGCCGGTGAACCACGTGATCTCGTTGGAGAAGAAGCCGTCCGTGCCCGCGAGGGACACCGAGAGCGGGCCGCTGCTGTAATTGACCTGCACGCCCTGGTTGATGAAGTTCTCCTGCACGAACAGGAGGCCGCGGTTGATGTTCAGGTTCTGGTAGGTGAACAGCAGCTCGGTGCCGATCAGGGTGAACATCCGGCCGCCCTGGACCGACCATTCATCGTTGATCTGGATCTTGCCGAAGGCGACCGGGACCGGGCCGAACAGGAGATCGGTCTGGGTGAAGGTGCCGAGCGTGGGGAAGCCGAGCTGCGGGATCGAGTAGCCGCCGGCCTGGATGTAGAACTGGAACGCGCCCTCGGGCTTCTGGATGATGCCCTGCACGTTCGAGAAGTCGAACCGGGCCGACCGGTCGCGGTCGTTGGGCGCCGCCGGGGTCGAGAACGAGGCGAACGGGTTCGACTGCGTGTAGCCGTAGCCGGTGATGGCGCCGCCCACGTAGAGGTCCCCGAGCGGACCCGCGGAGAAGCAGCTCGGATTCGGGTTGGCCTTGATCACGCCGCTATAGGCCGGACCGATCAGCGTGGCCTTGCACGGCTCGGCGGGGGGCGCGACGGGAACCGGCGCCGGGGCCGACAGATCGGCCGCGAGGATGCTGGTCGAGGACAGCAGCACGGTGGCCAGGCCGGCCAGGGCGGATCGCTTCAGCATGGTTCGGAGCTCGTTCGGATTCGTCTACGGCCAAGCTGACATCGCGCTGCGAATGACACAAAATCAAACATAGAGCAGTTGCATATTTTTTGGGCAGATCCCTATCGCTGAACGCGTTCGACGCGGAAATGTGACTTTGCCGCCACAATCGTCCGGGCGGACCGGCGTTTTCCTTTGCGGGCGTCCGGAACAGCTTTCCCGGCACGGCCCAAGTCTACCGTGTCAGGCCGCGGGACCGATCGGATCGCAGCGAAATCCTCCGAACTCATGCCGGGCCAGCCGTTCGGCCAGGGCCGGCAGGAACAGCATCGCCTCCTCGGCGAGGCGCCACGGCGGGTTGACCACGATCAGGCCGCTCCCGGTGAGCCGCGTCGGGTCGCCCGGCCGCTCGATCAGGAGATCGAGCCGCAGGGCCGGGCGGGGCAGGGCGGCATCGAGATCGCGGACCATCCGGTCGAGGGCCTCGGTGTCCTTGATCGGATACCAGGCCAGGAACACCCCGGTGGGCCATTTCGCCACCGCCCGGGCGAGGTGGGCGCCGAGGCGCTCGATCTCGCCGGGCACCTCGTAGGGGGGATCGATCAGCACGAGGCCGCGACGCTCCGGCGGCGGGATCTGGGCGTTGATCGCAGTCCAGCCGTCGAGGCTCATCACCTTGGCTCGGGGATCGCGGGCGTAGCGGTCCTGCAGCGTGGCGGCATCCGCCGGATGGAGTTCCACGAACACGCCCTTGTCGCCGGGGCGCAGCGCCTCGCGGATCAGGGCGGGCGAGCCGGGATAGGCGGTGGCGCCGTCGCGCGCCTGCACCGCCGCCACCGCGGCCCGGTAGGGCGCAAGCAGCGCCTCGACATCCGGCGCGAAGGGCGCGGCCATCCGGCCCCACCCCTCCCGCCACTCGCCGGTGCGGGCCGCCTCGTCGGCCTCGAGATCGTAGACGCCGAGTCCCGCGAAGGCGTCCAGCGCCCGGAACGGCTTGTCCTTGAGCCGGAGGTGGTCGAGCACCCGCGCCAGAACGAGGTGCTTGAGGACGTCGGCGTGGTTGCCGGCGTGGAAGGCGTGCCGATAGTTCATGGCCGCGCGCTCAAGCCGATCCGGCGCCCCAGGTCCAGCACCCGGCGCGCAAAACGCCGAAAAAACCTAGCGGGCGGCGTCGAGACGCACCTCGGGCGCCCGGCAATTGCCGCGGGCGACCTCGGGGCAGGGGGCGAAGCCGCGCAGGTCCTTGCCGAAGCAGATCCGGACCTCCTGCAGTTGCCCGCGGGTGCAGGTGACCGCCATCATGTCGGGGCGCAGGCCGCGATTGGCCGCCACGAATTGCCGCGCGATCTCGATGGGGGCGAGGGATTGCGGCGGGGAGCCGCCCGTCAGGCCGTCGGGGATCGTCACCGCCTGCCGCGCCGTGCGAGCGGCCGCGAAATAGGCGGCGGGATCGAGGCCCGAGCAGGTGCCGTGCTTGCGCCACTCGTACCGGGCGAGCCCCTCGCTCGGATAGACTTGTCCGGCCACCTCCATGGCCTGCCGGGTGGGCGCACGGTTCACCGCCGAGCAGTTCTCCGGATAGCCGCGGGCATATTGCGGCCACAGGCCGTGGACGACGAAGCCGAGGCCGCGACCGGGGGCGCACTGGACGTCGTCCCGGCGTGCGCCCGGCCCCGCGCAGTAGGTCGGCGACCACGACAGGGCGAGGACGTAGAAGTCGAACGCGCCCGGCGTGCCGCCACGGGCGAAGCCGCCGTAATCCTGGGCGGCGGCCGGCCCGGCGAGGAGCAGGCCCGCGAGGCCGGCGGCGAGCCTGCGCATGGTCAGGGACGCGCCATCCGGCAGGCGGTGGCGTAGGCGTAGGCGAGGTCCCGGTCGAGCCCGTGGACGCAGAACTCGACGCCCCAGGTCGCCCCGATGATCCCGAGGCTCTCGCGCACCGAGTAGTCGACCTTGCGGCGGACGCCGTCCGACGTGGTGATGGTCGCGGTGCAGAAGCGGCGGGGATAGGTGTCGAGGCCCCAGGGCCGCCAGGCGGTGCGCTCGATCGTGTCGAAGGACAGGATCGTCATCGACGAATTCCAGAACTTCGCCTCCTTCTCGGCGAAGTTGGTCGAGACCCGCTCCAGCACCGACGGGTCCTGGCAGCCGGGGATCTGCGCGTCGAAGGGGAAGATCCGCTCCTCGGCGGGCTCGATGTCCTCTCGGGCCGAGCGGGCCAGCGCCGGCTGGGCCAGGGCGAGAAGGGCCAGCCCGAGGGCGAAGCCGTGAAAGAGCGGGCGCATGGCGCGTGCCTCGACGGATGTGCGATCCTGCATCCGCGAACGATGGCCCGGCCGCGCCGCCAGTCAAGCTCCGGCGGCCCCGCGCCGGTGCTTTGGCGGCCTGTGCGGCGCGGCCGCTACACTCGCCGGCCGATGCCCCCGGAGCGGGACCGGCCCGCGGCCCGATCCCGTCAACCCGCGTTCCGGCGTCGCCCGGTCAGTAGATCGGCCCCGTGCTCGGCGGCGCGCCGAGCTGCAGCGGCTCGTCGTAGTCCTGCGCGGGCTCCTCGGGGGCGGCCGCGGCGATCCGTGGCGCCGGCCGCACCGGCGGCGCGGCGGTGTAGGCCGATGCCGCGGTCGGGCGGGCCGGCGCCCTGGCGACCTGCGTCGCGCCGCCGGCCTTCGACATCGGCGACACGCCGTAGGGATCGTCCTGCTCCACATCCACCGGCGCCTGCGGGGCGGCGGGCTGGCGCTGCGGCGGGACCGGACGGCTCAGCGGCCGCTCGACGCCGGTGCCGAGCTGCGGCGTGAACTTGATCATCGGCTGGCAGATCCGCCTCAGACCGCGCGGGTCGTGCCGGGCGAGATCGACGTGGATGTGGTCGTAGTGGAACACGTTCGAGCCGGGGGCCAGCACCGTGGTGAAGCGCTGGCAGGCGCCGAGGAAGATCTCGCGCAGGAAGCCCTGCTCGGCCTCCGTGCCGCGCCAGCCGCCCTTCACGGTGATCACGTGGCCGTCGGCGAGCTTGATCGACATGACGTCGATGGCGTTGCCGAAACCGTGCTCGGAGAGCTTGGCGCCGGGCTGGTTGTTGCGGCCGCGGCAGGAATAGGAACCCGCGTTGATCTCGGCGACCGGCACGCCGAAATAGAGGTTGGCGGCCGGCTGGATCGTGTCGGCGAGCCACGCCTCGGCCTCGGCCAGCGCCGGGCAGCCCAGGGTCATCCGCTGCTTCAGCAGGACGGAGCCGCCGCCGAGCCGCGTCACCCGGAAGGGCTGCTGCATGCCGCACGGCCCCGGGCCGTCCATGGCCGCGATCGGCGTGACGAACTCCGAGGGCTCGACGAGCTTCTTGGCCAGGCAGACCTGCTCCGCCTGATCGCGCCACGGTTCGCGCCGCTCGAAATGATTGATCGAGCACGCGGTGAGGCCCGCGCCGAACAGCGCCAGAGCCGAGAACAGGGATACGCCACGCCACATGACCCGGACGATGCGCACGGTCGCGTAAAGCGTTCGTCAACGGCGTTTCGGGAATGACGCGACCTGTGGCGTCTCGGTTGACAGCGCCGCGGACCGCAGACTGAATGCATTATGCTTTCACTTCTCGACCTCCGCGCCCGCATCGCCGCCGGCACCCTGACCCCCGCGGGGGCGATCGATCTGTGCCGCGCCGCGATCGCCGCGCGGGAGCCGGACCTGCACGCGCTGGTCACCCTCGACCCGGCGCCGGCGATCCCGGAGACCGGGCCGCTCGCCGGCATCGCGGTGGGCGTGAAGGACATCATCGACAGCGCCGGCCTGCCGAGCCAGATGGGCTCGTCGATCTACGCGGGCTGGACGCCCCGGGGTGACGCCGCCGTGGTGAGCCGGCTGAAGCAGCTCGGCGCCGTCGCCCTCGCCAAGACCACCACCACGGCCTTCGCCAGCAGCGACCCGACCGAGACGGTCAACCCGCACGATCCCGGCCACACGCCGGGCGGCTCATCGGCGGGCTCGGCCTCCGCCGTGGGCGCCGGGATGCTGCCCCTGGCCCTCGGCACGCAGACGGCGGGGTCGGTGATCCGGCCCGCGAGCTATTGCGGCTGCGCGGCGGTGAAGCCGTCGTTCCGGCTGATCCCCACGGTCGGCGTGAAGACCTATTCCTGGGCCCTCGACACGGTCGGGCTGTTCGCCGCCGGGGTCGCGGACGTCGCCCATGCCCTCGCCCTGGTCACCGGACGCCCGGAGATCGACGGCGCGGATTCGGGCTCGGCCCCCCGCATCGCCGTGGTGCGGCAGGACTTCGCCGAGGCCCCGGAACCGGAGGCCGAAGCCGCATTGATGCGCGCCCGGCAGGCGGCCGAGCGGGCCGGGGCGCGGGTGAGCGACGTCGCCCTGCCGCCGGAGCTGGCGCAGGCCTGGGAGCGCCACCGCATCATCCAGAACTACGAGGGGCGGCTGGCGCTCGCCTGGGAGTACGACACGCAGGCCGACGCGCTCCCGCCCCGCGTCCGCGAGCATCTCGACGCCGGCGCGGCGATCGAGCCGGCCCAGTACGACGATGCCCGCCGCCACGGCCATCACGCCCGGCGGGTGCTGAAGGGCCTCTTCGCCGATTACGACGCGATCCTGACCTTCTCGGCGCCGGGATCCGCACCCGCGACCCTGGATTCGACGGGCGACCCGCGCTTCAACCAGCTGTGGACGCTGATGGGCGTGCCCTGCGTGAACGTGCCGGTGCCCGGCCAGAGCCTGCCGGTGGGCGTCCAGGTGATCGGCCGCTTCGGCGACGACGGCCGGACCCTGGCGGTGGCCCGGATGATCGAGGCCGCGCTGCGCGGCTGACCGGCCGTCAGGGCGACCCGCACCGGCACGCTCTCGGGCGACGCCGCCGGGTGCCCATCCCGTCCGCCGTTCCGGGGCCGCGCAGCGCCCGGGATCCAGAGCCGCCGACTCGCCCGATCCCGGCGCCAGCGGCGTTCAGGGCGTGCGGGTTCGCCGGCGGCGCGCAGGACAAGCAGCGCGGGCGGCCGCCCGGAAGGGGCGACTTCGGGGCCGCGATGATGACGGCCGCGCAAAATGTCGCGTTATGTCCCCTAGCGTACATTTGTGATTGTGAGCTCATTGACGCGACACTAGACACGGTTCATCGCTGGCAACGTTCCCCGGGCGCTAGCGGCCGGAAGACGCGCACTCCCGCCCAAATGGTGGAGCGTCTTTTGGCACGCTACTTCATCAGCACGACCAACCACGTCACGGTCATGGACGAGGAGGGCGTCGAGCTCCCGAGCCACGGCGCGCTCCGCGAGCTCCTGCGCAGAGTCCTGACGGAACTCCTGCGCGACGAAGGCGACCTGACCGGGGTCAATGAGTATTCCGCTCACGCCTATGACGAGGCGGGCAGACTGGTCATGGTCGCGCGGGCCAGCTTCTCCGTCACGGACCAATAGGCCGGCTCCCTCAAGGACCCGGAGGTCGCGCTCCGCTTCGGCACGGAAGCGGACTTGGCTTCGTCCTCACTTGCCCCTGCCGCGCGCGGCGTCGATGAACCGGCGACGCTCTTCCTCGGGGCGCGCTTATCGGCGCCGCACCTGACGGGTTTCGGCTCGGCGGGTTCGGCTCGGCGGGTTTCGGCTCGGCGCATGTGTCGGCCGGCATCGTCGCGGCCCTCGGATCACCCGCGGTGTCGGCCTTCGCGCCGCCGACAGTCGGACATCGCCGGAGGACACCGCGGCGGCCGGAGCCTGATCGGCGCTCTCCTTCGGGACGCCGGGCAGGCCGTCGATGCCGCCCCTGGAGACCGGCGCGCCGTCGCCCCCGACCTCGCGCGGGCGGCAAGCCCTCGAACCGCGCCGTCCTTCGGTCAGGCCGGGCATGCGCGGTGCGGCGGCCCCTCCCGGGGAAGGCTGGAGGATCGGGCCGGCTCCCCGACGCGGAAGCTCGGCCGGCAGGCCCTCTGCGGCGGCGATCCGATCGCCGGCCGCCCTGGAGCAAGTCCCTCCGCTCAATTGCTCGGCTGCTCGTGGAGCGTATCCTCCACGTAGAGCTGCTCCAGCAGGACCTTGATGACCGCCATCAAGGGCAGGGCGAGGGCGATGCCCCACAGCCCGAAGATCACGCCGAGGATCAGCTGGCCGGCGAAGATCGTGGCCGGGGGGATGTCCAGCGCCCGCTTCTGGATGAACGGCGTCAGGCCGTAGCTCTCCAGGCACTGGACCGCCAGATACACGCCGATCGCGCCGATCACCGCCTTCGTGCCCGAGGCGAGCGCGGCGAGGATGATGACGAGGCCCGCGACCAGCGGCCCGACCGTCGGCACGAAGGCGAGCACGCCCGCCTGGAGCCCCAGGATCAGCGCACCGCCGATCCCCAGGAAGGCGAGGCCGGCCCAGGTGCACAGGAAGATCACCGCCATGATGATCAGCTGGCCGAACAGCCAGTGGCGCAGGGTCTCGCCGGCCCCGTCGAGGACCTGGCTGGCGCGCCAGCGCTTCGCCGGAGGCACGAACCGGACGACCCCGTCCCGGTAGGCCTTCGGGTCGGCCGCGAAGGCGAGGCCCAGAAAGGCGATCACCAGGACGTTGCCGAGAGCGTCGAACAGGCCCAGGACCACCGCCGCGGCCGGTCCGAGGACGCTGCCGGCATCCGACACGAAGGAGCCGCTGCCCTTCATCAGGCCGGAGGCGAGGCCGGCGAGGCCGCCCTCCTTCTGGCCCGAATCCGTCGAGCCGTCCTTGCCGCTGCCCTGCGGGGCGAGGCTCGGCACGTCGATGCCGCGCTCCGAGAGCCAGCCCGACACCGTGGCCGCCTGATCCTTGATCGTGGTGCCGAGTTCGCGGCCCTGCTGGACGATGGTGGCGCCGCCGTAGCTCGCGAAGCCGACCACCGCGATCGCCACCACGAGGCTGACGACGGACAATCGCAGGGCCCGCGGCAGGGGCAGGACGCGGCCGAGCCCGCGGGTCAGGCCGTCGAGGAACACGCCGAGGAGGACGCCCGCGAAGATCAGCAGGAGCGTGCCGGCGGACATCCAGGCCAGCGCCAGCGCCGCCACGAAGCACACCACGGCGATCCCGGAGGCTGCGAGCGGCGCCGTTCCGCGCCAGGGCCCGACCGGGCCGTCCAAGTCCTGTAGCTTGCTGTCCGACATCATCACTCCTGCACCGCGGGTTCACGAACGCCCTGGGCCCTCAGGGGTCAAGGGCGAGACCGCGGGTTCTCAGGGTGAAGCGAGCCCGAAACCATGGTCCGGGTTCGCCGGCGACGTCCCCGGCTTGTTCGACCCTCCGACTGCGACGGATGCCCCGATCGGCCTTCCCGTCAGTCCGGGCACCGAAGGCGGGACCGGGATGGCAGGGGGGACACGCAGGCGTCCGCCCGATGGCGGCGGGCGTTCGGGACGGCGATGTCCTGAACCGCCGGCTCTCTCCGGCCTTTGCGGGCGGCTGCGGGGCGGGGATGCCCGTCCGCCGGTTGTCCGCGCGCGCCGCCGGACCGCAGGCTTCGGCCCATCGGGCGCCCCCGCAGGAGCACTTGCGGCGCCAGCCGGATCCGCGCCCTCGGCCCGGGCCGGACATCGATACCGGCGATCAATCCAGCCGCCTCGTCCTCTTCGGGACGCGGATCGTGTCGCGCGGCGCGGCCCGGGACTCGACCCTCAGCGCCAGCGCCCGGCCGCGGCGTCATCCTGAGCCGTCGCCTCGACCCAACCGCCGGTGGTGCCGTCGGCGAGGTGCTCGCGCTTCCAGAACGGGGCGCGGGTCTTGAGGTAATCCATCAGAAAATCCGCGGCCACGAAGGCCGCGACCCGGTGGCTCGCGGCGGTCACCACCAGCACGATGCCGTCGCCCGGGCGCACCAGCCCATGGCGGTGGATCACCCGCAGGGCCTGGAGCGGCCAGCGGGCCATCGCCTCGTCGGCGACCCGCCGGATCTCGGCCTCGGCCATGCCGGGGTAGTGCTCCAGCTCCAGGGCGGTCAGCCGCCCGCCCTCGTCGCGGCACAGGCCGGTGAAGGTGACGACGGCGCCCGCCCGGCCGCCCAGCGCCGCGCTCACGCTGGCGATCTCGGCCGCGGTGTCGAAGGGCTCGGCCTGGATGGCGATGCTCGGAACGGGGGCGCTCATGGCCCGATCCATAGGAGTCCGCGGCTTTGCGGGCCAGTCCCGTCCCTGTCACACCCGGCCCCGCCTCTATATGAGACGGTCCGTCGCGCCCTGCCGGCCCGGCGCGCGGTCCTCGGATGAGCCCGCGTGCTCCGGACGGCGCTGGAGAAGGATACCCGCGTGACCCCCGACCTGATCCTGCCCTACGACGGCGTGCACCCGGATTTCGTCAGCCGCCCGGTCTGGTGCGGTCGCGGCAGCACGGTGATCGGCGCCGCGCGGATCGGCGCGCAGGCCTGGATCGGCGACGAGGCGGTGATTCGCGCCGACGGCCAGACCGTCATCCTCGGCGACCGCTTCTGGCTCGGCCACCGCTCGACGGTGCACATCGCCACCCGGACGCACGGCACCCGGGTCGGCGACCGCGTCACGGTCGGGCGCAACAGCGTCGTGCACGCCTGCACGCTCGGCTCCGACGTGGTCGTCGAGGACGACGTGGTGATCCTCGACGGCGCCGAGGTCGGCGACGGTGCGGTGATCGAGGCGGGCTCGACCGTATTCCCTCGGGCGTCGCTGCCCGGCGGCTACGCCTATGCCGGCAGTCCCGCCCGTCCGAGCCGAGCGATCGGAGCCGATGAGATCGCCGAGCGCGCCGAGCGGCTGCGTGAGCGCATGGGCGACGGATCCGCTCTCCCGCCCGGGGAAGTATCGGAGGTCGACGACAGCGTGTTCGTGGCGCGCAACGCCCGTCTGCGCGGGCGGGTGAGCCTCGGAGCCGGGGCGAGCGTGCTGTTCTGCTGCGACCTCAACGCCGAGGTCGGCCCGATCGTCGTCGGCGCCGATACCAATATTCAGGACAACACGGTCATCCGCACCCGGGCGGACGGCGTAGTGATCGGGCGGGACACCACCATCGCCCACAACGTCCGGATCTCGGATTGCCGGATCGGGGCACGTTCGTTGATCGGCATCGGCGCGACGATTGCGTCAGGAACCCTGATCGCCGACGACGTCATGCTGGCGGCGGGCGCCACCACGGATCCCGGCCAGATCCTGGAGGCCGGTTATCTGTGGGGCGGCCGCCCGGCCAGGATCCTGGGCCCCCTCGACGCCGAGAAACGCGCCATGATGATCCGCATCGTCGAGGGCTATTGCCAGCACGGGCGGGAATATCGGGCCGCGCAGGAGGCGTCGGAGTAGAGCGCTCCCACTCAGTGTTGCAGGATCTTCGACAGGAAGGTCTGGGCCCGCTCTGAGCGGGGGCTGCCGAAGAACTCCTCCTTCTTGGCGTCCTCGACGATCTCGCCGCGATCCATGAAGATCACCCGGTCGGCGACCTTGCGGGCGAAGCCCATCTCGTGGGTCACGACCATCATGGTCATGCCTTCCTTGGCGAGTTCGACCATCACGTCGAGCACCTCGCCGACCATCTCGGGGTCGAGCGCCGAGGTCGGCTCGTCGAACAGCATCACCACCGGGTTCATGGCGAGCGCCCGCGCGATGGCCACGCGCTGCTGCTGGCCGCCGGAGAGCTGGCCGGGGAACTTGTTCGCGTGGGCGCCGAGGCCGACCCGGGCGAGAAGGTCGAGCCCGCGCTTCTTGGCATCCTCGGCGCTGCGGCCGAGCACCTTGCGCTGGGCGATGGTGAGGTTGTCGGTGATCGACAGGTGCGGGAACAGCTCGAAATGCTGGAACACCATGCCGACCCGCGAGCGGAGCTTGGGCAGATTGGTCGCCTTGTCGGCGACCTTGGTGCCGGCCACCGTAATCTGGCCCTTCTGGAAGGGCTCCAGGGCGTTGACGCATTTGATCAGGGTCGACTTGCCCGAGCCCGAAGGACCGCAGACGACCACCACCTCGCCCTTGGCGACTTTGGTGGTGCAGTTCGTCAGCACCTGGAAGTCGCCGTACCATTTGCTGATGTTGTCGATGGCGATCATCGTCTCGCCGGGCGCGACGACGGGCGCGCCGGCGATGAGGCCGCCCGACTGCAGGCCGGCATCCTTGGGCGCGTGGCTGGCATCGGCGACAGGTTCGGCGGCGGTGGGAGCCGGCATCGGGGACGAGGTCATGGCACGGTCTCCAGTGTCGGTCAGCGGATAATGGCCACGCGGCGCTGCAGGCGGCGCACCAGGAACGAGGCCGAGAAGCAGATCACGAAATAAACCACCGCCGCGAAGATATACATCTCGACGAGGCGTCCGTCGCGCTGGGCGACCTTCGAGGCGGCGCCCATGAAGTCGGTGAGCGACAGCACGTAGACCAGCGACGTGTCCTGGAAGAGGATGATGGTCTGGGTCAGCAGCAGCGGCAGCATGTTGCGGAAGGCCTGGGGCAGGATCACGTTGCCCATGGTCTGCCAGTAATTCATCCCGAGCGCCTGGGCGGCCGCCGTCTGGCCCTTCGGGATCGACTGGATGCCGGCCCGCATGATCTCCGAGAAGTAGGCCGCCTCGAAGGCCATGAAGGTGATCAGGGCGGACGGGAAGGCGCCGACCTGGATCGGCGTCGAGGCCCCCGTCACGTAGGCGCCGATATACGGCACCAGGAAGTAGAACCAGAAGATCACCAGCACCAGCGGGAGCGAGCGGCACAGCTCGACATAACCCTTGGCGAGGTGCCACAGGCCGGGAATGCCCGACAGGCGCGCCATCGCCAGCAGCGTGCCGATGATCACCCCGCCCACGGCGGCCATGGCGGTGAGCGTCACGGTGAAGACCATGCCCTGACCGAACAGGTAGGGCAGGGACGAGACGATGACGGAAAAGTCGAAATTCGAGAGCATCGGGGCCTGTTACCGGTGGCCGTCGGGCGGGGTGGCGGAACGGAAGCGGGCGGCCCTCAGCGCTGGCCGGGGATGGCGACCGCCTTCTCCAGGAAGGTCGCCGCCGTGACCACCACGAGGTTGATGATCACGTAGAGGATCGTCGCCGCCGTGAACGCCTCGAACACCTGGAACGAGAATTCCTGCATCGAGCGGGCCCGGGCGGTCAGCTCCAGCAGGCCGATGGTCAGCGCCACCGACGTGTTCTTGAGATTGTTGAGGAATTCCGAGGTCATCGGCGGCAGGATGATCCGGTAGGCGTTGGGCAGCAGCACGTAGCGGTAGGTCTGATAGGTCGTGAAGCCCATGGCGGTGCCGGCCATGCGCTGGCCCCGCGGCAGCGCCTGGATGCCGGCGCGGACCTGCTCGGCGACGCGCGAAGCGGTGAAGAAGCCGAGGCACACCACCGCCGTGTAGAACGGCGCGTCGGGCAATTGCTTGATCGCGTCGCCGATCCGGGTCGGGACCACTTCGGGCAGCACGAAGTACCAGAGGAACATCTGCACCAGCAGCGGCACGTTGCGGAACAATTCCACGTAGGCGGTACCGACGGTGTTCGCGGTCTTCGACGGCAGGGTCCGCAGCACGCCGATCAGGGAGCCCAGGAAGAAGGCGATCACCCAGGAGCAGAGCGCGGTCGTGATCGTCCACATGAGCCCCGAGAGCAGCATGTCGAGATACGTGCCGGTGCCCTCCGGCGAGGCGTCGAAGAAGATCCGCCAGTTCCAGTTGTAGTTCATCGCGCCGCTTCTACTGTGAACTTACAGAGACGCACCGCGGGCGGGAGCCCGCGGTGCGCATCATGGCATGAAAGCGAACCGAACGGATCTCAGTAGGCCGCCGGGTCGGGGCTCGAGATCGGGGTCGTGAACTGCTTCTTCATCTCCGCGCTCATCGGCAGGTTGAGGTTGATGTTGCGCGGCGGGATCGGCTTCGTGAACCACTTGTCGTAGAGCGCCTTGCCCTCGGGGCTCGTGTAGAGCTTGGCGGTGGCGTCGTCCGCGACCTTCTTGAACTCCGTGTCGTCCTTGCGGAGCATGATGCCGTAGGGCTCAGGCTTCGACAGGGCTTCGGTGGAGATCTCGTAGGCGGACGGGTCCTTCGAGGAGGCGGCGAGCGAGGCGAGCAGCACGTCGTCCATCACGAAGGCGGCGGCGCGGCCGGTCTCGACCATCAGGAACGCCTCGGCGTGGTCCTTGGCCGGCAGGATCGTCAGGCCGAGCTTCCGCTCCGTGTTGGCCTCGTTGATCTGCTTGATGTTCGTGGTGCCCGAGGTCGACACGACGGTCTTGCCCTTCAGGTCCTCGATCGTGTGCAGGTTGGCCGACTTCTTCGAGACGTAGCGGGTCGCGGTCAGGAAGTGCGAGTTGGTGAACCACACCTGCTTCTCGCGCTCGGCGTTGTTGGTCGTCGAGCCGCACTCGAGATCGATCGTGCCGTTCGCCATCAGCGGGATGCGGGTGGCGGAGGTCACCGGGTTGAGCTTCACCTCGAGGTTCGGGAGGTTGAGCTTGGCCTTCACGGCGTCGGCGATCTTGTAGCAGATGTCCATCGCGTAGCCGACCGGCTTCTGGTCGCCGCCGAGATAGGAGAACGGGACGGAGGCATCGCGATAGCCGATGACGATGGCGTTGGCGTCCTTCACCTTCTTGAGGGTGCCGGTCAGCTCCTCCGCCCGCAGGCTCATCGGAGCAAGGGCGAGGGTCAGGCCCAGCGCCGCGGCAAGGCCGCGGCGAGCGATATCAGACTGCATCGGTACGGAACTCCTGGATCGGGCCGAATCGTGTCGGCCGGCGGCGGGGTACGCGGGCCCGCCCGCTCGGGCGACGCCTTTGCAATGATGGTGCCGGGAGAAGGGCTGCCGTGCCGCACAGGCCTGCGGCTGAGTACGGACACGTCGCGGCCAAGCTGCTGCGCACGTCTGCAGACGCGGTCCCTGCCGTCCCCATGGCCTCCTCCCAAGCGCTGAGCCGGCCTCACGCTCGCGCCGGCGGCATCATGCACACTTCTTAGGCGTACGCACGCGGTGCGGAGGACGGATCCGCCCGGAAAGCTGACGAATCCACGGCATAGAAAACGACGACGCCGCCCCCCGCGGTATCGGGAGACGGCGTCGGACTGGAAACCCGGTTCGTGGCCGCGGCTTACTTCGTCAGCTCATTGCCGCTGTAGTCGATCTTGCCGTCCGGCCCCTTCTTCCACTCGTACATGACGTAGTCGGGCCGGGTGATGTCGCCCTTCTTGTCGTAGGCGATCGGCCCGACCACCGTGTCCACCGGCTTGCCCTGGTGCAGCCAGTCGGCCAGCTTCTTGCCGTCGCTGGAGCCGGTCTCGGCCATCGCCTTGGCCAGGACCTGCACGGCCGCGTACGAGTAGAGCGTGTAGCCCTCCGGATCGATGTTCTTGGCCTTGAACGCGGCCAGCGCCGCCTTGGCGTTCGGGTTCTTGCGGGCGTCCGGCGGGAAGGTGGTCAGCGTGCCCTCGGCCGCGGGACCGGCGATCGCCACGAGCTCGCGATCGACCATGCCGTCGCCGCCCATCATCGGCGCCTTCAGGCCCTGATCGCGCATCTGGCGCAGGATCAGGCCGGCCTCGGTGTAGTAGCCGCCGAAATAGACCACGTCGACATTGGCCGACTTCAGCTTGGAGACGAGCGCAGAGTAGTCCTTCTCACCCGGGTTGATGCCCTCGTACATGACCTCCTTGCCGCCCTTGGCCTTGAGCGCCTTCAGGGTCTCGTCGGCCAGCCCCTTGCCGTAGGGCGTCTTGTCGTGGACGAAGGCGATCTTCTTGCCCTTGAACTTCTCGGCCAGGTAATTGCCCGCCACCGCGCCCTGCTGATCGTCGCGGCCGCAGGTGCGGAACGTGTTCCACATGCCGCGCTCGGTGAACTTCACGTTCGTGGAGGCCGGCGTGACCTGGATGATGCCGGCGTCGAGGTAGACGTCGGAGGCCGGGATCGACACGCCGGAATTGTAGTCGCCGACGACCATCTTCACGCCTTCACTGGCGAACTTGTTGGCCACCGAGACGCCCTGCTTCGGGTCGGAGGCGTCGTCGCCCACCGTGACGGTGAGCGTCGTGCCCTTGAGGGTACCGGCCTTGTTCAGGTCCTCGACCGCCTGGCTCGCGCCGTTCTTGAGCTGCGCGCCGATGGCGGCGCTGTTGCCGGTGATCGGCGCGGCGACGCCGAGCTTGACCTCGGCGGCCTGGGCGGCCGCCACCATCGCGCCGAGGGCGAGCCCGGCCAGCAGAATCGATCTCATCGCGTACTACCCCTAAGTGTCAGGACCGCACGTGCGGATCCGGCCGCACTCATCGGACCTCGTCCGCTTCGGGCGCCCGTGCGCGCCATGTCAGCGGTGAGGTCTTCTCGTAGAGCCAGCGGTACTGGCTCGTCATCTGGCGCGTCCGTGTGTAGCGGAAGCCCGCCGCGCCGATGATCATGACGACGACCGCGTCGACCGCATAGTAGTGCAGCGAGAGCAGCGTGCCCGAAAACAGGGCGTAGTGGATGAAGCGCACGGCAGCCGCCACCAGAAGCAGCGCCAGGGCGCAGTGCCAGAACGGCCGCCAACCCCGGGCGATGCCGCGGGCCGCCATCCAGCCGGCCCAGCCGCCCATCACCACGGTGACGAGCAGGAACAGCCAGGCCGACGGCTCCTCGTAGAGGATTCCCTGCAGCGCGCTCATGCCCCGACCGGGCCGGCATGGCCCCCTTCCAGATAGGCGGCCTTGACGTTCGGGTCGTCGAGCAGCGCGCGGCCGGTGCCGCTCATGGTGACCCGACCGTTGACCAGCACGTAGCCGCGATGGGCGAGCTTGAGGGCGTGGTAGGCATTCTGCTCGACGAGGAAGATCGTCATGCCCTCGGTCCGGTTGAGTTCACGGATCGCGTCGAAGATGCCCTTCACCACCAGCGGCGCGAGGCCCAGCGACGGCTCGTCGAGGAGCAGCAGGCGCGGGCGGCTCATCAGCGCCCGGGCGATGGCCAGCATCTGCTGCTCGCCGCCCGACATGGTGCCGGCACGCTGGTTCAGGCGCTCCTTGACCCGCGGGAACAGGGTGCAGACCTTCTCCAGATCCTCGGCGAAGAAGCGCCCGTCATGGAGGGCGGCGCCCATCTGGAGATTCTCGTAGACCGTCATGCGCGGGAAGACCCGGCGGCCCTCCGGCGACTGGGCGATGCCGAGCCGGGCGATGGCGTGCGTCGGCATCCGGGTGATGTCGCGCCCGTCATAGGTGATCGTCCCCGAGCGCGCCTGGGGGCTGCCGAAGATCGTCATCATCAGGGTCGACTTGCCGGCGCCGTTGGCGCCGATCAGCGTGACGATCTCGCCCTCGGCGACGTCGAGATCGACGCCGCGCAGGGCGGCGACGCTGCCGTAATAGGTCGAGACGTCGCGCACCGCGAGGAGCGGCGGCTTGCGGCCCGCCTGGATCGCCCGCGTCTCCTCGACCAGGACGTTGATGCCGGCGACGCTCATGCCGAGGCTCCCGTATGGGTCTCGTCCGCGTGCGGCACGGTGATCCCGACCTCGGCCTCCACGGCCTCCACCTCTTCGTCCTCCACACCCAGATAGGCGGCGATCACCTTCGGGTCGGCCCGCACCTCGGCGGGAGAGCCATCGGCGATCTTCACGCCGTAATCCAGCACGACCACGTGGTCGGAGATCTCCATCACCACCGACATGTCGTGCTCGATCAGCAGCACCGAGGTGTCGTGCTCGTCCCGGATGTGGCGCAGGAGGCCGTTCAGCTCGGCCGATTCCCGGGGGTTGAGGCCGGCAGCCGGCTCGTCGAGGCAGAGCAGGACCGGGTCCGTACACATCGCCCGGGCGATCTCCAGGCGCCGCTGCGCGCCATAAGGCAGGGCGCCCGCCGGATCGTCGGCCCGCGCCATCAGGTCGATGCGCGTCAGCCACGCCTTGGCGCGCTCGATCGCGGCCTCCTGCGCGTCCCGGTAGGTCTTGAGGCCGAGCAAGCCCAGGATGGTGTAGCCCGACGCGCGCATCAACGGGGCGTGCTGGGCGACCAGAAGGTTTTCCAGCACCGTCATGCCCTGGAACAGGCGGATGTTCTGGAAGGTGCGGGCCACCCGGGCGGTGCGGTTGACCTTGTGGTTGGGCAGCCGCTCCAGCAGGTGCGCGGTGCCGTCGGCATGCGCCAGCGTCAGCATGCCTTCGGTGGGCTTGTAGAAGCCGGTGATGCAGTTGAACACCGTGGTCTTGCCGGCCCCGTTCGGGCCGATCAGCGCGGTGATGTCGCCGCGCTGCGCCGCGAAGGACAGGTCGGAGACGGCGGTGAGGCCGCCGAACCGCATGGTCAGGTGCTCGACCGTGAGCACCGGGGGGGCGAGGGGTGAGGCCGCCATCAGCCGTGCCCCTCGCTCACATGGGCGCCCGAGACCGCGCGGCGCTCGCCGAGCGACACCGACGGCATGCGCTCCGAGATCAGGCCGCGCGGGCGCCAGACCATCATGGCCACCATGGCCAGCCCGAACAGGAGCAGGCGGTACTCGCTGGGATCGAACCCCTCGCCGAACACGGCCTTCAGGAAGCCGAGGTTGCGCAGCATCTCCGGCCCGCCGACCATCGCCACCGCGGCGATCGCGACGCCGACCTGACTGCCCATGCCGCCCAGCACCACGATCGCCAGGATGATGGCGCTCTCGAGGAAGTTGAAGCTCTCCGGGCTGATGAAGCCCTGGCGCACGGCGAAGAACGAGCCGGCGACGCCCCCAAAGGCCGCCCCCAGCGCGAAGGCCGTGAGCTTCGTGGCGGTGGTGTCGATGCCGAGGGAGCGGCAGGCGATCTCGTCCTCGCGCAGCGCCTCCCAGGCCCTCCCGATCGGCAGGCGGCGCAGGCGCAGGGTGACGAAGTTCGTGATCAGGGCGAGGCCGAGGATCAGGTAGTACAGGAAGACCAGCCGGTGCATCGAATCGTACGGGATGCCGAAGGTCGCCGCGAACCCGTCGTCGCCCGCCGTGAACGGGATCCCGAAGAAGGTCGCCCGCGGGATCGACGAGATGCCCGCCCCGCCGCCGGTCACGTCGGTCCAGTTGATCAGGACGAGGCGGATGATCTCGCCGAAGGCCAGGGTGACGATGGCCAGATAGTCGCCGCGCAGGCGCAGCACGGGAAAGCCGAGGATCATCCCCCACAGGCCGGCGAACAGGCCCGCCAGCGGCAGGCAGACCCAGAACGACAGGCCGAAGGTGGTCGAGAGCAGGGCGTAGGAATAGGCACCGACCGCGTAGAAGGCGACGTAGCCGAGATCGAGGAGACCGGCGAGGCCGACCACGATGTTCAGGCCCCAGCCGAGCATCACGTAGGTGAGGATCAGGATGCCGAGGTCGATCCAGTAGCGCGCCGAGGACAGGCCGCCGGTGGCCGCCGCCGCGATCATCGGCAGCGTCAGGGCGATGCCGATGAACAGATAGAGCCCGACCTTCGAGGTCTTCTGGCCCGCATCCGGCTCGCCGTGGACCGCCTCGGTGGCCTGGGACGGGGAGGGGGTCAGCGCCCGCCGGGCGTCACGGCGCAGCAGCACGAGGCGCTGGACGAGCCGCGCCACGAAGATCGCTGCGCAGAGCGCCGCCACCAGTCCCCAGCGCGGAACGAGCACCAGCTCGGTCCCGGGCCCGGGATCGGTGCGGTAGGCGATGATCGGCACGCAGAGGCCGAAGGTGACGAGGGCGTACAGGGCGGCGTCGCGCAGGATGCCGGCCATCGCGGAGTCGGGAAGCGCAGCCTGAGAACGGGCCATCAGACTTTCTCGACCTCGGGCCGGCCCAGGATGCCCGAGGGCATGAAGATCAGGACGATCGCCAGGATCGAGAAGGCGGCGACGTCCTTGTACTCGATGGAGAAGTAGGCGGACCAGAAGGTCTCGATCAGGCCGATGATCAGGCCGCCGAGAACCGCGCCGGGCAGGGAGCCGATGCCGCCGAGCACCGCCGCCGTGAAGGCTTTCACGCCGGGCACGAACCCGTCCGAGAACGACACGACGCCGTAATACATGAGGTAGAGGACGCCGGCGACGGCCGCCAGCGCGGCGCCGAGCACGAAGGTCAGGGAGATCGTGCGGTCGACGTCGATGCCCAGCAACGCCGCCATCTTGCGGTCCTGCTCACAGGCGCGCTGCGCCCGGCCGAAGGGCGTGCGCTGGACGAGATACCAGAAGCCCGTGAGCAGCACGGCGGTGACCGCCATGATCAGAACCTGCTTCCAGGCCAGGAACACCGCGTAGCCGTCCCGCTCGAACAGGGTGATGCCCCCCGACAGCATCGGCGGCGTCGGCTTGTTGCGCGCGCCCTGCACCACCTGAACGAAGTTCGACAGGAAGATCGAGACGCCGATCGCCGAGATCAGCGGCGCCAGCCGGAACGAGCCGCGCAACGGCCGGTAGGCGACGCGCTCGATCGCCCAGCCCCACAGGGCGGTGAGCACCATGGCGACCACCAGCACCACCAGGAAGGCCAGGGCGATGGAGCTGACCCCGAGCCACACGGTCAACAGCAGGAAGGTGATCAGCGCGATGAAGCAGGAGACCATGAAGACGTCGCCGTGAGCGAAGTTCACCATGCCGATGATGCCGAACACCATCGTGTAGCCGATGGCGATCAGGCCATAGATCGAGCCGAGCGTCAGCCCGTTGATCAACTGCTGTACGAAGACGTCCATGAACTCTCGCGCGCGCAGGTTTCTCGTGCCGCCTACGGGAACCGCAGGTGGCGCGGCGGGGCAAGTCTCGTACCGCAGCCGTAGCACACCGGCCACAGGTTTCATCGCCGCCCGAGCGTCGCGCGAAAACAGTCGACCACGCCAGTAACGCGCCCCGGCCGGGCTTGCGTGCGGCGCAGTTCCTGCGACACGTTAACGAATTGAAATGCTCGATCATCCCGGGCTCAGGCGAGGAGCAGTACCGATGGCAGGGTCGAGACTCACGACGATGATCTTCGTCGGCATGCTCCTCGGAATCGCCGTCGGCTACGCCTGCAGCATCACTTGGCCCGATCCGCAGACCGCCAAGGAGATCGCCGGCTACATCGCGCTGGTCTCCGACGTGTTCCTGCGGCTGATCAAGATGATCATCGCGCCGCTGGTCTTCTCCACGCTCGTGGTCGGCATCGCGCATCTCGGGGACACCGCTGCGGTCGGCCGGGTCGGCGGCAAGGCGCTGCTCTGGTTCGTGGGCGCCTCGTTCTGCTCGCTGATGCTCGGCCTGATCATGGTCAACCTGATGCAGCCCGGCCAGAACCTGAACCTGCCGCTGCCCGATGCCGGCGCCGGGACGGGGCTCAAGGCGGCCTCGCTGTCGCTCAAGGAATTCGTGACGCACCTCGTGCCGAAGAGCGCCGTCGAGGCGATGGCCAACAACGAGATCCTGCAGATCGTGGTCTTCTCGATCTTCTTCGGCGTCGGCCTGGCATCCCTCGGCGAGAAGGGGCGCCTCCTCGCGCAGGGCATCGAGGGCCTGGCCGACGTGATGCTCAAGGTCACGGGCTACGTGATGATGTTCGCCCCCGTGGCGGTGTTCGCCGCCATCGCGGCGACGATCACCACGCAGGGCATCGGCGTGCTCGTGACCTACGGCAAGTTCCTCGTGGAGTTCTACATCGGGCTCGCCGTGCTCTGGGCGCTGCTGATGGGCGTCGGCTTCCTGATGCTCGGGGGCGGCGGCATCATGCGGCTGTTCAACCTGATCAAGGAGCCCTTCGTGCTCGCCTTCTCGACCGCGTCGAGCGAGGCGGCCTACCCGAAGATGCTGACGAACCTCGAGAAGTTCGGGGTGCCGAACCGCATCACGTCGTTCGTGCTGCCCATGGGCTACTCGTTCAACCTCGACGGCTCGATGATGTACTGTACCTTCGCGGTGATGTTCATCGCGCAGGCCTACAACATCCCGTTGAGCTGGGGTCAGCAGCTCACGATGCTGCTGCTGCTGATGGTGACGTCGAAGGGCATGGCCGGCGTGCCGCGCGCCTCGCTGGTGGTCATCTCGGCGACGCTGGCGCACTTCAACATCCCGGAGGCCGGGCTGCTGCTGATCATCGGCATCGACCAGTTCCTGGACATGGGGCGCTCGGCCACCAACGTGCTGGGCAACAGCGTCGCCACCGTGGCGGTCGCCAAGTGGGAGGGGCAGCTCACCACCACCGACCAGCGCCTCGACCATGTCGGCACCGTGGCCTCGCCGGCAGAGTAGGGGCCGGTTTTACGGGATCTGCACCCGCCGGGATGTCGGGTGCAGGGCGGCTGTCGAACCCATCCTCCTCATCCTGAGGCGACCGCGTCTGCGGGCCTCGGGGGAGGACGCCAGGGATCGCGGCGCTGACCGGAAGGCTCTGTCGAGGCTTCCGCTGCGCTTCGGCACCTCTGGATGGGGGATGGATGGGAGGGGCCGGGCGCTGGCACTCTCCCGTGCGGTGTAGCTTGTGCGGTGCGCCTGGGAGGCTCTGTGATGACGATGCGGCTCATCGCGGTTCTGGCGCTGGCGCTGGCGGGCGTGTCGCCCGCAGCCGCCGTCGAAGTGCTCACCGGCACGCTCAGGAGCGTCGCCGAGCGCGGGGAGATCGTGCTCGGCTACCGGGAGAGTTCGGTGCCGTTCTCCTTCGTGGAAGGCAAGCGGCCGGACGGCAGCCCCCGGGCGATCGGCTATGCCATCGACCTCTGCGGCGAGATCGCCGACGACGTCCAGGCGGCGATCGGCCGGCCGGTGAGGATCCGCTACGAGCCCGTCACCGCCGAGACGCGCATCCCGGCACTGACCTCCGGCAAGATCGACCTCGAATGCGGCTCGACCACCGCCAATGCCGAGCGCCGCAGGCAGGTCGCCTTCTCGCCGGTGGATTACATCAGCGCGACGCAGCTGCTGGTGAAGCGGGGCTCGGGCGTCGCCTCCTACCGGGATCTCGGCGGCAAGACCGTGGTGGTGACGGCCGGCACAACCAACGAGAAGGCCGTGCGCGACCTGCTCGCCCGGCTGAAGATCGACGCGCAGGTGGTGACGGCGCCCGACCATGCCGCGTCCTACGCCATGGTGAAGGCCGGAAAGGCCGACGCCTTCGCCACCGACGACGTGCTGCTCTACGGGCTGATCGCCACGGACGCGCGGGACGGGGCGAACTACACGGTGCTCCCCGACAAGCTCTCCTACGAGCCCTACGGCATCATGTTCCGCAAGGACGACCCGGAGTTCGCCGGCATCGTACAGCAGACCTTCACGCGCCTCGCCGAAAGCCGGGCGCTGCGCTGGACCTACGAGCGCTGGTTCCTCAAGCGCCTGCCCAACGGCGAGCGCCTCGACATCCCGATGTCGAACGACCTGCGGGTGAGCTTCCAATTGATGGGGCTCGACGGGGGCGAGTGAGCGTCGCACGCGACGGGGCGGCGCCTCGCTTTCGCCCAACCGGCACGCGAGGAAGATCCGGCCTGACCGTGTTCCTCCCGCCGCGAGCGTGCCTCCTTCCATGCTGATCGCCGCGCACTGCCCGAAACCGCTCGCCCTGGTGCTGGCCGCCGCCCTCGGTTGCGCCGCCTCGGCGGCCTGCGCCCACCCCCACGTCTGGGTCACCGCCAAGGCGCAGCTCGTCTACGAGGGCGGAAAGCTCGTGGGCGTCCGCGACACGTGGAGCTTCGACCCCGAATACACGGCCTTCGTGACCCAGGGCCTCGACACCAACAAGGACGGCAAGCTCAGCCCGGAGGAGCTTGCCGGGCTCGCAGCCGAGAACACCGCCAACCTCGCCGAGTTCGGCTACTTCACGAAGCTGAAGGTCGGCGGCAAGGAGCAGGCCTTCAGCGATCCGAAGGAGCCGGCGGCCCATATGGAGGACAAGGCGCTGGTCATGACCTTCCTGCTGCCCCTGAAGACGCCGGTCCAGCAGGGGCGGGGCGTGGCTGCGCTGGAGGTCTACGACCCGACCTATTTCGTCGCCTTCTCGTTCGCCGAGGGGACCGACGCCGCGACCCTCGCGGGAGCGCCGCAGGGCTGCGCCGCCACGGTGACCCGCCCGAAGACCGAGCAGCCGAAGACGGCCGATGCCGGATCCCCGGGGATGACCGAGGCCTTCTTCGAGGCGCTCACCGCCGCCTCGACCTACGGGGTGCAGTTCGCCAGCCGGGTTCTCGTGGCATGTCCGTAGGGATCGGGATCGTCGCCCCCGCCGGGGCGGGACGGCTGGGGCTGAGGCTCGGCCTCATGGCCCTGGCGATCGGGCTGGCCGCGCTCCTGGCGGCCGGGATCGCGTGGCTCGTCGCGCCCGGCCTCTCCGCGCCGCCGCCGCGCTCGCCCTTCGGGATCGGCTTCCGGGAGGCCGCCCCGTCCGCCACGGGGATCGGCGGGGTGATCCTGGCGCTGCAGGCGAGCTTTTCCCGCAGCCTGAACGCGGCGGTCGGCGCGCTGCGGGGCGGCGGCAGCTGGGGCCCGCTGGTCGGCCTCGCCTTCGCCTACGGCGTGTTCCATGCCGCCGGTCCCGGCCACGGCAAGGCGGTGATCGCCGGCTACATCCTGGCGGGGGAGCGGGCGCTCCGGCGCGGCGCCGCGCTGAGCCTCTGCGCCGCGCTGCTCCAGGCCTGCATGGCCGGGGCGATCGTCGGCCTCGGCACCCTGGTCCTCAACGCCACGGCGGCGAGCATCACCCGGGCCGGCACCCTGATCGAGACCGTGAGCTTCGCCCTCGTCGCCCTGATCGGGCTGGTGCTGACGTGGCGCAAGGCCGGACGCCTCGCGACCCTCGGTGCGGGCTGCGGTCCGGGCTGCAACCACCTGCCCGGGCCGCAGGCCCTCGACACCCTCGACACGTGGCGCGAGCGGGCCGGGGTGGTGCTGGCGGCGGGCACGCGCCCCTGCGCCGGCGCGGTTCTGGTCCTGGTCTTCGCGGTGTCGCAGGGCGTGCCCGGGGCGGGCGTGCTGGCGGTTCTGGCGATGGCCCTCGGCACCGCCCTGACCACGACGGCGCTGGCCTGCCTCGCGGTCTTCGCCAAGCGCGCGGCCCTGCGCCTCGCCGGCGGCCGGGGACAGGCGGGCCTCCTGGCGCTCGGCGGCCTCGAACTCGTCGCCGCCGCCTTCGTGCTGGTTCTGGGAGCCGCCATGCTCTCCGGCCTCGCGCCCGGGCTCGGCGGCTGAAGGTTCTCGCCATCCGGGGCGCGGCGTGCCACGCTGCGCACCCGAGACGGAGCGCGCGCTGATGCATCCCGATTTCGAGACGATCCTGAACTGGCGTCTGCTCGCCGGATCGCATCCCTTCCCCGGCCCGGACGGCGGGACCTGCATCAACGAGGCCGCGATCGTGGCCGCGGGCCTGCCCTACCGGGCGATCCGCTCCAGCGCCGATTGCCCGCCCTGCTTCTCCAGGCCGGTCGCCGCCTACGCCCTCGGGCTCAACGACACCATGCCGGACGAGGCGCGCCCCCAGCTGATGGCCTTCGTGCTGCGGCTGTCGGGCAGCGCCGACGCTCCGGAGATCGAGGCCGCCCGCACCCGGACGCTGGCGCTGGAGAGTGTCCGCCGCATCCTGGCGCCGCTCTGCGCCGTCGCCGGCATGGTCGAGGACGCGAAGGCCTGCATCGGCGCGCCGGACTGGCCCGCGGCCCTGGCGGCGGCGAACGCGGCCGCGTGGCGGGGCGGGGCGCGTTCGCAGGCGGCGGCCGAGGCGCGGCGCTGGCGCGAGGGCGCGCTCACCGCGGCGGTGTCCCGCACCGCGACGGCGGCACAACGCGCGGGCACGGATGCACGCTGCGCCGCGGAGGTGGCCGAAGGCGCCGCGCCCTTCGTGGCCGGGACCTGGAGCCAGGCCTGCGCGATCCTCGACGAGGCGCTCGCCATCGGCCGACAGGCTCCGGAGATCGCGCTCGACGGCGCCCGTCAGCGCATGGACGCCGCGCGGACCGGGGCGCTGGCCTGATCAGGCCGCCGCGGGCGCCGCCTCGAGATCCAGCTCGATGGAGCCGCAATTCTCCAGGAACGTGCCGGTGAGGTGGTAGAAGAACGTGCCGTGCCCGACCACCGCGATGGTGGCTTCCGGCCGGGCCCGCAGCCAGTCGCGGAACGCCGCGACCCGGGCGTCGAACAGGGGGCGCGGCTCCACCGGGTAGCCGCCGACCTCGCAGCCCGGCTCCGCATGCCACCAGACCTCGGGCAGGTGCCCGACATCGAGGTGCGGGAACTCCGCGGCGATCTCCGAGGCCGCCCGGCCGACGTCGCAGCTGCTCTCCTGGCATTCCCGGTGCAGCACCTCGACGAGGACGCGCGGCCGGCGCGGATGGTCGCCGAACAGGATCGCGGCGGTCTCGATCGCCCGGGTCAGGGGCGAGACCACCACCAGATCGAAGGGGACCGACCGGAGCCGGTCCCGCGCGGCCCGGGCCTGGGCGTGGCCCAGCTCGGTCAGGCGCGCGTCGAGGAGGCCGGGATCGCCGCCCCCATGCCTGTGCGCGGCGTTGAACGTGGATTGCCCGTGGCGGATGCAGACGATGCGGGTCTTGTCCTGCATGGATCTCGGATGCGTGTCGGGGAGGGCGGGGTGCACGGGACCGGTCAGAGGAAGCGGCCGCCGCGCTGGATGACCTCGATCTTGTAGCCGTCCGGATCGGTGGCGAAGAAGAACCGCGCCAGCACGTCATCCCCGTGTTTGAGCGTCTTGACGTCGGTGGCCGTGAAGCCTTCGCGCCGGTGCCGGGCGTGCTCGGCCTCCACGTCGTCGACCACGAAGGCGATGTGCCCGTAGCCGTCGCCGAGATCGTAGGGCTTGTCGCGGCCCTTGTTCACCGTGAGCTCCAGTTCGAACGGCGAGGCCGGATCCCGCATGTAGACGAGGGTGAAGTCCGGGAAGTCGAACCGGTCGGAGACCTCCAGGCCGAAGGCGCGGGCATAGTAGTCGCGCGCGCGCTCCTCCTCGAGGACGCGGATCATGGCGTGGACGGGCTTGGACATATGCTGTGGGTTCCGTGAGCGGGCGGGCGGCGCGCCGGGCCTCCTATGTGGCGCCCGACCCACGTGCCGAAAAGGGCCGGCCCCGACTGCAGATCCGCGGCCCCGATGGTGTCCGGCGCCGCACCCTCGGAGGGTCGGCGTCACCGGACGCGGGGAAACCGGCAGGACATCATCCGGGCTTTTCAACCGCCAATTCGCGCGATTGGCCAGCCAATTCGCTTTGGATTTGTCTTTCTCGATGTCCTATTCGAGAAAAGATTAGTGATATTCGACAACATCGCCATCTATAAAGTTTCAATCTCAAATCTGCCGATGTTTGTATCTTGATAACACCATCGTATTAATAGATTTTTTACGTATGATGCTTACAAATGCTCCGGGATCGATTATTTCACAGACCAACCAGTCCGATCGGGTGCACGACCGCCATGTTACGCTTGTCCAACATTAAGGTTCTGCCGAAACTGGTGGCCGTGATTACCCTGATCATCACGATCGTCGGCGGATGCATCTGGTATGCACAGTCACAGATGACCAAGATCGACGACGGGTACAGCCACTTCATCGTCAACGAGGCGGCCGCCGTCGCCGAGGCGCGCCGGCTCAACCGCCTGATGATCGAGCTCAATTACTACGTGTACCGGGTCATAGCGGAGACCGAGCCGTCCCAGATGCAGAATGCCAACAAGGGCTTCGAGGCCGTCCTGCCTGAGGTGAAGGCACTGCTGCCGGTCTTCCGGTCGCACGCACCGAGCTTCGCGGCGCGCATCGACGAGCAGGCGGCACGCATGGAGCGCTACATCCGGGACGTCAGCGAGGTTCGCCGGCTCGGCACTTCCAACCAGAACGACCAAGCCATCGCGCTGGTCCACTCGGCGATCGACCCGGTCTTTTCCGGCATGCTCGCGGACGGCAACAGGCTCGCCGAAGACATCAGCGCTTACATGGCGAAGGGCTCGGACGACCTGACCGACCAGACCAACGACACCCGCCGCGCCCTGATGACCGTCAGCGCCCTCGGGTTGCTCGCCGGACTGATCGCGGCCGTGTTCGTCGCGACGGTCGGCATCACTCGCCCGCTCGATCGTTTGGTCATGGTCCTGCAGCGCATGGCGCAGGGCGAGATCGACGCCGAGATCAAGGAGGCGGCGCGCAAGGACGAGGTCGGCGCCGTCGGCAAGGCGGTGGAGGGCATCAAGGCCATGGTCGCCCGCAAGGCCGCCGAGGAGGCCGAGGTCAAGCGGCTTGCCGACGAGGCCGCGGCCGCCGAGCGCAGGCGCACCATGCTGGAGCTGGCGGACGGGTTCGAGCGGGCGGTCGGCAGCATCGTCGGGATGGTCTCGTCCTCGGCCACCGAACTCCAGGCCACCGCCCAGACCATGACGGCCAGCGCCACCGAGACGGCCAGCCAGTCCACCACCGTGGCCGCCGCCGCCGAGGAAGCTTCCGCCAATGTCCAGACCGTGGCGGCCGCCGCGGAGGAACTGGGCTCGTCGGTGCAGGAGATCGGCCGGCAGGTTTCCGGCTCGGCCCAGCTCGCCCAGTCGGCGGTGGGCGAGGCCGATCAGACGCAGCATCTCGTCCAGGCGCTGAGCCAAGCCTCGGCCCGCATCGGCGACATGGTCGGGCTGATCTCGACCATCGCCGGGCAGACCAACCTGCTCGCGCTCAACGCGACGATCGAGGCGGCCCGCGCGGGGGATGCCGGCCGCGGCTTTGCGGTGGTCGCCGCCGAGGTCAAGGAACTCGCCGCCCAGACCGCACGGGCCACCGAGGAGATCAGCCAGCAGATCGGACAGATCCAGGGCGTCACCGGCCAGGCGGTCACGGCCATCGAGACGATCGCCAGCCGCATCCGCGAGATCGACGGGGTGGCCACCACCATCGCGGCGGCCGTCGAGGAGCAGGGTGCGGCGACGCAGGAGATCGTCCGCAACGTCTCTCAGGCCGCGGCCGGAACCGACGAGGTGACCAGCAACATCACCGGCGTCGCCAGAGCCTCCGAGGAAACCGGCGCGGCCGCCGCCCAGGTGCTGGGCGCGGCGGGCGAGCTGTCGCGCCAGTCCGAGCATCTCGGGGCGGAGGTCGCCCGCTTCCTGAGCACGGTGCGGGCGGCCTGAGGCCGCCTCAGGCCCCGATCCGCAACACCTCGGTCCGTGCGCCGGCCTGGGCGAAGGCGTCCGGGTCGGCACCGGTCATCCAGACCTGCCCCGGGAGTGCCTCCAGGGCCTCGAACAGGCCGGCCCGGCGGCGGGGGTCGAGATGGGCCGCAACCTCGTCGAGGAGGATCAGCGGGGCGATGCCGCTCATGGCGCGCACGAGCCGCGCATGGGCGAGGACGAGCCCGATCAGGAGCGCCTTCTGCTCCCCCGTGGACGCCGTGCCCGCGGGCACGTCCTTGGGACCGTGGCGGACCACGAGGTCGCTGCTCTGCGGCCCGATCAGGGTGCGCCCGGCGGCCCGGTCCCGGTGGCGACCGTTGCGCAGGGCGAGGCGGTAGCGGTCCTCCGCCTCGATGGCCGGCCAGACCGCGACGAGATCGTCCAGATCGCCTTCGAGCCGGATGGAGGCCCAGGGGAAGGGCTGCGCGTCGTCCCGGGTCTCGGCGATCAGCCGGTCGAGGCGCTCGGCGGTCTCGCGCCGGGCAAGGGCCACGGCGACGCCCAACTCGGCGACCTCCCGCTCCACCGCATCGAGCCAGCGGTCGTCGTCGGGGCGCTCGTCCAGCAGGCGGTTGCGCGAGCGCAGGGCCCTCTCCATCGCGGAGACCCGGGCGCCGTGCGCGGCATCGACGGCCAGCACGAGACGGTCGAGGAACCGCCGCCGGTCCCCGGCCGCGCCGCGGAACAGCCCGTCGAGGTCGGGGGTCAGCCAGACCACCCGCAGGAACTCGCTGAACGCCACCGGCGAGGCGGCGGTGGCGCCGTCGATCCGGCAGAGCCGGCTCGTCCGCCCGTCGGGGCCCGGCGGCTCCAGCCCCGTGCCGAGCCGGTGCTCGGAGCCCTCTCGATCGAGGGTGAGGGACACGGCGAAGCCCCCCGGACCGCCGTTGCGCGCCATCGCGGCGAATTCCGCCCGGCGCAGACCCCTTCCCGGCACGAACAGCGAGATCGCCTCGAGCAGGTTGGTCTTGCCCGCGCCGTTCTCCCCGACCAGCGCCACGAACCGCGCCCCGGGGGTGAGCTCGAGATCGGCGTGGTTGCGGAAATCACGGGCGATCAGGCGTGTGACGCGCAGATCCGACCCGTTGGGCTCGACCCGCGGATCGAGGACATCGCTCATCGGGAAACCCGGAGGTCGAGCCGCACCGCGCTCAACCGTCCCTTCTTGTCTGACATCCCATCCAACTACCGCATCCCGAGGTGCCCGCGTCGGCGGGCCTCGAAGGAGTGCTCCAGAACCCGTGTCGCCATCTGGAGACCTCCTGCGAGGCCTCCGCTACGCTCCGGCACCTCAGGACGAGGGCAGGACCAGGACGTGCCGCGGCAGACTCACACCCGCATCGGCATCAGCACGTACAGCGCCGGCGCACCCTCGCGATCCTGGATCAGGGTCGGGGAGCCCGGGTCGGCGAGCTTGAACAGTGCGGTGTCGCCCTCGAGCTGCGCGGTGATGTCGAGCAGGTAGCGGGCGTTGAAGCCGATATCGAGGTTGGCGGCCTCGTAGTCGACATCGAGCTCCTCGGTGGCGCTGCCCGAATCCGGGTTGTTCACCGAGAGCGCGAGGCGCCCCTCGGCGAGCCCGAGCTTCACCGCGCGCCCGCGCTCCGACGAGATCGTCGAGACCCGGTCCACCGCCTTGGCGAAGGCGTCGCGCTCCACGGTCAGCCGCTTGTCGTTGTTGGCCGGGATCACCCGCTGGTAATCCGGGAAGGTGCCGTCGATCAGCTTGGAGATGAGGGTCAGGCCACCCGCGAAGCGCAGGCGGATCTTGGCGGGCGACAGGTCGACCGCGACGGTCTCGCCGCCGTCGTCGAGGAGCTTCTGGATCTCGGCGACCGCCTTGCGGGGCACGATCACGCCGGGCATGCCGACACTGCCCTGCGGGGCCGGGATCTCGACGCGGGCGAGCCGGTGGCCGTCGGTGGCCACGGCCCGCATCACAGGTCCGCCCTCGGTCTCTAGCGTGTGCAGGTAGATGCCGTTGAGGTAGTAGCGGGTCTCCTCGGTGGAGATCGCGAACTGGGTCTTCTCGATCAGCCGCTTCAGGTCGGCGGCGGCGATCTCGAAGCCGTGCGGCATCTCGCCGGCGGCGAGATCCGGGAAGTCGCCCTCCGGCAGGGCGCCGAGGGCGAAGCGCGAGCGTCCGGACCGGATCGTCATCTGGCCGGACTCGCCGCCGGTCTCCAGGGAGACCTGCGCGCCGTCGGGGAGCTTGCGCACGATGTCGTAGATCACGTGCGCCGGCACCGTGGTGGCGCCGGCATCCGCCACGTCGGCCGGCACGCTCTCGGTCACCTCGATGTCGAGATCCGTCGCCCGCAGCTGGAGCCCCGAGCCTTCCGCCCGCAGAAGCACGTTCGACAGGATCGGGATCGTGTTGCGGCGCTCGACGACCCGGTGCACGTGGCCGAGCGACCTGAGTAGGGCCGCGCGCTCGACAGTGACTCTCATCGCAATACTCAAGTGATGTGGACGGCGCCGCGGCCGGCAGCCGTCGCGGAATATGGCCGTTCAGCTTGGCGAACGGGACCGGGGAACGCAAGGCCGCCGCTGGTGCGCCGCACAGCGACCTCCGCGCCCATGTCGGGTGCCCATGCCGAAACCGGGGTATCCGCTCGCGCCGCCCCGTGCGAAAGCGCCGCAACCGACCCGGATTCCTCCTCTCCCATCCCGATCATGTTGCAGACCATCGACACCGCGGGCTCGACGCACGCCACGCCGAGCGCCGGCCGGATTCTCGCCGCGAGTTTCGTCGGCACCGCCATCGAGTTCTTCGACTTCTACATCTACGCCACCGCCACCGCCCTCGTGATCGGGCCGGTCTTCTTCCCCGCCGGCGCCCCGGGCGTGCAGCAGCTCAGCGCCTTCGCGACCTTCGCGATCGCGTTCCTCGCGCGGCCGGTGGGCGCGGCCCTGTTCGGGCATTTCGGCGACCGCGTCGGCCGCAAGGCGACCCTGGTGGCCTCCCTGTTGATCATGGGCCTCTCCACGGTCCTGATCGGCTGCCTGCCGACCTATGCGGTCGCCGGCTGGTGGGCGCCGGCGGCGCTCTGCATCCTGCGCTGCGGCCAGGGCATCGGGTTCGGCGGCGAATGGGGCGGCGCCGCCCTGCTGGCGGTCGAGAACGCGCCGCCGGGCCGGCGCGCGTGGTACGGCATCTTTCCGCAGCTCGGCGCGCCGGTCGGCTTCATCCTGGCCAATCTCGGCTTCCTCGCCCTCAGCTTCGGCCTGTCCCCCGAAAGCTTCCAGGCCTGGGGCTGGCGTCTGCCTTTCCTGGCCTCGGCCGTCCTGGTCGGAGTGGGTCTCTACGTCCGTCTGAAGCTGACCGAGACGCCGGCCTTCAAGGCGGCGCTCAGCGAGGCGCGGCCGGAGCGCGTACCCTTCGCCACCATGCTGACCCAGCATGGGCGCGCCGTCCTGGTCGGCACCTTCGCGATGGTGGCGGTCTACGCGGTGTTCTACCTCTCCACCGTATTCGCCCTCGGCTTCGGCACCGGCACGCTCGGGTACAGCCGGCCGACCTTCCTGCTGTTCGAGTGCATCGCGGTCTGCTTCATGGCGCTCGGCACCGTGGTGTCGGGTGCCGCGGCCGACCGCTTCGGACGCAGGCCGGTGCTGCTCTCCGGCATGGCCGTGACGTTCCTGCTGGGCTTCCTCATGGGGCCGATGCTGGGCCACGCCGCCGGCAGCGGCACGTGGCCGCCCGTCCTGGGCTTCCTCTGCCTCAGCCTCCTGACGATGGGCTGGGTGTTCGGGCCGATGGGCGCCGTGCTGCCCGAACTGTTCCCGACGCGGGTGCGCTACACCGGCGCCTCGGTCACCTACAATCTCGCGGGGATCCTGGGCGCCTCGGGCGCGCCCTACATCGCGCAGGAACTCGCGGCCTATGGCGGGATCGGATTCGTCGGGTTCTATCTGTCGGGCGCCGCGATCCTCAGCTTCCTGGCCGTCCTCGCGATGCCGGAAACCGCCGATCGCTGACCGGTCACGCCGCCGCGGAGACTCCGCCGCGCGGTCCGGCCGAGGCCGGCCTCAGGGCGCCGGACGATCGGCGCCCCCCTGCACGACCGGCTCGAAGCGCCCGAGAAACCGGGTCCGCTCCCACAGCTCGATCGGGTCGCGCTGAACCATCGCCCGGGCGCGGCGGCGCGCCTGCGTGTCGTCCTCGGCGGACAGGATCTCGGCCGCGCGGACGCGCCCGGCCCGGTCGAGCCTGAATGTCCGGTACGCGCGGCTCCGGTGAGCCGTTTCAGCATCCAGCGCGAGCATTGCGATCTCCTCGGAGGCCGAGCGTCCGGGAAGACGGTTAACCAAACGTCAATCGCCGCGTCTGCCGCCCTCGAAAACCGGCTGGGAAAGTTCGGTCGGAACCGTGCCGGGCAGCGCCGAGACCGACGGATCGTTACGTCGGCCTGCGACCTGCGACCTGCGACCCCGGCCGCGCGACGGCTCGGCCGAAACGGGTACGTTCAGCTCCTTTTGTCGAGGGGACGACCCAGGAGGCGCGCGAACTCGGCCTCGATCTCCTCCACGGAGAACGGATTGCCGGCAGACTTCGCTTCGGGCGGCGCGGAAGAAGGCGGCGGCGGGACGGGGGCGGCCTTGGGCATCGCGGGCGGCAGCACGGGTTTGGGCGGGACCGGCGCCGGCGGCGGCGGGGCCTCCTGCGGAACAACCGGCGGCGACACCGGCGGCGACGCTGGATCGAGCGGCGCGCTCGCCATCGCGGCGGCGAGCGGATCGACGCCCTCCGGCACGGCGGGCGATGGCACGGGCGGCGGCGGCGTCACGGCCGAAGACGACCGAGACAGGGCGGCCTGGAGCTGCCGCGCCATGTCGGACAGGACCCCCGGATCGACGGACTTGCGCTCGGACGGGACCGCGAGGCTCGGCGCCGGACGGGCGGGCTCCGCCTCGACCGCGGACCCGTCGGGTTTGCGCTCGGAGGCCGGACCGGGCCGCGGCTCGACCAGCGGCGGCGCGGTCCGGCTGAGGATCCGCCGCGGCGTCGTCGGCTCGCGCGCCGGCGGCGCGGGCAGTTCCACCGGCGGCGGCACCAGCAGGTCGGGTGAGGGCGGGGGCGGGGCGGCCGTCAGGGGGGCGGAAACATCCTGACCGGGCTCGTCGCCGCCGAGCAACGCCGCATCGAGGGGCAGCGTGATGGGCGGAGCGGCGGCGGAGCGCGGGACCGGCGGCGGCACGACCACCGGCATCTCGAAGCCCGGATCGAACAGCGGTTCCGCGCGGCGCCCGCCGGATTCGGGCAGGACCCGGGGCGGTTCGGGCAGGCGACCGCCCTGGACGAGGGGATCCGGGAGCGGCTCGTCCAGCGGCTCGGAGGCCGACTCCGGCCGGATGGACGCTTCGGGCAACGGCCGCTGGCCGCGCTGGATGTTGCGCTCGACCACGACGTCGTTGGGGCCGCCCACGAGCAGCAGGTGCTCGACATTGTCCCGGCGCAGCAGGATCAGCTGCCGGGCGCGGTCGAGTTCGTACACGTCGACGATCCCCAGCCGCGGCTGGCGCCCACGGCCTCCGGAACGCCCCGGCAGCGCCAGGCTCCGGCCGGTGAGCCGACGCACCGTGAACACGATAGCCGCGAGCGCCGTGAAGATGACGGCGAAGATCACGATGTACTGGATGATAGGGGAGCCGTCAGAGCCGAACACGGATTGTAGCCATCGCAAGGTTACGCACTCGCAGGTTCCGACCGCCGCGGGTGCGCGCCGGCACGGACTTGTCCATACCACGCCGGGGGGGCGGCAAGGCAAACGACGTTAAGAGTTCGTTAACAGACCTTTTAATTGAGCGCGATCAAGACAGTAGGTCGGGGATAAGCCGCCGGGTCAGCGGATCCGAGGCCGGACGGTCCTTCGTCCGCCGCAAAGGCTGCCGCGATCCCGCGGCCGATCCGCAGACCGGTCGTCCCCGATCGCGGGCTTAACGCACCGTTAACCATGCGCACGGCAGATTTTGCCGAGCCCGCTCGTTCCGGCGCGGCCACGCCATCCCGGAGGCGACCTTGGCTCTCACCGATCTGCCCGTGCTGAGCATGCTGCGCACGCGGATGCAATGGGCGCAGGCGCGCCAGGGCGTGATCGCCGAGAACGTGGCCAATGCCGACATGCCGGGGTTCAAGCCCCGCGACCTCGTGGAGCCGCGCTTCGACCGGGCGACCGGTACGCTGGCCGCCACCGCGACCGGCCTGACGCTGACGAGCCCGGGCCACATGGCGCCCGCCGGTCAGACGGTCGGGGCCGATTCAAAGCGCGCCAAGGGCTTCGAGGTCCGCCCGAGCGGCAACGGCGTCAACCTCGAGGACGAGATGATGAAGGCCGGCGAGAACCAGTCGGACTACCAACTCGCCGCCTCGCTCTATCAGCACAGCCTGACCACCCTGAAGATCGCGATCGGCAAGAGCTGATGCGCGACGACCGAGGGGGGAGCGCCGACGGCCGCACGGTCACGGCAGCAGGAGGGGCCTGAGCCATGGAATTCACCAAGTCACTGGCGGTGGCGGCGGCGGGCCTCAAGGCCCAGTCCGGCCGGATGCGCATCATCGCCGAGAACATCGCCAACGCCGATTCCGCGCCGGCCTCCGCCGGGGCGCAGCCCTACCGGCGCAAGATCCCGACCTTCACCAGCCATCTCGACGACGAGACCGGCGCCCGGCTCGTCGAGGCCGGGCGCGTCAGGCGCGACCCGTCGGCCTTCCGGACGAAGTACGAGCCGGGCAATCCCGCAGCCGACGCCCAGGGCGTGGTGCAGATGCCCAACGTCAATGCGCAGATCGAGAACATGGACCTGCGCGAGGCCCAGCGCTCCTACGAGGCGAACCTCAACATGATCAGCGCCACCCGCAAGATGCTGGCACAGACCCTCGGCATCCTGAAGTGAGCCTGCAGGACGCATAGCAAGGACGCATGGCGATGGCTTCGAGCAACTTCGCGGCGGGTGCCTACGCGGCCGTTCAGGGCCTCGCCGGCGGCCGGCCCGCGCCCCGGGTCCAGCCGACGACCGGGACCGGCAGCGACTTCATGCAGCTCCTCGGGCAGACCCTGGACAGCGTCGGCGATGCCGGCCGGCGGGCCGACACGCAGGCCGTCTCGGCCGCCGCCGGCAAGGCCAATGTCGTGGACGTGGTCACCGCGGTGGCCGAGAGCGAGACCGCCCTGCAGACCATGGTGGCGGTGCGCGACCGCATGATCTCCGCCTACGAGGAGATCATGCGCATGCAGATCTGAACGGCGGCCCGGTCCCTCGCCGATCCCGCCGCCCGCGCCCTCCGTACAGATCGCATCCCCATGACCGGCCTCGCCATCCTCGACGTCGCCCGCGACGGCATCTTCGTGTTCCTCAAGGTGGCCGGGCCCCTGATGCTGGTCGCCCTGGCGGTCGGGCTCGCGGTCTCCCTGGTCCAGGCCCTGACCCAGATCCAGGAACAGACGCTGATCTACGTGCCCAAGATCGTGGCGGTATTCGCCGCGCTCCTGCTGATGCTGCCCTTCATCGGCGATGCCATGGCCGGCTACATGACCCGCATCGCCGCCCGCATCGCGGCCGGCGGCTGATGCCTGTCCCGGCCGGGACAGGCGCGGCCCACGCGTGCCATAGAGGCCGCGATGAACCTGCTCCTGCCCGGCATCGCCTCGGCCTACCTGATCACCTTCGCGCGCATCGGCACGCTGATCATGCTGATGCCGGGGATCGGCGAGCAGACGGTGCCGCCGCGCCTGCGCCTCGCCTTCGCGCTGCTCACCGCACTGGTGCTGTTCCCGACCGTGCGTCCGCTGCTGGGCGGGACCGAGGGCGTGGCCGGCCCGCGGCTGATCGGGCTCCTGTTCGGGGAGACGATCATCGGGCTGGTGCTCGGCCTGACGGTGCGCATGATCCTCGCGGCCCTTCAGACCGCCGGTGTGATCATTGCGGCACAGGTCGGCCTGTCCTACGCCATGACGGTGGATCCGAACCAGGGCGGCCAGCAGGTGGCGATCGGCAACTTCCTGTCGCTGCTCGGGATCACGCTGATCTTCGCCGCGGATCTGCATCATCTCGCCATCGAGGGCGTGGCCCGCAGCTACGAGGTTCTGCCCCCCGACGGCGTGCCGTCCTTCTCGGACGCGCTGATGCTGGCCACGAAGGCGCTGGCCCGGGGCTTCACCCTGGCGGTCCAGATCTCCGGCCCGTTCATCGCCTTCGGGATCCTGTTCAATCTGGGTCTCGGGGTGCTGTCGCGGCTGATGCCGCAATTGCAGGTGTTCTTCCTGGCGGTCCCGGCCTCGGTGCTGATCGGCATGCTGCTGCTGATGGGCTGCCTCGGCGTCATGATGGGCGTCTTCCTGGACGATCTGGGCCGGTATCTCGGGGATTACGTCGGCCGCTGAGCGGCCGGACCGCCCGCGCCCCGATCACCCGTCCGCGCTGAGAGCGAAGCGAGATGGCCGACGATACCGACGACGAGGACAAGACCGAGGAGCCGTCCCAACGGCGGCTCGATCAGGCCATCGAGCGCGGCGACGTCGCGACCAGCACCGAGATCAATACCTTCGCGATGCTGGGGGCGTTCACCCTGACCCTGCTGGTCGCGGCCCCGAGCATCGCCACGAACCTCCTGCACGGCCTCAAGGCCTACCTCGCCAACGCCCATGCCCTGCCGGACGACGCCACGGCGATGAAGGCGGCCATGACGCGCGGCCTGTGGCTGTGGCTCCAGGCGGTGGCCGTGCCGGTGGGTCTGGCCGTCGTGGCCGGACTGGCCGCGGGACTCCTGCAGCACCCGCTGGTCTTCTCCACCGAGACGCTGATGCCGAAATTCTCGCGCCTGTCGCCGATGGCGGGCGTGAAGCGGCTCCTCGGCGTCGAGGCCCTGTTCCAGTTCGGCAAGGGCTTGGCCAAGATCGGCGCCGTGGGCGTCGTCGGCGCGGTGCTGCTGTGGAACGACCGCGACCGGCTGGAGGTGTTCGCCCGCCTGGACCCGGCCGCCTCCCTGCCGGCGATCCTGACCCTCAGCCTGAAGCTGCTCGCCGGCATGCTGTGCATGCATCTCGCGATCACCCTGGGTGATGCCCTCTACGCGCGGTTCCGCTGGCGCAAGCGTCACCGGATGTCGAAGGAAGAGCTCAAGCAGGAGATGAAGGAGTCCGAGGGCAACCCGGAGGTCAAGGGCCGCCTGAGGCAGTTGCGGATGGCCCGCGTGAAGAAGCGCATGATGGCCGCGGTACCGACCGCCACCGTGGTGGTGACGAACCCGACCCACTACGCGGTGGCGCTGCGCTACGAGACCGGCATGGCGGCGCCGATCTGCGTCGCCAAGGGCGTCGACGCCCTGGCCCTGCGCATCCGCGCGGTGGCGGCCGAGCACGGCGTCGCGGTGATCGAGAATCCGCCCCTCGCCCGGGCGCTCCACGCCACTGTGGAGATCGACGGGGAGATCCCGGCCGAGCACTACCGCGCGGTGGCGGAGGTCATCGGGTTCGTGCTGCGCCTGCGGAGGCGGGCGGCCTAGCAACCGCGCGATGCCGCGGGCCGGAGCCGACGGAAAGCCACGCTTCCTCCACCTTTTTTCGCGAGGTTGTATCAAGGCTTGTCGCGACGAGAGTGGTGCCGCGCCCCGCATGTCCTGATATGGCCGGCTGACCAACCGGGTGACTGTTCTGGAATGAAGCCGATGGCCGACGTCACTGGACCTCCGGCGCCTGCCGCGGGCCCGCAGAATTCGGGGCCTCCGGTCTCGCAGGCGTCCGCCCTGCTGGGCACCGGCTCGATCGACCGGTCGGAGCAGCCGGGCCGGGTCGGCCTGCTCCTCGTGCTCGCCGGGCTGCTGGTCGGCGCCGCCATCGGCCTGTCCTTCGTGGCCAACGAGCAGGCCCAGTCGCTGATCGTCTGGCTGCTGGCCCTGCTGGCCATGGCGGGCGTGTTCTTCCTGTTCGCCCTCGCCATCGGGGCGCTCCAGCTCAGCGGCAGCGCGGCCCGGGACGACATCACCAAGGGGATCGTCGACGCCTCCCCGGACGGCAAGCTGGTCGTCGAGGAGGGGGGCCGGCTGATCTACGCCAACGAGGCCTATCTGCGGATCGCCAGCGGCGACACGTTCTCGAACCTCGTGCCGGTGGAGCGCATCCTCGTCGGCTCTCCGGAGGTCTCCGAGGCGGTCTATCGCCTGTCGCAGGCCTCGCGCGATGCCAGGGCCCATACCGAGGAGGTCCGGATGTCGCCGCCCCTCGGGCCGACGGTCGGCGAGCGCGGCTTCGGGTGGTACCGCGTCTCGGTGCGGCCCCTCGCGCGTCCGCGCCGGGCGGCCTCGCTCTGGACGGTGGCCGACATCACCGCCGAGCGCGAGCGGCAGGAGAACGTCTTCCAGGAACTCCAGCACGCCATCGACTACCTCGACCACGCCCCGGCGGGCTTCCTGTCGATCGATCCGGCCGGCGCCATCGTCTACATGAACGCGACGCTCGCCGCCTGGCTGGGTTACGATCTCGCCAGCGTCGGCCCCGGCGGGCCGCATCTCACCGAGATCGCCCCGGAGGCGGATGTTCTCGTGCGCACCGCCGGCCTGCCGGGCGAGGTCCGCACCGACCGCTTCGACCTCGACCTGCGCCGCCGCAACGGCCACACCCTGCCGGTGCGGCTCTACCACCGGGTCGCCTTCGGCAAGGACGGCAAGCCCGGCTCGTCGCGGACCTTCGTGATCAACCGCTCGGCCGGGGCCGAGACCGACGAGCCGCAGCGCGCCGCCGAGGTGCGCCTCGCCCGCTTCCTCAACAACTCGCCGATCGCGATCGCGACCCTCGACCGGACCGGCTGCATCGCCCGGGCCAACGCCTCGTTCACCCGGCTGTTCGGCACGGTGCCGCGCCAGGCCGATGACGGCGCCTTCGACGGTGACGGCGCGACCCGGGTCGAGCCGAACGTCGCCGATTCCGTGGCCGACCGGACCGCCCTGGAGGCCGGGCTCGCCCGGGCGGCGAGCGGTCGGACCGATCCGGAACCCATCGAGGTCCAGCTGACCGGGCCCGGCGGCCGCTCGGCCCGGGTCTGGCTCAGCCCCGCCGACGGCGGCGATCCGGGGCAGCAGACCGACGAGGCCGAGCGGGTGATCCTGTACGCCCTCGACACGACGGCGCAGCGGCAACTGGAGCAGCAGGTCGCCCAGGCCCAGAAGATGAACGCGGTCGGCCAGCTCGCGGGCGGCATCGCGCACGACTTCAACAACGTGCTGCAGGCGATCATCGGGTACTCGGACCTGCTGCTGGCGAGCCATCGGCCGACCGACCCGGCCTTCCAGGACATCATGCAGATCAAGCAGAACGCCAACCGGGCGGCGGGCCTCGTCCGCCAGCTCCTGGCGTTCTCCCGGCGGCAGACCCTGCGTCCGGAGGTGATGAATGTCGGGGAGGCGCTCTCCGAACTCACTCTCCTGCTCAAGCGCCTGCTCGGCGAGCGGGTCGCCCTGGAGCTGAAGCACGGCCGCGAGGTCTGGCCCGTGAAGGCCGACGTCAACCAGTTCGAGCAGGTGATCGTCAATCTCGCGGTCAACGCCCGCGACGCCATGCCGGAGGGCGGCAAGCTGATGATCCGGACGGAGAACGTCTTGGATCCGGGGGCGGCCTCCGATGCGGAGGGACGCGGCGGGGCGCCGGCCGGCGACCACGTGCTGATCGAGGTGCGCGACACCGGCCAGGGCATCCCCCCCGAGCTGATGGAGAAGATCTTCGAGCCGTTCTTCACCACCAAGGAGATCGGCAAGGGCACCGGACTCGGCCTGTCGACGGTGTTCGGCATCGTCAAGCAATCGGGCGGCACCATCGACGTGCAGTCGACGATCGGGGAGGGGACCGCCTTCCGCATCTACCTGCCGCGGCATGTGCCCGTGGCCGAACCGGAGGAGGTTCCGGCCCCGACTGCGGTGCCGGCGCTCCCGCGCGCGGAGCCGCTCGCGCCGGTCTCCGGGTCGCCGCGGCCGGCTGCCGAGCCGGGCGATGCCGGCGCGCCGCGGAGTGCACCGGCTCCGGCCACGGCCGACAAGCCGGCGCCGCGCAAGCCCGCCGCGGATCATACGGGGCAGGGCACCATCCTGCTCGTGGAGGACGAGGATCCCGTCCGGGCGGTCAACAGTCGCGCCCTCTCGGCCCGCGGCTACACGGTCCTGGAGGCGGCCTCCGGCCTCGAGGCCCTGGCGATCGTCCGCGAGGGCACCCAGCCGATCGACCTCGTCGTCTCCGACGTCGTCATGCCCGAGATGGACGGCCCGACCCTGCTGCGAGAGGTGCGCAAGCATCAGCCCGACCTGAAGGTGATCTTCGTCTCCGGCTACGCCGAGGACGCCTTCCGCAAGAACCTGCCGGAGGGGGAGACCTTCAACTTCCTGCCGAAGCCCTTCAGTCTGAAGCAGCTCGTCGAGACCGTGAAGAAGACGATGGCCGATTGAACGGCGTCGATGGCGTCGTCGATGGCAGCGTCCCGGCCCTTCCCTGCGAAATCCGGCATCCGGTGCCGCCCACCGTGTTCAGACCCTGAACGGAGTGCGGCACCGGATCCCGGGCATGCCCCCGACGGATCGGTGCGCCGGAGGCCGCGGTTCGCCCTGAACCGCATCGGTGGCGCCGGCAGGCTATGCACAACCCACGGTACCGCCCTTGTCGAAATAGAACAAAACAGGTACATGAAGGCGGTGGGGACGCGCGTTGTGAACTGCGTCCAACCCCTTCATAAGGAGCCCGCCAGATGGCCCAGCCCGCATTGAAAGTGGTCGACATGCCCCCCGTGGACAAGGACAAGTCCAAGGCCATTGACGCCGCCCTGGCTCAGATCGAGCGCGCCTTCGGCAAGGGCTCGATCATGCGGCTCGGCAAGAACGACAAGGTTCAGGAGGTCGAGACCGTCTCGACCGGATCGCTGGGCCTCGACATCGCCCTCGGCGTCGGCGGCCTCCCGCGCGGCCGGGTGATCGAGATCTACGGCCCCGAATCGTCCGGCAAGACGACGCTGGCGCTCCACACCATCGCCGAGGCCCAGAAGAAGGGCGGCGTCTGCGCCTTCGTGGATGCCGAGCACGCCCTCGATCCGGTCTATGCCCGCAAGCTCGGCGTCAACCTCGACGACCTGCTGATCTCGCAGCCCGATACGGGCGAGCAGGCCCTGGAGATCACCGACACGCTGGTGCGCTCCGGCGCCATCGACGTGCTGGTGGTCGACTCGGTGGCCGCGCTGACCCCGCGCGCCGAGATCGAGGGCGAGATGGGCGAGAGCCAGCCGGGCCTTCAGGCCCGTTTGATGAGCCAGGCCCTGCGCAAGTTGACCGGCTCGATCTCACGCTCGAACTGCATGGTCATCTTCATCAACCAGATCCGGATGAAGATCGGCGTGATGTACGGCAGCCCCGAGACCACCACGGGCGGCAACGCCCTGAAGTTCTACGCCTCGGTGCGCCTCGACATCCGCCGCATCTCGACCCTGAAGGATCGCGACGAGGCGATCGGCAACCAGGTCCGCGTCAAGGTGGTGAAGAACAAGGTCGCGCCGCCGTTCAAGCAGGTCGAGTTCGACATCATGTTCGGCGAGGGCGTGTCGAAGGTCGGTGAGCTGATCGACCTCGGCGTGAAGGCCGGCATCGTCGAGAAGTCCGGCGCGTGGTTCTCGTATAACAGCCAGCGCCTCGGCCAGGGCCGCGAGAACGCGAAGGGCTTCCTGCGCGACAACCCGAAGATCGCCGCCGAGATCGAGGGCTCCATCCGGCAGAATTCCGGCTTGGTCGCCGAGAAAATCCTGGAGAACGCGACCCCGACCGCCGACGATCTCGACGAAGGCGAAGCCTGATCCGAAGACCGGGCGATGGACCAAGTCCGGCGCCCGATCCCTGAAGACCGAGCCCCATGGCGATCCCAGGATCGCCATGGGGTTTTGTTTTGGGCCCGAGGCACCGATCCGATAGCGGAATAGAAAGAAGCGGGCGTCCCGTCTCGGCCGCAGCCTCAGAGATCCTCGACGCAGAGTTGGGGCACCGCCGAACAGGCAAGCCCCCGTCCCGGATGCCACGTGACCGCGCCGATCGGCCGTCCCGGCAGAGACGGCCACTCGGCACCTGCACACGCATTCAGATCGCAGGATGCCGAAACGACGAAGCCCGGCACGAATCCGGCTCTTGCGAGTCGAATTGCGTCCGGGCGTTCGTCGAACCGGTCATGCCGCGACCCAGGAATGGACCCGTCTCGGGGGCCATCCCACAGCGTCGCGGGCCGGGATCAGGCGGATGCGGAGACCGCAGCCGCCGGGATCCCAGGATCAGGCAGCCTCGCCGGCCTCGGCCTGGGCGGCGTCGCCCTCGACCAGCTTCCAGGTCTTGGTCTTCGAGAAGGGACGGCACTCCTCGATGAACACCGTCTGCCCGACCTTGGCGACATTCGCCTCGTCGTGCGCGTGGTAGTTCTTCGAGCGGCGGACGGTCTTCTTCATCACCGGGTGGGTGAAGCGGCGCTCCACCTTGACCACGATGGTCTTCTGACCCTTGTCGCTAACGACGGTGCCCTGCAGGATGCGCTTCGGCATGGTGTTCTCCTAGCGGCCCGTATCAGCTCTTGGCCGCCTGCAGCGTCTTCGCGCGCTGCAGCGTCCGGACACGGGCGATGTCGCGACGGACCTCACGGACGCGGGCGACGTTCTCGAGCTGACCGGTGGCCCCCTGGAAGCGCAGGTTGAACTGCTCCTTCTTGAGGTTGATCAACTCGTCATTCAGCTGATCCGGCGACAGGGCCTTGAGATCAGACACTCTCTGGGTCGACTTCACGATATCCTCCGTTCAGTCGGCGATGCGCTGGACGACCCGCGTGCGGATCGGAAGCTTCGCGGCGCCGAGGCGGAGCGCCTCCTTGGCGATGTTCTCGGCAACGCCGTCGACCTCGAACATGATCCGGCCGGGATGGACCCGGGCCGCCCAATAGTCCGGGGCGCCCTTACCGGAGCCCATGCGGACCTCGGTCGGCTTCGACGAGACCGGCACATCCGGGAACACCCGGATCCAGACGCGGCCCTGGCGCTTCATCTCGCGGGTGATCGCGCGGCGGGCCGCCTCGATCTGGCGGGCGGTGATGCGCTCGGGCTCCACCGCCTTCAGGCCGAACTGGCCGAAGTTCAGCTCGAAGCCGCCCTTGGCCGCACCGTGGATGCGGCCCTTGAACTGCTTGCGGAAGCGGGTCTTTTTCGGTTGCAGCATGGCTTCCTACCTTACGCGTGCTCGCGCTCGCGGCGTCCGCGCTCGCGGCCGCCCTCGCCATCGCGCTCACGGCGTCCGCCGGAGCGGCCGCCCTCTTCCTGGGCCTTCTTATCCTGAGCCATCGGATCGTGCTCAAGGATCTCGCCCTTGAACACCCACACCTTGATGCCGCAGGTGCCGTAGGTCGTGAACGCCGTGGCCGTGCCGTAATCCACGTCCGCACGCAGCGTGTGCAGCGGGACCCGGCCCTCGCGGTACCATTCCTGGCGGGCGATCTCGGCGCCGCCGAGACGACCCGAGCAGTTGATCCGGATGCCCTCGGCGCCGAGACGCATGGCCGACTGAACGGCCCGCTTCATGGCGCGCCGGAAGGCGACGCGGCGCTCGAGCTGCTGGGCGATCGAGTCGGCCACCAGGGTGGCGTCGATCTCGGGCTTGCGCACCTCGACGATGTTGATGGTCACGTCGGCCTTGGTCATCGTGCCGACGAGCTTGCGCAGCTTCTCAATATCCGCGCCCTTCTTGCCGATCACCACGCCCGGACGGCCCGAGTGGATGGTGACGCGGCACTTCCGGTGCGGACGCTCGATGACGATCTTGGAGACCGCCGCCTGCTTGAGCTGCTTCATGAGGGCGGCGCGGATCGCGACGTCCTCGTGCATGAGCTTCGCATAGTCGCCCTTGTTGGCGAACCAGCGGGAGTCCCAGGTCCGGTTGATGCCGAGCCGGAGACCGATCGGATTGACTTTCTGGCCCATCAGATCCTCCTCAGGCCGCTTCGGCCTGGCGGACTTCGCGAACCACGATGGTGAGGTTCGAGAAGGGCTTCAGGATGCGCGCACCGCGGCCGCGGGCGCGGGCGTGGAAACGCTTGAGAACCAGCGCCTTGCCCACGAAGGCCTGGGAGACGACGAGGTCGTCCACGTCCAGGTCGTGGTTGTTCTCGGCGTTGGCGATGGCGCTCTCGAGGCACTTCTTGACCTCGGTGGAGATCCGCTTGCGCGAGAACTGCAGCTCGGCGAGCGCCGTGTCGACCTTCTTGCCGCGGATCATCTGCGCCACGAGGTTGAGCTTCTGCGGGCTGACGCGCAGCATGCGCGCGACGGCCTTCGCCTCGTTCTCGGGGAGCGCGCGGGGGGTGGCTTGCTTGCCCATCTCAGCGCCTCTTCGCCTTCTTGTCGGCCGCGTGGCCCGGGAAGGTGCGGGTCGGCGAGAACTCGCCGAACTTGTGACCGACCATCTCCTCGGTGACGTAGACCGGGATGTGCTTCTGCCCGTTGTGCACACCGAAGGTGAGCCCGACGAACTGCGGAAGGATCGTGGAGCGGCGGCTCCAGATCTTGATGACCTCGGAACGCGAGGAGCCCCGCGCCGCCTCGGCCTTCTTGAAGAGGTAGCCGTCGACGAACGGCCCCTTCCAGAGAGAGCGTGCCATAGCGATTACTTCTTGCGGTTGTGGCGGCTGGACAGGATGAACACGTCGGTCCGCTTGTTGGACCGGGTCTTCTTCCCCTTGGTGGGCACGCCCCAGGGCGTGACCGGGTTGCGGCCGCCCGAGGTGCGACCCTCGCCGCCGCCGTGCGGATGGTCGACCGGGTTCATCGCCACACCGCGGTTGTGCGGGCGCTTGCCGAGCCAACGGTTGCGCCCGGCCTTGCCGAGCGAGATGTTCATGTGGTCCGGGTTCGAGACCGCGCCGACGCTGGCGAAGCACTGGCCATGGACCAGGCGCTGCTCGCCGGAGTTCAGGCGCAGGGTCACGTAGCCCTGGTCGCGGCCCACGATCTGCGCGTAGTTGCCGGCCGAGCGGGCGATCGCGCCGCCCTTGCCGATCTTCAGCTCGACATTGTGGACGATCGTGCCCACCGGCATCGAGCCGACCGGAGCAGCGTTGCCCGGCTTGATGTCGACGCTCTCGCCGGCCACCACCTTGTCGCCCGGCTGCAGACGCTGCGGGGCCAGGATGTAGCTCTGCTTCCCGTCGGGGAAGTTGATCAGCGCGATGAACGCCGTGCGGTTCGGATCGTACTCGATCCGCTCCACGGTTGCGGCGACGCCGAGCTGCTCGCGCCGCTTGAAGTCGACGTTGCGCAGCACGCGCTTGTGGCCGCCGCCGCGGAAGCGGACGGTGATGCGGCCGAGGTTGTTCCGGCCGCCGGAGGACGACTTGCCCTCCGTCAGCGCCTTCACCGGCTTGCCCTTGTAGAGCTCACGGCGGTCGACGAGCACGAGCTGGCGCAGGCTCGGCGTGACCGGTTTGAATGTCTTCAAGGCCATCGGCTTGGATCCCTAAAACCCGTCCTCAGAGCCCGGTCGTGACGTCGATCGTGTGGCCCTCGGCCAGGGTCACGATCGCCTTCTTCACGTCGGAGCGCTGTCCGCGGAGGCCGCGGAAAATCTTCTTCTTTCCCTTGGTGACAAGGGTGTTCACGGCCGTGACCTTGACGTCGAACAGCTTCTCCACGGCCTCCTTGATCTGAGGCTTGGTCGCCTTGGGGGCGACCCGGAACACGACCTTGTTCTGCTCGGTCAGGTTCGTCGCCTTCTCGGTGATGACCGGGGAGACGACGATGTCGTAGTGGCGCGGATCGGCACTCATTTGAAACGCTCCTCCAGCGCGTCGACGGCGGCCTTCGTCAGGACGAGCGTGTCGCGGCGCAGGATGTCGTAGACGTTGATGCCCTGCACGGGCAGCACGTCGATCTGCGGGATGGCGCGGGCGGCCCGGCCGAAATTCACGTCGACCTCGGCCCCGCCGATGATCAGCGCGTTCGAGAGGCCCATCTTGCCGAAGCGCTCGACGAGACCCTTGGTCTTGTGATCCTCGATCTTGATGTCGTCGACGACGATCAGGGTCGAGGCCTTGGCCTTGGCCGACAGGGCATGACGCAGAGCCAGCGCACGGACCTTCTTGGGCAGGTCGTGGCTGTGGTCACGCGGCACGGGGCCGAAGGCCCGGCCGCCGCCGCGGAACTGCGGCGCCGAGGCCGCGCCGTGACGGGCGTTGCCGGTGCCCTTCTGCTTGTACAGCTTCTTGCGGGTCCGGTTCACGTCCGAGCGGTTCTGCACGGCATGGGTACCGGCGCGCCGCTTGGCGAGCTGCCAGCGGACCATGCGCTGCAGCAGGTCGGCGCGCGGCTCGAGCCCGAAGATCTCTTCGTTGAGCTCGACCGAGCCGGCACCGGCACCGTCGAGGGTTTTGATATCGAGCTTCATCACGCGGTCTCCTCAGCCGCAGCGGCCTCGGGAGCCGGGGCGGACGCGCCGTTCTCACGGAACTTGCCCGGCAGCGGAACGTCGGCGGGGAGCTTGCGCTTCACCGCGTCGCGGATCTGGATCCAGCCGCCGGCCACGCCCGGAACCGCACCCTCGACGAGGATGAGGCCACGCTCGGGATCGGTGCGCACGACGCGCAGGTTCTGGGTCGTGACCCGCTCGACGCCGAGGTGACCCGGCATCTTCTTGTTCTTGAAGGTCTTGCCGGGATCCTGACGGCCGCCGGTCGAACCGATCGAACGGTGCGAGATCGACACGCCGTGGGTGGCGCGCAGACCGCCGAAGTTCCAGCGCTTGATACCGCCCGCGAAGCCCTTACCGGTCGTGGTGCCGGTGACATCCACGAACTGGCCGGGGATGAAGTGGTCCGCGGTGATCTCGGCGCCGACCGGGATCAGCGCGTCCTCGGACACGCGGAACTCGGCGAGCTTCTTCTTCGGCTCGACCTTGGCGACCGCGAAGCGGCCGCGCTCGGCGCGAGACACGTTCTTGACCTTGGCCTTGCCGACGCCGACCTGCAGCGCGACGTAGCCGTTCTTCTCGACGGTGCGGTGGGCCACCACCTGGCACTGATCGATCTTGAGCACGGTGACGGGGACATGCTCCCCCGCGTCCGTAAAGACGCGGGTCATGCCGACCTTCTGTGCGATGACGCCTGAGCGCATAGGTTCTCTCCCTCGCGCGATGAAACGGTAAGCTCTAAGTCCTCAGCGGACTCAGAGCTTGATCTCCACGTCCACGCCGGCGGCGAGGTCGAGCTTCATCAGCGCGTCCACGGTCTGCGGCGTCGGATCGACGATATCGAGCACACGCTTGTGCGTGCGCATCTCGAACTGCTCGCGCGACTTCTTGTCGATGTGCGGCGAGCGGTTCACGGTGAACTTCTCGATATGCGTCGGGAGCGGGATCGGACCCCGGATGGTCGCGCCGGTGCGCCGGGCCGTGGAGACGATCTCCTTGGTCGACGCATCGAGGATGCGGTGATCGAACGCCTTCAGGCGGATACGGATGTTCTGACCGTTCATGATCCTGGAACCTTGAGAGGGACGGCGGGGTGTGCGGGGCCTTGACCCCGCCGCGCCCTGCTAAGGATGCTTGCTCGAGCTCAATCGTTGATGGCGGCGACGACGCCGGCACCGACGGTGCGGCCGCCCTCGCGGATGGCGAAGCGCAGCTTCTCCTCCATGGCCACCGGCACGATCAGCGCCACGTCCATGGTCACGTTGTCGCCCGGCATCACCATCTCGGTGCCCTCGGGCAGCGTCACGATCCCGGTCACGTCGGTGGTGCGGAAGTAGAACTGCGGCCGGTAGTTGGTGAAGAACGGCGTGTGGCGGCCGCCCTCTTCCTTGGTCAGGATGTAGGCCTCGGCCTTGAACTTGGCGTGCGGCTTCACCGAACCCGGCTTGCACACGACCTGGCCGCGCTCCACGTCCTCGCGCTTCGTGCCGCGCAGCAGCACGCCGACGTTGTCGCCCGCCTGGCCCTGGTCGAGCAGCTTGCGGAACATCTCCACGCCCGTGACCGTCGTGGTCTGCGTGTC
>NZ_FPBW01000045.1:0-32699 GCF_900116795.1 Methylobacterium sp. UNCCL125 | reverse complement strand
GACGTGGCTTCCATCCATGGCTCCTCTGCCTCGCGCTGGTCGGCGTAGGGATCGGGTCGCAGGACGGCTCTGAGCCACGCGTGTCGAACATCTGGGTCCGGCGGATTGATGGGGCCGAAATTCAGGTCGCCCGAGAGCGCGATGACCCGCGCTTCGTCGCCCTGTGACCGAAGAGCGTCACGGATGGTGTCCGCCCTGCTTGCACCCCACGCCACGTGGATGACTTCGGCCTCATCGGGCATCTGTGATCCTCCATCGCCGCATAGTGGTCAGGGCGGCTGGAAGCTTTGTCACCACGCGACGTAGCTGCGGTGTGACCCTGCTGGGCTTCTGTGTAACGTTCGGTGACAGCACCCTGGGTCTCGTGAGCCCTCGTCGCCAAGCGTCGGTCTCGGGCAAAGGGGAGACGCGTCTGGGCGACCATGTTGGGTCGACACCGGAAGGTAGTCTTGCAAGTGAACGTCCGCTTCCGGGCGGTGCGTCGAAGTCCGCTCGTGGCGCATCTCGGAACGGACGACGGCGCTTTGACGCACAGCGGCGAATGCACTCGGGCTGTCAGACTCGCTATCTTCGCGAAAACATCAATCAGACCAGGGACGAGGCGCACACAGCCGGCCGGGTGGTGACGGTGGCGGACTACCTGCGCCTACCACCCCTACGCCGGCACCCGCCGGCATGCCTGCCGTATCGCCGCCGATGTGGACGACCACAGCTGCCACCGCCCCCTGGCGGACCGGCACCTCCACCGGCGACTACGCCGAAGCACCAGACAGACTACGCTCCTGCGCACTGCCAGCGTGGTAGGGCGCCAAGCCGCGCCGTACCCTTCGTCGTTCACTGCGCTGCCCTTTCCGGGAACCCCGGTCCAGCCGCACCACCGCGGCTGTGACCCAGGATTCGCCCGATGGACATCACCGCTCCCCTGCCGCCCGCCACCACCGACGACCCCACCCCCCTCACGGCCGCCGCCCGCGCCGTCCTCGACCCCACCGGCCTCGGCATCATCGACCGCGTGCCTCTCATCCCCGAATCCCTCCGCCGCCGGCACCGAGTCTTCATCCCCGCCGACCACCGGTTTAAGGCCGCCGCCCGCTTCCTCCAGGCGCTGTGGCGCGAGGACCGCGGCCTTGCGATCGGTATCCACGTCAACAGCCGGGAATTACATCACCCCCGCCGCCTCGGCTCGCGCATCTCGACCGTGGCCGGCGCACTGGGCAGCAACTTCCTTTATCCGGACATCGTCCCGGTGGTCACCCGCGCCCTGGCGTACCGCGAGCCGGGCGCGGCCTACGACGTCGACCGGCTGAAGACCAACCTGCTGTCCTCGCAGCCGCTGGCCTTCAACCTGTTCGGTCCGCTTGCCCGCGACCTCGCACTTGCCACACGCTTCGTCGCCGAACTTCTGCCCGGGACTCTGACCGAGGTCACCGACATCCTGTTCGAGCACAGCCCCGGCCGCGGCGACCCGCGTTTCACCGCCGACCGCACCGCCTACGACGTCGTGCTACGCGGCCGGGACGCGACCGGCGCCCGCGCCATCATCGCCATCGAGATCAAGTACAGCGAAGCCGGCCACGAGCCCGCGCCGCCGCCTCACCCGCGACACGCGCAGATCGCCCGCACCACCCCCGATCTGTTCGTGGACCCGGACGACCCGACCCTAATCGGCCCAGCCTGCCAGCAGCTCTACCGCCAGCACTGTCTCGCGAGCGCCATGCTTACGGCCGGGCTCGCGGACACGGCGACGCTGGCCTTCATTGCCCCCACCCACAACCATCTCGCGCACGCCGCGGCCACGGCATACACGCGCCAACTCACCGAGCCGCAGGCCGGACCGATCCCGTTCGTCCCGCTGACGCTGGAGAAGGCGTTCGTGGCCATGGCGACAGCCGGCCTCCCGGACCACGCCCGCGCGCTGCATCGCCGTTACACCGACTGGTGGCTCGTCAACGGCGAACTCGAACTCGCGGCCATGCCAGCGCCTCGGACAGCGCCGATCCCCACCGTGACACCGTCGGCACCGCCCACGACCGACATACCGGCAGGCCCGACGCTGCCGGTGCGACACCGCCAGCCACACGCTAGCCGACGCTTCGTCGAGCGGGTGGCCCGCGCCGCCTGACACGGCCCCACCACTGCGGTCGCCCGCCCTGACCGGATGGACGGCCGCACCCCACTTCGTCCCCGATGCGGCTGACGATCCCGCCAGGGCCCCACGCTCGGCCATCCGTAGCCTACGCTTACCGCCGATGCGCTGACCTCTTCGTCCAGTCAGCGCGCTCAGCTCGACCCGGCGCAATTCAAATACTCAGCACAAACCTTGATGGCGCCATCGAACCGCTGCAAAGGTGAAATCTATCAGAACGGATCATTGTGGTTTAGAACGGTACCCGTCGATCGACGGCGCCGCACCGGAATTCTGTCGCAGATACGACTTGCCTCATACGCACTTCTGCGCCTGCACTCGATAGGTGCTACTTCCCGCCCCCTTACCCAGTACCCTCGCCGCAGTCCCGGTGCGGCGTCCCTCCCACAGGGCGCCCCTTCATGTTCTTCCACCACTACGATTACCGCCGCTTCGCCGCCACGCTCACTACGAGCCGCTGCATCGACGCCGCCCCCGCCACCTTGCGCGGATTCTCCAGCACCCGAGCCTGTTCAGGTCGCCAGCGGTAGACGCGCAGCGACCACCCCCGATCGCGATCAGCCTCAATCACGCCCCCGATGGGCCCAGCGCAGTCACGCTGCACTCTGCGCGGGCTGGCATCAGCGAGCGCCGCCCGCTCCGGACGCGGCATGCGTCGAGCGCACGCTTCACTGCAACGACCAGGGACGAGAGGGCCCTTCTCAATGGGGGCGAGACATCCACCCTGGCACTCACCCTTGATCTGACGCCGCGGATCCAACCGGGGCTGATGATCGCCACACGCGTGACCCTGTCCTTCCACTTCGTGCGCGAACCCTGGTGGCCCCGTGACCTGACAGATGCCCTGAGCGACCTCGCCGACCTCTGGCTCCGGCGGTTGGAGGAGCAGGCGCACGCGACCGCTCAGTGCCACCGACCACGCCGTACAGGACGGCACCACCCGCGCGGGCCCATCGCCGTTCCCGCGCCGATTCCGGCCACGCCAAGTGTCTGAAACTTGGCACGTCTGACGACGGGCATTCTGCTGACAGACGGCCTCCGACGCAGCCCACGAGCTGCAGCTCGTCCCCGCCGGTCGGACACAGGAGCTCGACGGCCAACACCGTTCGCCGACGTGTGTCCAGACAGCCATAGACAACCTGTGCCTGAATATCGTTCAAGTTACCCAACGGAGGGAACGATGGCAGGAACGGCGTCGGCGGGGCAGGACGACAGCTCCGGTTCAGTCTTCCAATCGGATCTACCTGTAGACGTTAAGGTCGAGCGGGCGCGCGCCGAGCTCCTCGACCTCTCCGCGCGCAATCGTCTGCTCAATATCCCGCGCTCAGCCAAGAGCGCGAAATCCCTCGAGATCGTCGACGAGAAAGCGTCCGAGGTGTTCCGGATGCTTCTGCGTGAAGGCAAGGCCTTCACCTTTCTGCCCGGCCGCGTCAGCCGGACGAAGGCCGAACCGGACACTCCTGAGACCCCGGAGGCCGAGGCCAAAGCCGAGCCGGACGAGGTCGACGCGCTCCCCCAGCCCGAAACCGACACCCTCAATGAGCGCGGCGTCTACAGTCGCCACGCCGACACCAAACTCCAGACCCGCCTGACCTCGGAGGGGCTGCAGAAGCGCTTGCTCGAACTCTACGTCGATGCCCGCACGCTCGAGGAGGAGCAGGGCGTCAACGTCCTCTACCTCGCGCTCGGCACGCTGAAGTGGGTCGACCCCAATAACGCGGCCAACATCCGGTACGCGCCTTTAACGCTGCTGCCGGTCAGGCTCGAGCGCGGTTCGGCCGCCGAGCGCTTCCGTCTGCGCTGGCGCGGCGAAGAGCAGGCCCCAAACCTCTCGCTCGAAGCCTATCTCGAGCGTGTTCATACGATCCGCCTGCCCGGGATGGAACTCGGAGAGGAGTTCGATCCGACGGCCTACGCCGCCGACGTAGCGCGGGCGGTTGCTCTGAAGCCCGGCTGGGAGGTCCTGCCCGACGACATCGTGCTCGGATTCTTCTCGTTCGCGAAGTTCCTGATGTACCGCGACCTCGACCCGGCCAACTGGCCGGTTGGCGCCCGCTTCACGGATCGCGCGACCATCCGGGCCCTTCTGTCCGACGGCTTTCCGGCGGCCGACGATCTCATCGGCGAGGACGCGGCGATCGACCCGCACATCGGGCCGGCCGAGCAGCTCCACATCGTCGACTGCGACAGTTCGCAATCGGTGGCCGTGCACGAGGTTCGGCGCGGTCGCGACCTCGTCATCCAGGGCCCGCCCGGCACCGGCAAGTCGCAGACCATCGCCAACATCATCGCGGCGGCGGTCGCCGACGGGCGCAGCGTGCTGTTTGTCGCCGAGAAGATGGCGGCGCTTGAGGTTGTCAAACGCCGACTCGACGGCGCGGGAGTCGGTGACGCTTGCCTTGAGCTACACTCCAACAAGGCCAACAAGCGCGCGCTTCTCGACGAGCTGCGCCGCACCTGGGAGCTCGGGGCACCCCGATCGGGCGCCGAGGCGAGCCTGATCGCCCGCCTGACGGAGGCACGCGATGCGCTGAACGCCCATCCGGCGCGGCTACACCACCAGCACGCCCCCTCAGGCCTTACCCCTTATCAAGTCATCGGGCACCTCACGCGCCTGCGTCAGGATGGTGAGCGCCCGACGGATCTCGAACTGTCCGCGGCGCCGGGCTGGGACGCGGACGGGGTACGCCGGCGCGACGATCTGCTAAGCGAGCTCGCCCAGCGCGTCGCCGACATTGGCCGGCCTGATGACCACCCTTGGCGCGGTGTAGGCCTTGAGGCGATCCTGCCGACCGACGTCGAGCGGCTTAAGCTCCGCCTCGCCGACTTCCGGGCGGCTCTTGCGGCGGCGCGCGCCGAGGCTGAGGTCGTGGGCGGCTCACTCGGGCGACCGGGATTCGCGTCCCTCGGTGACCTCGAGCTCGCGGCCGCGCTGGCTGAACGCTTCGCCCGGGCGCCGACGGTTCTGGGCGACGCATCCCTCGGCTGTGAAGCGTGGAACACGCATCGGCCCGAACTCACCGCGCTCCTCGAGCGCGGGGGCGCCCACGCCGCGCTCGTCGCCGAACTCTCGGGCGCGGTACGGGCGGAGGCCTACGCGATCGACGTCGCAGGCCTGCGCGCCGGGCTCGAGACCTTGCCGAAAGCCTTTCCGGCCGAAGGATTTGCCCGCATGGCCGCGTTCGAGGCGCAGGTCCCGCGGCTGCTGACCGCCGCCCGCGACCTGAAGGGGCGGCTCGGGTCCGCGGTAGCCGTCGAGACCTTGAGCGACATCGAGCGGCTCGTGGCCACCGCGCGGCGCGTGGCGGACGCCCCGGACGCGAGTCCCGAAGCCTTCGCCGCGACCGTGTGGGAGCGTGGAGTCGATCAGGCAGGAGACCTCGCCGAGGCGGCAGTCACGCTCGCCCAGAGCCGTGCGGCTACCGCGGGTGTCCTGACCGAGGCCGCCTGGACGACGGAACTCGCCGCGGTTCGCCGAGTCCTCGCGGTCAAGGGCACAAGCCTCACCCGGTTCCTGTCGAGCGAGTGGCGCGCGGCCAACCGCCTCGTGAAGACGGTGCTCGCTTCTCCCACCACCCCGCTGCCAGCCGTGCTCGCCGCCCTCGACGCGCTCCAGGCCGGCAAGACGGCGGTCGCGTTCCTGCAGGCCGAGGACGCCTTTGGACGGGCGGCGTTCGGCGTCGACTGGCGGGCCGAGAGGTCCCGACCCGAGCCGCTCCAGGCCCTCGTCGCCTGGATGCGCAGCCTGCGCGGCCTCGGGGCCGAACCGCGCCTGATCGCGAGCCGCCTACCCGACCGTGCCGACCTCGAAGCGCGGGCCTCCGCCCTAGCGCGACTGCACGAGGGGCTCACCCCGCTTGCACTCCGCCACTGGGCGGATCTCGACGATGCGAACGGTTCGGCCTTCCCGGACGTGACGGGCGTCGACCGGGCTCCCCTCGCGCGGCTCGCCGATCGCGCGGGGGCGGTCGCCGCCCTCGATGCGGGGTGCCGTGCGGTGATGATCGCGGCCGACACGACCGTTGCCCACCGCCTCGCCCTGCTCGCGCGCCTGGCCGCCGCACAGGAGGCCGCCGACGCGCTCGAGGCCGCGGACGCCCTCGGCCGCACCGCATTCGGGCTGGCTTGGCGCGGTCCGAGTTCCGACTGGCCTGCCCTCAAGGCCGCCGCAGCGTGGATCTGGGACAACGCCGAAATCCGCGAGCAAGCCGCCCGCGTCCCAGACCGAGCCGCACTGGCCAGGCAGGCGGAGATGGCCGCGGCCGAGGCCAGGCGCTTGGCCGCCGGCCTTGACGCGCTCTTCGTCGAGCTAAGGCTCGACGTGGTCGCGCTGTTCGCCCACGTAGGTGCGACCGCGATCCCGACGGAGGCGCTGGCCGCCGGTCTCGCGCGGTGGGGCGCGGGGGTCGAGGGCCTCTCGAAATGGGTCGCCTATCGCGAGCGCGCCAACCGCGCCCGAGAGCTCGGGCTCGGCGAGCTTGTCGATCGGCTGGCCGACGGCCGCCTCGCGCCGGACACCGCCCGGCCAGCCTTCGAGATGGCCTACTTCGAGGCGCTGTTTCGCAGGCTCGCGAAGGAAGATCCGGCGCTCGCCCGCTTCGACGGCGAGCTGCACGGGCGACTGGCCGCCCAGTTCGCCGATCTGGACCGACAGCGCATCGCGCTCGCCAGCGTCGAGGTCGCCCGCGCCCACCACCGACGCATCCCCAAGGTCGCGGGCGGGGTCGGGCCGCTCGGCGTGCTGCGGGCCGAGATGGCGCGCAGGCGCGGGCACATGCCGATCCGGCAGCTCGTGCAGCGCGCTGCCCCCGCGATCCAGGCGCTCAAACCCGTCCTGATGATGAGCCCGCTCTCGGTGGCTCAGTTCCTGCCGCCAGGAGTGATCGAGTTCGACCTTCTCGTGATGGACGAGGCGAGCCAGATCCAGCCGGTCGACGCGCTGGGCGCCATCGCCCGCGCGCGGCAGGTCGTCGTAGTCGGCGATGAGAAGCAGCTGCCGCCGACCCGCTTCTTCGCCAAGATGACCGGCGGGACGGGCGACGAGGACGACGACGGCACCGCGCAGGTCGCCGACGTCGAGAGCGTGCTCAGCCTGTTCACCGCCCGCGGCCTGCCCCAGCGCATGCTGAGGTGGCACTACCGTAGCCGGCACCAGTCGCTGATCGCCGTCTCGAACAGCCAGTTCTACGAGAACAAGCTGTTCATCGTGCCGAGCCCCTACACCGGAGAGGCCGGCATGGGCCTGCGTTTCCACGCGGTAGCGGACGGCGTATTCGACAGCGGCAACACCGGCACCAACCCGGTCGAGGCGAAGGCCGTGGCCGAGGCCGTGCTCCGGCATGCGCTGGCCACCCCGAACCTCAGCCTGGGCGTCGTGGCGTTCTCGGTTAAGCAGCGCCGCGCCATCCAGGACGAGGTCGAGCGTCTGCGCCGGCTCAACCCCGAGACGGAAAGCTTCTTCCAAGATCACCCAAGCGAGCCGTTCTTCGTCAAGAACCTCGAGAACGTGCAGGGCGACGAACGCGACGTCGTGATGATCTCGGTGGGCTACGGGCGCAACGCGCAAGGGTACATGGCGATGCGCTTCGGGCCCTTGAGCGCGGAGGGGGGCGAGCGGCGCCTCAACGTTCTGATCAGCCGGGCCAAGCGGCGCTGCGAGGTCTACGCCTCGATCACCGATGAGGACATCGACCTTGAGCGCGCCAAGGGGAAGGGCGTGCTGGCCTTCAAGCTGTTCCTGCACTTCGCCCGCACGGGGCGGCTCGGCATCGCGCAGATGACGGGGCGCGACCACGACAGCGTATTCGAGGCGCAGGTCGCACGCTCACTGCAGGCCCGCGGCTATCAGGTCCACCCGCAGGTCGGGCTGGCGGGCTTCTTCATCGATCTCGCCATCGCCGACCCAGAGCGGCCGGGGCGTTATCTCCTGGGCATCGAGTGCGACGGTGCGGCCTACCACGCGTCCCGCTCGGCGCGCGACCGGGACCGGCTGCGCCAGGCCGTGCTCGAGGACCACGGCTGGATCATCCACCGGATCTGGAGCACGGACTGGTTCCAGCGTCCGGAGGAACAGCTCGCGCGGACGGTCGCGGCGATCGAGGCGGCCAAGATCGAACTCGACGCGCGCCTCGAGTTCGGCGGGACCCGTGCGCGAGCCGTCCCGGTCGAGGTCGTGACGATCGAGCGGGCCGACATCGTTGAGATAGGTCTGAGCGAACGCCCGGACGATCAGCCCAGCCGCCTCTACGTGGAGTTGGTGCCCGACGCCCCGCGCGGCCAGCCCGAACTGCACGAGACGCCCACGGGGCTGCTGGCCGGCCTCGTCGAGCAGGTCGTGGCGGTCGAGGGGCCGGTACACGTCGACGAGGTGACCGCGCGCGTGCGCCAGGCCTGGTGCCTGCAGCGCAGCGGTCCGCGCATTCAGGCGGCGGTCGAGCGCGGCGTCGAGGCGGCTCGCGCCCGCGGGGGAATCGAGCGGGACGGACCGTTCCTCGCGCTGCCGGGCCAGTCCATCACCGTGCGCGACCGGAGCCTGGCGGGATCCGGCACGCTGCGGCGGCCGGAGATGCTGCCGCCGACCGAGCTGCGCGCAGCGATCCAGGAGGTCGTGTCGGGGAGTTTCGGGGCGAGCGCCGAGGAGATCGTCCCGGCGGTCGCGCGGATGCTCGGATTCAAAGCGACGAGCGCGCAGCTGCGCGACGTCATCGGGGCGCAAATCGAGGGGATGACGCGGGACGGCGCGCTGACCGCGCAGGGGGCACTGCTGACGATAGCAAGCCCACTGCCGGCATCGCAGACGGTCTGAAAGCCGGTCATAGCTGACGTCATGATGACACCGGCGGGCGCACGCCATCGACGTCGAGGTTTCGAGAGCAATCATCGCAGTCGAGGCCGGAGCGCTCTCTCGTACCCCGCGCCGTTCGACCGCTTGGCGCCAGAGGAGATCCTGAGTGGCAGACCTGACCATCATAGCGGGTGAATGCGGTCGCGGCTCAGGGACTTACGACACGGGGCTCTTCACCCTACCGCAGGGTCTGGGCCGCGGCGTCGAGACCGTCGTCGCAGTGATCCTGCACGGAGGTGTCGAAGGCAGGCAGACGATGATGGAGCAGGTCGTCACCGGTCTGCGGGAGAACGCGGCGCTGCGCGGGGGGCGTGACGCTCGCCCAAACAATCGACCCTACTAATTCGCTGGCCCTCGCCGCCTCAGTCTTGAGCGTCGGCTTGACCGCCCTCGACGGGGCGCCGCGGCAGAAAGCCGTCATCGAGGTCCAGTTCGAGGATGGCGCGTCCTTCGTCGGTACCGCAGATGCAGGCGTGGCCGCGCTGATCGAGAATGACCGTCGCGTGCTGCTGCTGGCTGCCCCGCGGCTGCGGTCGCACCAGCCTGTCACGGCGCAGGAGCAGATCGGCGAGTCGGTCACCGCGAAGATGCTGGCCGCCGCCTCGGGCCCAGCTGGGGCGGCGGGGGCGGTCGCGTCGGGGGCAGCGAGCGCAGCCGGCTCGGTGGTCTCCAATGCCCTCGGCTTTCTCATGAGCAAGACCAAGGGCTAAAGCTTCGCGACATCACCCCCGCGAGCCCGGCCGCGGCCAACGCCGTCACCATGACGGTGAACGCGATGAGCGGCACCGTGCCCCCACAATCCCGCATGCGCGTCAGACGTTTCTCCGCTTCATCTCCCTCTCGGTAGCGGTCCTCGACCAGGCAGCGCCCGACGACCAGGGCGGGCGTACTCAAGGTTCCGCTGCCCCCCGCGCCCCAGCGCGATTCACGCTGATGCAGGCCCAAACCGCCTACCGGGCCGCCTGCCCCAACTCTACGCGCAAGTAATTGGCATGAAAGCTTTTTTCAAAGCGCCGTGCCAGTTTGGCCCGGCAAACGTCCATTACTGCGAGAGCGGCGAAACTGGCAGTTTTCCCGGCGGACGAACGGAGGCGCTCCCAACGACCGCCACGGACCGTGCGGAGAAGCTCACGAACGATCGGTCAACGGACCGCGCCGCGCTGGATACTGCACGATGGGCCGCGTCTGGATCACCGGCAGGGCCCACGTCACGAACGGGCGCACACGCAGAGAAGCCCGCCGGGGATCCCCGGCGGGCTTCTCAAACTGCGAGTTCACGAAGACCCGGAATAAAGGCCGGCCCGCTCAGCGGCGGCGTGATCTCCCTGGTGCCCCCAGGGGCCTGTCTACTAGATCGGATCGCACCGAAGCATCTCCGTCAGACGGTCAGCCTCCCCGCGCCGGTACTCGAAGTCGTCGTACCGGTGCTCTCCGTCGATCAGGTAGTAGCGCTCGGGGTAACCGGCCTCCCGCCTAGCCTTCCGAAGCATGTCCTGCGACACCCGCACGCGCTGCAGCGTCACGATGCCCGAGTACCGGTGCTTCAGGCCATGAAAGCCCGTGAAGGTGTCGTTGGGCGCCAAACCGTGGACATCCCGCTCGTGGTCATAAAGGCCCGGGTTGACCCCCTTCATGCAGTAGCGGAACCAACGCCACTGCTCCTCGATCGCACGGGCGACGGCCGTCTCGCGGCGGCGCCGGACGTGCAGGCGTCGTTTGGATCCTACGCGGTCAATCCGCTTGACGTACCGCTCCAGCCACCGCCGGTACTGCGGGTACACCTGGTCGGGGACGTGGACCCCACTGTGCGAATGCAGGCCAAACGTCTCTGACCGCTCGAAGACCGTGTAGTTGTAGTTCGGGGCTCCGTGCCGCCGCATGAACTTGCGCTGGGCCTGCATAAAGCGGCAGTGCACCGCGTCGACTTCCTGGCCGTAGCGGTGACCCATCCTGTCCCAAGCGACGGTCACATTCACGTTAAGGATGGCCCCCTGATAGTTAACGAACGCCACTGCCTGATGTGCCCGCCAGAACTGCATCCGCGTGATAAAGCGCGACTGCAGCTGGAACTGCTCTAGGTAAACGGCCATACTGCCGCCGATAATGGCATCTCGCATCGCCCGCTGATGACTGTCGGCGTAGGGCTGGAAGAACTCCTCTTCTGTCCGTTCAAAGAATGATTTTTCCTCATCGAAGTCGAGCATCGTCGTACTACCAAGTAGCCAGGGAGAACGACCCGCCTCGGCATGGACGTTCGCTTGGGTCGCTCTGAGGAACAGGGTGCCGGTCCGAGACTAAGGTCACGGACGCGACAGGGTATCGCCTCGTGATCACCGTGGGGTCAGGCTGCCTCGTCGTCCTCACTGAGCAGCGTGTCGATCAAGCATTTCGGCGGCTTCACTGACTTAAGCTTCGGCGGGCGCCGCTGGCGCACTGGCTTCATGATGGGCGCAGGCATCGGCTGCGGCGTGTGCAGCAGACCCTGGACGACGGCGCCTGTCGGACCCTCCTCGGCCACCGAACTGATTAGGCGGCGGGTCCGCTCGTCGTACGGCTTGAACCCCCCGCAGCGCAGCAGGAACGCTCGCTTCCCCAAATCAGATACCTTCTCGATCTGGTCGAAGAAGGCCACCTTGTCCGTCTGCTCAATCATCCCAAGACCACTGGACGTCGGCGACAGTTCTGGCGCATCGACCGGCGTCTGTACCTCGGGGCTCGGTGTCCCGCAGGACTCTGCGCGCGCAGGTTCTGAATGGAGCGAAACTGCCTTATCTTCGTGAACAACGCCTCGTGTGACAGTGTCACCCTCGAGACGTGCTCCTTCTGCCGCGCCGCGAGGCGCGCCATCATCTTCGATGTGCATGGCCCATCTACCGTTCTAGCTGAGGCTTGCCGGACACGTCTTCGCTGCCGGCAGGTCTAACAACCACCCGCAATGAGATAATACAAGCTTAAAACATCGGATTAGCAAAAAATTATCCCGAATACTATTTAGCCCTTAGGGAATGGATTATGACGTGTCGGCATACAACCGAAGCAGACCACCATCGCCGACCGCCATATCCGATAAAGCTAAAGTAAGACAATATCTTAGCAAACGCTTAGCTAACTAGACACTGCAGCGGTGGGCACACCGTCCACAACCAAAAATAGAAAATCTTGCCTCTGATCACGAAGATGTGAACCAAAGCGGCGAGATTTGTCACTGACCTAAGGACGCTTAGAGAATCGTCACCGCCTATGGTGCCCAAGCCCTCCTGCACGAACGCCGCCCAAGCTGGGCTCACATGAGCGGGGCTTCCGCTGATTCGCTTCGCCTGAAGTCCATCCGCGACACACGCGGCTTGCTGAAACGCTGCTTCGCCTACACCGCGTGTCGCGGACCTCTTGCCCCGCCAAGGAAAAGGGCCACGCTCCCTATGAGCCCCGAGCCTCCACCGCCAGCCATGCGGGATGGGGACCGCCGGGTCGCACGCCGAAGGGCATCGGCCGCAAGCGGTCCCACCCCGACCCGGGGACGGACCGCAGGAGGAGGCAACGGGTCGCCCCGACCTCCAGGACACCCCGCCGTCAGCCGGATCGAGCGGCGGGGAACGTCCGCGCTGGCCGTCCAAGCTGACGGGAAGCGGTGCATAAAGGCCGACAGCACAGCCCCGGCCTGCCCCTCGCGGGGTCGCACGTCGATCCGCCGGTCGACCGACGGCGTGGCTCCGAGTTCCACCCGCCCCGGACGATCGAGGCTTTGCCCGCGCCCGGCAAAGCCTTGCCTTCAGCAAGCCGGCCTCCCTCCAACGTCCACCAAGTTCCAGGCAGGTAGCCCCCCACATCGCACGGGGCACGCGGACGCCGAGCCGAGCATCCCGGTGAACGATCGCCGCCCGCACGGGAACCCGGACCCACGCCCCCGTTGGGGTTCCCGGATCACCGCCCATGCCCGCCGACCCGCGCCCCGCCGACCTGCACACCCACGTCGCCGCGGCCATCCTCGCCCAGCTCGAGACCGCCGACCCCGCTTCGTGGACCCCGCCCTGGCAAGGCGCAGACCCGATGCCGCGCAACGCCCGCACCTGCCGACGCTACCGCGGCATCAACGTGCTCGCCCTGTGGTGCGCGGCTCAGGCCAAGGGCTACGCCGACGCCCGCTGGGCCACCTACCGCCAGTGGGCCGCCCTTGGCGCGCAGGTCCGCAAGGCCGAGCGCGGCACGCTGGTGCTGTTCTACAAGGACCTGCCCCGCAGCGCCCTGGCGGACACCGGCGACGCCGACCCGCCCGATGGCGCCCCCTTCGTTGCCCGCGCCGCCCACGTTTTCAACGCCGCCCAGGTCGATTCCGCCCCGCCGACCGCGGACGCCACCACCCACGCGGCACCACCCGCATCCCTACCGGCCTTCGACACCTTCGTCGCGGCCACCGGCGCGCAGATCCGCGAGGGCGGCACTCGCGCCTGCTACGTCCCGGCCACCGACACGATTCACCTGCCGCCACGGACCGCCTTTCGCACGCGCACGGGCCACGCCGGCACGCTCGCCCACGAACTGGTACACTGGACCGGTGCCCCCCACCGCCTCGCCCGCGACCTCACCGCACGGTTCGGTGCGCGCGCCTACGCCGCCGAGGAACTCGTGGCCGAACTCGGCGCCGCCTTCGTTCTGGCCGACCTCGGGCTCGCGCGCACGCCCCACCCCGACCACGCCGCCTACTGCGCTTCCTGGGCGCCACTGCTGCGTGCCAACCCACGCGCGCTCAGCCACGCCGCTTCGCAGGCCTCGCGCGCCGCCGACTACCTCGCTGCGCCTCATCGAGAACTCGGGGCCGATGCTGGGGAAGAAAAAGCTTCATCTGCCTTTAGCAGCAGCCAATAGTTCGCTGCCGCGGCACCAAGTGGCCACCCTCACACTCGCGAGCAACGTATGGTTAGGCGAGTAAAATCTGATGCTCAGCATCATCCACTACCGACTATTGTCTAGCTCTCGAAGCTTCTGCTTACCAGCAGTCGAGCTGACCACGAACAACCGAAACTGGCCGTAAGCGGAACGGCCGCTTGGGAGACGGTCGGCCGGAAAAGCGGACGGCCTCCTACCGACCCAAACCAGACGCCGCGACAATCCCAACTAAGTGCCCATAGCGGACCCGCTGCAATGCGGTCGGGTCTACTGGAGGGAAGGTACAGATCAGTAGCCGTAGGAATGAACCTCTTACGGCGATGGCTCATCCTTGTTCCGCGCTTTTGCGTGGGCACGCAACGCTGCCAGGACGTCCATTTCGCGACACAGGACCTGCTCGGTTTCGTCAGTATCCTGTCCGTGTAGGATCCTATCCATCAGCAGGGCCGTGTGAGCCCCCGCCCGGGCCTCCGCGGCGATGATGGCGACACGAAGACTCAATCGTTGGGTTTTGGAAATCATTACACGCAATGACGGTCTGGAGGCCGGGTCGGGCCGGCAAATAGACGACCGACTGCCAACATCCAAGCCTCGGGTAAAGCCACTGTGTTTGGGGTATGGAACAACCCTCCCGTCAGCGCATTGGCAGGCTCGGCCTTGTGGCGCCTGCCGCAACGCGGCATGCGAGATGCACGATCCCGACGGTTCGTTGGGCCCCGTCCTTTTTGACAACCCCGCTGTGAAGGGTCGTATCAGTGCCGCATACTCGGCAGCCGCTGCAATCTGTTCCCGCCGCCAATACACCTCTCGTGAGTCTCAGGCCCGGCGCCGGCCAACTATTTGAGACCGAGCGGCGCCTCAATGCCGTGCTTAACAACGCCTCGGTCTCCATCTTCCTGATGGATGACCGGCAGCACTGCATCTACATGAACCGCGCCGCCGAGCAGCTGACCGGCTGGACGCTTGACGAGGTTTTGGAGCGCGACTGCCCGCTGCACGACATCGTGCACCACACCTACCCGGACGGCCGGCCGTTCCCGCTGGCGGAATGCGCGATCGATCGCGCCTTCCCGGAGAACAACCAGGAGCGTGGCGAGGAGGTTTTCGTCCACAAGGACGGGCATTTTTATCCGGTCGGCTTCACGGCCAGCCCGATCCGGGACGACGCGGCCAACATCATCGGCACGATCATCGAGGTCCGCGATATCAGCGAGGAAAAGGCCGCGGCCGAGCGCCAACGCCTGCTGATCAACGAGCTGAACCACCGGGTGAAAAACACCCTGGCCACGGTCCAATCGATCGCCGCGCAGACGTTCCGCGGCCAGACCGACCAAGCCGCGCGGGCTGTGTTCGACGCCCGCATGGCTGCGCTGTCGACCGCCCATAACGTGCTCGTCGAGGACAACTGGGAGAGTGCCAGCTTGCGCAGCGTGGTTGAGCGCGCGCTTGCACCGCACCTTCTGGCAGAGGTCGACGTTAACCGCTTCGTGCTAAACGGACCGGATACACGCCTGCACCCCAAGGTCGCTGTAACTCTGGCCATGGCGCTGCACGAGCTGATGACCAACGCCGCCAAATACGGGGCTCTGTCGGTCCCTGAGGGGCGGGTCGCGGTGACGTGGTCCCTGCAGGCCTTGGACGATGGCCGCGAGCAGCTTGATCTCGCATGGGAAGAGCGCGGCGGCCCGCCGGTCACTCCGCCAACACGCAGAGGCTTCGGCTCCCGGCTTATCGAGCGGCAGCTTCCGATGGAGTTCGACGGCAACGCGGCTATCACATACGCGCCGAGCGGTGTCGTCTGCCGGCTGGAGATCCCATTGACCCAGCTCGGCTGGGTCGGCCAGGAGACACTGGAAGGGCACCCTGCCCGATGAGTTTGCTGGAAGGGCGCCGCGTTCTGCTGGTCGAGGACGAGAGCCTCGTGGCCATGCTCGCGGAGGACATGCTGCTCGACCTCGGCTGCGAGGTCGTGGTGGCCATGCGCCTCGACAAGGCCGTGGATCATGTCCGCGCCGGGAACTTCGACTTGGCCGTGCTGGACGTCAACCTGGGCGACGCCCGCAGCTATCCGGTGGCCGACCTGCTGTTAGAGCGTTGCACGCCGTTCCTGTTCGCGACCGGCTACGGCACGCAGGGGTTGGAGGAAGCGTATCGGTCAGCCCCGGTGCTTCAGAAGCCTTATCAAGCGGCGCCGCTGGCGCATCTGCTAACACAGCTCCTCACTTGCGAAGCGCCGATATGGGACCGCGCCGACGAGAAAGCCACGGCGTGCGCCTGCCACCGGCCGAAAGGGGAACCCTCCGGACCGGAGCCTTTCCAGGCCGACCCTGTCCGCTGACGACCCAACACCGCCATTTATGCGCCGCTGAGCAAATCCCGAAACCGGACGTTTGCTCCGTCAACTCCAGGACGGCAAAGTGCCTCCCCGGGCAGATCGTGCCGGACTGTCTTTACACGGATTGCCTCGGCCGGGGGGCATCTCCAACGATCATCAGGCGGAAGCGGCCGCCCGGATGCGCAGGTCTCGGTCTGAGGACATCATTCCGCCCCTTGACCTTCCAACGGTGGGAAGCCCCATCTCCTCGGGACATCGTCCGAAGGAGAGCGTCATGATCCATTTGAAGGTCGAGAAAGTGGGCTGCGGCGGCTGCGCCAAGTCCGTGACCCGCGCCGTGCAGGCCATCGAGCCGAACGCAGGCGTCGCGGTCGACCTGGGGGCGAAGCTGGTCACCGTGTCGGGAACCAGGGGATCGGCCGACCGGATCGCCCGGGCCATCGCAGAGGCCGGCTATCCGGCCGAGCCCGCCTGAGCCAAGCGCAACCAACCGGCGCGTTCGCCGTTCCTGAGACCGTCAGCCGGACTTTCGCGCCGGCCCGGAATTTGGCATCTTGGATTCGTGACGTTCTGGCTCGCCCTCCGGCGACTGTTGCCGCTCTTGGCGGTCCTCAGTCTCGCCCTGACGCCGGTGACCGCTCCCGCGGCCACCGCGGGCATGCACGCCGCGATGCCGGCCGCCGTCCACGACCATCACGGCCACGCCATGCCTGTCATGGTCATGGCCGACGACGGCTCCGGTCGGATCGACATGGCGGATATGGCCATGGACGACATGCCCTGCTGTCCGCACGAGAAGGCGGCCAAGCCGGACTGCGCCAAGGACTGCCCGCTGATGGCCCTGTGCCTCGCCCCCGTCGCCTCGCTCCTGCCCACAGCGGTCGTCCTCCCGGCGCCCGTCGGAACGCGGGCGGCCTTGGCCTGGCCCGCGGCACCCCCGTTCGCGAGCGTGCACGGGACGCCGCTACCCGAGCCTCCCCGAGCCTGAACCCGATGCCGCCGGCGTGAGCGCCGGCACGATGCCGCGTGCCTGCGCGCCGGCACCCATCGCGTTCAGGAGATGACACCCGTGACCAAGAACACCCTCGCGCGCCCGCTCAAGGCGGCGCTGCTCGGTGCCGTGCTATCGGTGCCGGCTCTCACCTCGTCCGCATTTGCGGACACCAAGAACTACCAGTTCCAACTCGTCCAGCAGGAGGCCAAAGTCGGCGATGCCGTCCTCGCCGTCCGGCTGGTGGACAAGCGCAGCGGCAAGCCGGTGACCGACGCCGTGGTCTTCGCCAAGCGGCTCGACATGGCGCCCGACGCCATGGAGGAGATGGCCACCAAGGTCGAGCAGGTGCCCTCGACCGAGCCCGGCATCTACCGCTTCAAGGCCCATCTCGGAATGCAGGGCCGCTGGCGCCTGTCGCTGGCCGCGAAGGTCCAGGGCGAGACCGGCACGGTCGAGGACAAGCTGATCATCCAGGCCGGGAAATGAACCGGTCCGCATGGCTCGCCGGGGCCCTCGCCGCGCTCGCGGCGGGGTCCGCCGGGTATTGGACCGGGCACGACGGTCCCGCCGTGTCCGACCTTGCGGGTCGGGTGGCGGGGAGCCTGCCGACCGCGCTCGTGGACAGGGCGCGGGACGGCCTCGCTCGCCTGGTGCCGTCGGCGCCGGTGTCGGCGGCGGCTCGTCCCGCCGCCCCGTCCGGCCCGGTCGTCTACTACCGGGACCCGGACGGGAAGCCGGTCTACTCGCTCGCGCCGATGGTCACGGGGGACGGTCGGGAGTTCCGGGCAGTCCACGCCAGCGAGGACGTGCGCTTCGACGTGGAGGACGCCGAGGCCACGGCCATGCCCGCCGGCATGGCGGCTCAAGACATGGGCAAGGACGGTATGGGCAAGGGCGGCATGGCGGCCGGGGCGGCCGGGGCGGCCGGGGCGGCCGGGGCGGCCGGGCCTGGCCCGGGCAATCGGCGTGTCCTGTACTACCGCAACCCCATGGGACTGCCAGACACCTCGCCGGTGCCGAAGAAGGACTCGATGGGGATGGACTACATCCCCGTCTACGCGGGCGAGGACGAGGGCGGGAACGTCGTGACCGTCTCGCCCGGCAAGGTCCAACGCACCGGCGTGCGGACCGAGGTCGTGGACCGGCGGGTCGTGGCGCAGCCGGTGCGCGTGCCCGGCACGGTCGCCCTCGACGAGCGGCGCGTGACCGTCATCGCGACCCGGTCCGACGCCTACGTCGACCACGTCGAGAACGTCACCACCGGCGACCGCGTCCGTAAGGGACAGGCGCTGGTCCACGTCTACTCGCCCGAGATCAACGCGGCCGCGGCCCAGCTCATCGCCAACCCGGGGTTCGACGGGGCGCGCCGCAGGCTCCAGAACCTGAATGTCTCAGAGGCCGTCATCGACGAGATGGAGCGCACCCGGAAGGTGCCGATGGCCATCACCTGGTCCTCTCCGCGCGACGGCCTCGTCCTGCAGCGGACCGCCGTCGAGGGCATGAAGGCCGCCGCCGGCGACACCCTGCTCCGGATCGGCGACATCTCGACGATGTGGGTGTTGGCCGACGTGCCCGAGCGCGACCTCGCCGCGGTGCGCGTGGGCCAGCCCGTCACCGTCCGCCTTCGCTCGGCCCCGGGGAAGACCTTTTCCGGCAAGGTCGCGGTGATTTACCCTCAGGTGAACGCCGACACCCGAGCGACGCGGGTGCGCATCGAGCTGCCGAACCCGGACGGCTCGCTGCTGCCCGACATGTACGCCGAGGTCCAGATCGACACCGGCGACGCCAAGCCGGTGGTGGCGGTCCCCGACGACGCCGTCATCGACACCGGCGAACGCCAGGTCGTGCTCCTCGACCGGGGCGAGGGCCGATTCGAGCCCAAGGAGGTGAAGGTCGGCGTCCGCGGCGAGGGCTTCACCGAGATCCGGGACGGCGTCTCGGCCGGCGACCGGGTGGTCACGGCGGCGAACTTCCTCATCGACGCCGAGAGCAACCTCAAGGCGGCGCTCCAGTCCCTGGCCGCCCCGAAGGACGGCCGGCAGGCCGCGAACGCGGGAGGCAGGCGGTGATCGCGCGTCTCATCGGCTGGTCCGCCCGCAACCTCGTCCTCGTGCTGGTCGGGACCGTGTTCGCGGTCGCGGGCGGCGTGCTCGCGCTGCGGACGCTGCCGCTTGACGCCATCCCCGACCTCTCGGACGTGCAGGCCATCGTCTACACCGAGTATCCGGGCCAGGCGCCCCAGGTGGTCGAGGACCAGGTCACCTATCCGCTAACCACCGCCATGCTGACGGTGCCGAAGGCGAAGGTGGTCCGCGGCTTCTCGTTCTTCGGTGGGTCCTTCGTCTACGTGATCTTCGAGGACGGCACCGACCCTTACTGGGGCCGGTCCCGGGTGCTGGAGTACCTGAACGCGGCGGCGAACCGCCTGCCTGCCGGCGTGACGCCGACGCTGGGCCCCGACGCGACCGGCGTGGGCTGGGTCTACCAATACGTCGTCGTGGCGAAGGAGCGGACCCTTGCGGAGCTGCGCTCGCTCCAGGACTGGGTCGTGCGGTTCGGCGCTTCGCGGGCCGAAGGCGTGGCCGAGGTCGCGGGCGTCGGCGGCTTCGTGAAGCAGTACAACGTCGTCGTCGACCCGAACCGCCTGCGAGCCCAGGGCATCTCCCTCAACAAGCTTCGGGACGCGATCCGCACGAGCAATGCCGACGTCGGCGGCCGCACGGTCGAACTGTCCGAGTTCGAGTTCATGGTGCGCGGCCGCGGCTACCTGAGGAGCATCGCCGACATCGAGAACATCGTCCTCAAGACCGCCGGCGGCACGCCGCTGCGGGTCCGGGACGTCGCCCGCGTCGAACTCGGGCCGGACGAGCGGCGCGGCATCACCGAGATGAACGGCGAGGGCGAGGTCGCGGGCGGCATCGTCCTACAGCGCTTCGGCGCGAACGCCCTCAGCGTCATCGAGGGGGTCAAGGCGAAGCTCGCCGAGGTGGCCAAGAGCCTGCCGGCCGGCACCGAGATCCTGCCGGTCTACGACCGCTCGCAACTCATCGAGGCGGCCATCGACACCCTGCGGCACACGTTGGTCGAGGAGAGCATCGTCGTCTCCCTGGTCTGCGTGGTGTTCCTCCTGCACATCCGCAGCGCGCTCGTGGCCATCCTGATGCTGCCGGTCGGCATCCTGATGGCGCTCGCGGGCATGAAGGCGCTCGGAATCGGCGCCAATATCATGAGCCTCGGCGGCATCGCCATCGCGGTCGGCGCCATGATCGATGCCGCCATCGTCATGATCGAGAACGCCCACAAGCACCTGGAGCGGGCGCCGCCGGGCAAGCCCCGGGTCGAGATCCTGGTCGAGGCCGCGAGCGAGGTCGGGCCGTCGCTGTTCTTCTCGCTCCTCGTCATCACGGTGAGCTTCCTGCCGATCTTCACCCTGGAGAGCCAGGAGGGGCGGCTGTTCGGGCCGCTCGCCTACACCAAGACCTTCGCCATGGCGGCGGCCGCGCTCCTGTCGGTGACGCTCGTCCCGGCGCTGATGGTGCTATTCGTGCGCGGGCGGATCGTCCCGGAGCACCGCAACGCGCTCAACCGCCTGCTCATCTGGCTGTACCGGCCCCTCATCGCGGGCGTCCTGCGGGCGCGGGTGCTCACCATCCTGCTCGCCGTGGGCGTGCTGGCGGCGACAGTCTGGCCCGCCCGGCAGCTCGGCTCCGAGTTCATGCCCGACCTCGACGAGGGCAGCCTGCTCTACATGCCGACCACCCTGCCGGGGATCTCGGTGACCAAGGCCGGTGAGCTGCTGGCGACCCAGGACCGGATCATCAAGTCCTTTCCCGAGGTCGCCTCCGTCTACGGGAAGGCGGGCCGCGCCAACACGGCCACCGACCCGGCGCCCATGGAGATGTTCGAGACGGTCATCGCCCTGAAGCCAAAGGCGGAGTGGCGCCCCGGCGTCACCCTCGCCAGCCTCAAGGAGGAGATGGACAAGGCGCTGCAGTTCCCCGGCGTGTCGAACGCCTGGACGCAGCCGATCCGCGCCCGCATCGACATGCTCTCGACCGGCATCCGTACGCCGGTCGGCATCAAGGTCCTCGGGACCGACCTCAAGCAGATGGAGGGGGTCGCCCGGCAAGTCGAGGCAGTCGTCCGGGCGGTGCCGGGCACGTCGAGCGCCTACGCCGAGCGGGTGATCGGCGGCTACTTCCTCGACATCACCCCCGACCGGGAGGCGCTGGGCCGTTACGGGCTGATGGTCGGCGACGTGCAGGACGTCATCGCGACGGCGCTCGGCGGGCAGGCCGTGACGAACACGGTCGAGGGGCGGGAGCGCTACACCGTCAACGTGCGATACCCGCGCGCCTTCCGCTCGGACCCGCGCGCCATCGCCGATGAGGTGCAGGTGCCCCTGCCGGCCGGCGGCACGGTGCCCCTGCGCGAGGTGGCCAAGGTGGAGATGACGCGGGGGCCGACCTCGATCCGCACCGAGAACGGGCAGCTCGCGGTCTACATTTTCGTCGACATCGCCGGACGCGACCTCGGCGGCTACGTGGCCGAGGCGCGCAAGGCCGTGGCCGACGAGGTGACGCTGCCCCAGGGCACGACGCTCCAGTGGAGCGGGCAATACGAGTACCTGGAGCGGGCCGAGGCGCGGCTTCGGATCGTCGTGCCGCTGACGCTGCTCGTCGTCTTCCTGCTCCTCTTCCTGAACTTCCGGCGGCTGACCGAGACGCTCATCGTGATGCTGTCGCTGCCGTTCGCCTTGGTCGGCGGGGTGTGGCTGCTGTGGTGGATGGGCTTCAACATGTCGGTAGCCGTCGCGGTGGGATTCATCGCGCTCGCCGGCGTCGCCGCCGAGACGGGGGTGATCATGCTGGTCTACCTCGACCACGCCTGGGACGAGGTGCGGGCCGGGTGCAGCCGCGAGGAGCGCCCCCCGACGCGGGCGGACCTGCGCGGCGCCATCATGGTCGGCGCGGTCGAGCGGGTACGGCCCAAGATGATGACGGTGGTCGCCATCATGGCCGGTCTCGTCCCGATCCTATGGAGCACCGGCTCGGGCTCGGAGGTCATGCAGCGCATCGCCGTGCCGATGATCGGCGGCATGGTCTCCTCCACCGCGCTGACCCTCGTGGTGATCCCCGCCGTCTACGCGCTCGTGAAGGGCTGGACGCTGCCGCCGGGCAACCAATCCCAGGCGACGGCCGTCGAGGAGCCGACACATCACCGGGTCGCCGCCGAGTAGCGACGCCGGCGCCCCAACCTGCATCGAAGGAGCAACTCATGCCGTCACCGGCCCGCAAGGCCGTCCTCTACCGGATGGTCACGCCCGAGCACACCTGCCCTACGGCCTGAAGGCCAGGGACCTCCTCGAACGCCAGGGCTTCGCGGTCGAGGACCACCTGCTGACCACGCGCGAGGAGATCGACCGGTTCAAGGACGAGTACCACGTCAAGTCGACGCCGCAGACCTTCATCAATGGCGAGCGGGTCGGCGGCTTCGACGATCTCCAGCACCACTTCGGCAAGGCCGCCAACGACCCGAGCAAGCCGACCTACACGCCCGTCTTCGCGGTGTTCACGATGACGGCGCTGATGGCCCTGGCGGCGAGCCACGCCGTCTACGGCACCCCGTTCACGATGCGCGCCGCCGCGTGGTTCATCGCATTCAGCATGTGCGTGCTCGCCCTCTTGAAGCTGCAGGACGTGGAGAGCTTCTCCTCGATGTTCATGGGCTACGACCTGCTGGGACAACGCTGGGTCCGCTACGCTTACGCCTACCCGTTTCTGGAGGGCATCGCCGGCGTGCTGATGGTCGCGGGCGCCCTGAACTGGATCTCGATCCCGGTGGCTCTGTTCATCGGCTCGGTCGGGGCGGTCTCGGTGTTCAAGGCGGTCTACGTCGACAAGCGGGACATCACGTGCGCCTGCGTCGGCGGGTCGAGCAAGGTGCCGCTCGGCTTCGTCTCGCTCACCGAGAACGTGATGATGGTCGCCATGGCCCTCTGGATGCTGGCGGTGCACCATTGAGCGCCGCCTTCGCCGCACCGGGCTGGCTTCACGCCCTCTCCGTCGCGTCCCTCTTGCTGGGTGCCGCGTGCTCGCTCGTGTTGTCGGTGCAGGTGATCCGGCACCCGCAGCACATGACGGTGATGAACGTCGTGTGGCCGGTGTGCGCCCTGTTCGGCACGCTCGCCGTGGTCTGGGCCTACTTCCGCTACGGGCGGCTCGGCACGATGGAGGCGCACCACCAGGCGATGGAGCGAAACGAGAAGCCCCCCAACATGACGCAGACGCCGTTCCCGGTGATGGTCGGAACGGGGGCGCTCCACTGCGGCAGCGGCTGCATGCTGGGCGACGTCGCCGCCGAGTGGCTGGCCTTCCTGGTGCCGGCGGTGGCGGTCTGGTTCGGCTGGCACTCGCTGTTCGAGCAGAAGATCTACGCGGTCTGGGTGCCGGATTTCGTCTTCGCCTACGCGCTCGGCATTGTGTTCCAGTATTACGCCATCGTGCCGATGCGGGGGCTCTCGCCGGGCGAGGGACTGGTCGCCGCGATCAAAGCCGACACCCTGTCGCTGATATCGTGGCAGGTTGGCATGTACGGCTTCATGGCCTTTGCTCAGTTCGTCCTATTCCCGCACCTCGTGGGGGACCGGGCGCCGGTGAACTCGGTCGAGTTCTGGGCCGCCATGCAGGTCGCAATGGTGGCGGGCTGCCTGACCAGCTACCCGGTGAACTGGTGGCTCGTCAGTGCCGGCATCAAGGAGCGGATGTAGGTCGGAGGGCTGCTTTATGAGTTTGAAGCCTAAGAGCTGACCGGCGGGAAACCACCCAACTCAGCCGTTCAGAGGCGGCCGCCAAGGAGGCCGAAACTGACCGAAAGCGGCTGGTCCGCTTCCGGGTGCGGTCATGGCAAGAGCGGACAGCCCTTCTCCCGGAGGCTCGCGCCACACTACACGTCCAGCCAGTGCGGGCTCGAATGGTCCGGCGCCGGCATCCCGTAGAACCTCATCGGCCGCGAGGGCCATACCCCGGTCGCACTTTGTGATTTGGCTTTCCAGCAACAATTTGCTCTCTCTTTGCCGCGGACGCATCGTCCCATTACAGTTTCAGGCGCGCGGCGCTGCGCCGACATGAGGGACGCATGACGGCAGCGCTCGGGATCATGTGCAAGGCCCCGCGCCCCGGCCTGACCAAGACACGCCTTGCCGCACGCCTCGGCCCGGAGAAGGCAGCACGTCTCGCTGCCTGTTTCCTGGCGGATGTCGCCGGTGTCGTGCTCGCGGTCCCGGAGGCGCTGGGCAGGCAGGGATACGGCATCTATGCGCCCGCGGGATCGGAGGCCGAGCTCGCTGCCATCCTGCCGCACGCCTTCCGCCTGCTGCTTCAAGAAGGATCCGATTTCGGGGTCATTCTCGGAACAGCCGTGCGTCGTCTGCTGACCGAGCAGGCGCACGACTGCGTCGTGCTGATCAACGCCGACTCTCCGACCCTGCCCGCATCGCTGCTCACGGACACCGTCACCACCCTGCGACGGTCCGGAGACCGCGTGGTGCTGGGGCCCGCCATCGACGGCGGCTACACGCATATCGGGTTGAAGGCCGACCATCCCGAACTCTTCGCCGGCATCCCGTGGAGCACGGACGCAGTGCTGGCCCGTACGCTGGAGCAGGCCGCCGCAATCGGCCTGGAGGTTAAGGTGCTTCCCCATTGGTACGACATCGACGACGCGGCGACATTCCGCCTCCTTCAGGATGAGATCGCGGGAATCCCGCCGGCGTTCGCTGCGGACGGCATCGTCGGGGGGCAGGCGCCCGCGACGCGCGCGCTGCTGACCCAATGGCGTGACGCGTGAGCCCTGTCCGGCGCCTGACGGCCCTCGGCATCGCCGGAACCGTGCTGATCGGGCTCGGCATGCCGCTTCTTCAGGGCTTCGGCGACGATGCGTTCCTGGCGCTCGCCTGCGCCGGTGGCGTGATCGCCGCCCTGGCCGCGCGCCTGGAGGAAATCCCGGGGCCCCGGGCCCTGGCCATCATCGTCGGGGCCGGCCTCGCGATGCGGCTCCTCGCGCTGCCCGCGCCGCCGATCCTGTCGACCGACATCTTCCGCTACGTCTGGGACGGAATCGTGCAGAGCGCCGGGATCAACCCCTATCGCTACGTCCCGGCCGACCCGGTACTGGCGTTCCTGCGCGACGCGCAGGTCTACCCGTTCATCAACCGCGCCGACTACGCGGTGACCATCTACCCCCCGATCGCGCAGGCGTTCTTCCTCCTCGTCACCCGCATCTCGGCGAGCCCGCTCGCCATCAAGATCGCCCTCGTGGCGTGCGAGGCGGTGACGATCTTCGCCCTGGTCGGTCTGCTGCGGCTCACGGGACAGTCGGAGACCCGCGTGGCGGCCTACGCTTGGCATCCGCTCCCGATCTGGGAGATCGCGGGCCAGGGCCATATCGACGGCGTGATGATCGCCCTGACGATGCTCGGCCTGTGGCTGGCCCTGGCCGTCGGCCGGCGCTACGCGGGCGCGACATCGGTGGTGCTGGGGGCGCTGGCCAAGCCGTTCGCCCTGATCGCGCTGCCCGGCCTGTGGCGACCCTGGGACTGGCGGATGGTCGCCCTCGTGCCGGTCGTCATCGCGCTGGCCTATCTGCCCTACCTGTCCGTCGGGAGCGGCGTGCTCGGCTTTCTCGCGACGGGATACGCCGACGAGCAGGGCCTGTCCTCGGGCACCGGCTTCACACTGCTGCGGCTTTGGCGGCAGGCGGTCGGCCAGTGGCCGCACGACACCCAGATCTACCTGGCCCTGTGCCTGACGATCCTGGCGGTCCTCGCGCTGCGGACCGGATTCCGAAGGATCCGGACGCCGGAGCGGAGCCTGCGCGACATCAATTGTTCGATCGTGATGTTACTCTTCCTGCTGTCACCCGAATTCCCATGGTATCTCTTGCTGGCCGTGCCGTTCTTGAGCGTCGCCGCCACGCTTCCAGGTTGGGTCCTCACGGTGGGAGGCTTCATGCTCTACGACGTCGTCCCCGGCGATCCGCAGCTGCCCTACGAGGCCCGCTCGGCGATCCTCGCCGCCCTGGTGGCGGCGGCGTCGCTCGTGCACGTCGAACTCCGCCGCCGCTCCGGACTCACCCGATGACCGCAGCCACCCACCTCGCCACGCCGGCCATCGACCCGCGTCGCTATCACGAGGCGGCGCCGCGGACGGTCGAGACCGTCGTCGAGCGGCTGCCGGTCTGCCTCTATCTGGAGGTGACGAACCGCTGCAACCTGCTCTGCACCACCTGTCCGCGCACCTATGTCGAGCTCGAGCCGCCGGCCGACATGAGCTGGGACCTGTTCACGCGCATCGTCGATCAGGTGCCGGATCTCAGCCGCGCCGTGCTTCACGGGGTCGGCGAGCCGATGCTGGTCAAGGACCTGCCCCGGATGGTGCGCTACCTCAAGGATCGCGGAACCTACGTCCTGTTCAACACCAACGGCACGGTGCTGTCCGAGAAGAACGGACGGGCCCTGATCGAGGCCGGCCTGGACGAGCTGCGCGTCTCGCTCGATGCGTCGACACGCGCCTCGTACATCACCGTGCGCGGAAAGGACTATTTCGAACGGATTTTGAAGAACGTCCGGGCCTTCCGGGCGCTGCAGGAGCGCGAGGGCCACGCGAAGCCCCGGGTCTCGGCTTGGCTCACCGGGCTCAAGGAGACCCTGCCGGAGCTGCCCGCCTTCGTGCGGGTGGCGGCCGAGGCCGGCGTGAAGGAGGTCTACCTCCAGCGGCTGGTCTACTTCGCGGACGACGCCCTCGGCATGGCGCGGCCCGATCAGGCCCTCTACGAGCGCATGGAGGCGGACGAGGCCCATTACCTGTCCGAAGCCGAGGCGGTCGCACGCGCGCTCGGGCTCACCTTCTCGGCGTCCGGGGCGGCGAGCGAGCCGGGGATGAGCCTGCGTCGCGACACCGACGGCTCGCCCTGGTCCCTGTGCCGCCGGCCCTGGAACGTGATGTACGTCACCGCCAACGGCCGGGCGCTGCCATGCTGCATCGCGCCATTCTCGCAGCGCGGCTACGAGAACTACACCCTCGGCGACGCCACGCAGGACACCCTGCGGGCGATCTGGAATGGCCCGGCCTACGTGGATTTCCGGGCCGCCCTTCTCTCCGACACGCCGCCGCAGGCCTGCGGCAATTGCGGGCTCCGCTGGAGCCTGTGACCGCCGAAGCCTTCGTCACCGCCATCGTGCCCTGCCTCGACGAGGAGGCCGCGATCGGCGCCGTCGTGGCGGGTCTCCTGGCGCACGGGGCCGATGCGGTCCTCGTCGTCGATGGCGGCTCGCGGGATGCGACCCGCGATCGGGCCGCCGCGTCGGGCGCGCGCGTCCTCGTGGAGCGCCGCCGCGGTTACGGCCGGGCGATCCAGACCGGGATCGCCGCGCTGCCGCCGGAGACCCGCATCGTCCTGTTCGTCGACGGCGACGGCAGCGACCGGCTCGACTGCGCGCCGGCCCTCCTCGATCCGATCCGCGCCAACCTGGCGGATTTCGTGCACGGCTCCCGGATCCGCGGCGACCGCGAGCCGGGCGCCATGAGCCCCCAGCAGATCGTCGCCGGTCACCTCGCCGGCTGGCTGCTGCGGCTCACCTACGGGGCCCGCTTCACCGACATGTCCCCGTTCCGGGCGATCCGCCGCGACGCGCTGGAGCGCCTCGGCATGCGGGACGAGACCTACGGCTGGAATCTGGAGATGCTGATGCGCGCCTCGGCGGCGGGCCTGCGCTGCGCGGAGGTCGCCGTCGGGCAGCGGCCGCGGCAGGGCGGCGCCTCCAAGGTCTCGGGGGACTGGCGGGTGGGGATGCGCGCCGCCTGGGTGATCGGCACGACCTTCCTGCGCCTCGCCCGCGCCCTGTCCCGCGAGGGCCGCCCGGCCGGCTGACCGGCCGCTCTCAGGTCGCGATGCGGACGAGGTTCGCGGCCCATCCGAAGGTGAGGCCGGGCGGGTACCGGCGGCGCAGTTCGGCGTCGAGGCCGAGGCTGCGACCCGCTCCGAACACGCTGAACAGGGCCATGAGGCCGCCGAGGAAGACGTAGGTCCACGGCCATTCCTGCGGATGCAGGTAGAGGCCGAGCCAGAGCTGCGCCACGAAGACGACGCCGATCGCCCCGACGATCCGGACGCCGAGCCCGAGGAGCAGCGAGACCGCGAAGGTCAGCTCCGTGAAGAAGACCATCACGTCCAGGATGTAGAAGTTCGGCGTCGGCAGCAGCACGCCCTTCACAAACTCCCGGTGGATCGCGAAGGCGGCGTTGGTCACCTCCTCACCGGTCCAATAATAGAGCCCGTTCTCGGTGGAGAAGAGCGGCAGCTTCCAAAGCATGCCCTGGAACCACATGCCGCCGATCAGGGCGCGCAGCGCCCACAGGGTGACGTCGCGGCCGGTCCGCTGGGCCGGATCCTCGATCCATTCCCGGATCGCGATGACGATGCTGGCCAGGACCAGCAGGGCGAGACCGGCCGCGACCAGCCAGCGCCCCCAACCGAGGGCGACCTCGTCGCTCTGCTGCCCGATCAGGAACAGCCACGTATCGGTGAACGGATCCGTCCGCATCGTTTCGATCCTCTCAAGGGCCGCGCGCCGTCAGGTACAGGCCGCCCGCAGCGGCGGGTCGGCCGCGGACCCGTGCAGGGGTTTGGACAGCCGTGTCGGCAGATCGGCGAGGCGCAGCGACCGGCGCAGGGCCCGGGACAGCGCGTCGACCATCGCGGTCAGGAGCGCCGTGGCGACGATCAGCAGCACAGCGACGTCCAGGCGCAACTCCGAGATCGCGGCATCGACGTAGAAGCCGAGCGTCGCCACGCCGAGAATGCCGAAGATCGCGCTCTCGCGCAGGATCAGCTCCCAGCGGTAGAGCAGGTAGGCCAGGAACTGCCCGTAGAGCCGGGGCAGCGTCTCGTAGCTGTAGAGGTTCAGGCCGGTCGGCGCGTCGGGGCGGTAGGCGAGGTCGTCGGCGTGACGCCCCATCAGGAAGCCGACGATGCCGGCATTGTGGATCGTCAGAGCCAGGATCGCCGGCAGCATCGAGGGTCCGAGCAGCTGCAGCAGCACGTAGGCCAGCATGTATTCCGGCGTCGAGCGCACCACCACGAGCAGCACCCGCCCGAAGGGCTGCCCGATCGGCCCGGCAAAACGGCGCGAGGCGAGGGGGAACAGGATGAGCGCACCGAGGCCGGTGGCGACCAGCGCGATCTGCGCCAGCACGAGGGTCTGGAGCGCGCCGGGCAGGATCTGCTCTGTCACGATCGGCCGGAGCCACAGCCAGAACCGGCCCCAGGTCACCGGATCGAGGAGCGCGCCGGACCGGAGCGGACTCGGGACGATGTCGTGGCCGAGGAACCGGCCGAGGCTGGTCAGCCAGTCGGTCGATCCGATGGTCTTGGGCAGGACGAGGGCGCTGCCCACGATCAGCACCGGCAGGGTCGAGAGGCGCATCCAGAGGCGGCGGGAGCCGATCAGAGCGTAGAAGACCAGGAGCAGGGCCCCGGCCTCGGCGTAGCGGCCCTGCCGGAAGGCGGATTCGAGGTAGAAGCCCATGGTGGGCAGGCCGATGAAGCCAAGCACCAGGGTCGAGCGCATGGCGCACTCGAACCGGTAGAGCGTGTAGTGCCGGAAGGCCGGGGCGACCTCCGGCAGGCGGGCGTACATGAAAGCCGAGAGGGCGCCGGTCCCCGCCGGCAGGACCCGCAGGGCGGAGAGATCCGCCTCCTCGATGATCTCCGAATAGACCTTCGCGCAGATGCCCGCGTAGGGCAGCGCGATGGCGAGGATGCCGGTGGTCGCCGACAGGCCGAACACCTGCGTTAGCAGCAGCGCCCAGAACAGCTCGTGGACCGAGCGCAGGCCGGCGCAGGCGAGCCGCACGCTCCGGGACCGGGCAAACGGGATCGCGAGGACGAAGCCCGTCCCGGCCCCGAGCGTGACCCCGAGGACCGCGAAGGCGACGGTGTAGACGACGCTCCAGATCTCCACCGCCGGGAAGTCCGGATGGACCAGGCCGGCGAGCAGGCGCTGCAGGTCGGCCCAGGGATGGAGGCTGGTGATCGCGAGGTCGGCGCCAAGCAGCGCCGCTGCGGCACCGCCGACGAACCAGCGGGTCGCCGTCGCGTAGCCCGCGCCGGGCATCAAACGCGCGGCGTTCATGCGGCCTGCCCGTAAAACGGGACGAGGGCCGCCTCGTCCAGGTCGCGGGCGGGCGCGTCGAGGACGATCCGACCCGCATCGAGGACCACGATCCGGTCCGTGTGCGCCAGCGCCAGGGCGATGTCGTGGAGCGCCAGGACGAGGGTCTGGTGGCGGGCGGCCATCCGCTCCAGGATCAAGCCGCCCTGCCTGCGGTCCAGGGCCGAGACCGGCTCGTCGCCGAGCAGGATGGGACGCCCGTTGTAGAGCGCCCGCGCGACCGAGACGCGCTGCTGCTGGCCGCCCGACAGCGCCCCGGCCTTGGCCCGGACCGCGTCGGCGAGCCCGACCTCCCCGAGGATCCCGCTGACCTCAGCGAGATCGGCGCGGGCCGGGAACGCCAGGGTGCGCAGGTTGTGCAGGGTCGAGCGCCGGTCGAGACGGCCCATGTAGACGTTGTGGAAGACCGAGAGCGTCCGCACCAGGGCGGCCGCCTGCGGGATCAGGGCCACCCGCGGCCGGGCCTGGGCGTGGATCAGCCCGAGCAGGGTGGACTTCCCCGCGCCGGATCGACCCATCAGCGCGACGCGCTCGCCCGCCCGGACGGTGAGGTCCACGCCGAACAGGACGGGCTTGCCGTCATAGGCCGCCGTCGCGCCCGACAGAACGACTTCGGCTTCGGCTCGGGGCAGGCTCACGGCAGCGCGCGGCTCAATCCAGCAGGCCCGTGGATTTCGCCACGCGCTCCACCGGCTCGTAGGCGGCGTTGGTCACCGGGATGAACTTCGAGCGCGCGAAGGGCGCGAGGATCGCAGGATCGGTGATGCCGATCAGCGCTGCCTTGAGCCGCTCCGTGAACCCGGCACCGTAGATCGCGTCGACATCGCCGCGCACGGTCCACTGATAATCCGGGAAGGGTGGGCTCTCCCATATGATGCCGACCTCCTTCGGGTCGATCTTGCCGGCCTTGTTGTCCAGATCCCAGACCGAATAGTCCACCGCACCGACCTCGAAGGCCCCGGACTGGACGAGCTGGATCGTGCGACTGTGATCGCCGGAGAAACCAACGCGGGAAAAAACCTCCTCGGGCGTCTTGCCCGGAAAGGCCTCGCGGATGAAGTATTCCGGCATCAGCCGGCCCGAGGTCGAGGCCCGGGAGCCGAAGGTGAAGGTCTTGCCGGCGATCGCCTTCGGGAAGTCGGTCGTGCGCGTCAGGCCCGTCTTGGTGTTGGCGATGAGGTAGGTCTTGAAGGCCGCATCCTCCGCTCCCTGCGCGATCGCCTGGGCCCCGGGCGAGGCTTTGCGGGCCTGGACGCCGGTGAACCCGCCGAACCACGCGAGCTGGACCTGTCCGTTCGTGAAGGCCGTGACCGCTGCCGGGTAGTTCTTCACCGGGAGGTACGTCACCGGCACACCGAGCTTGCCCTCGAGGTACGCGGCGACCTTGCCGAAGCGCTCGACGAGGCGGCTCTCGTCCTGATCGGGGATGCCGGTGAAGACGAAGGCCGGCTTGGCGCCCTGCGCGCCGGCTGCCTGGGGCAGCGCGAGGCAGGCCAGCGCGCCCAGCAACGACCAGCCCAGTGTCCGTCTCAGCATCGAGTGCTCCCGTTCGGATTCCGACTGCGATCGACGCCACGCCGGCATCGATGTCCAATCAACTGACAGCTAGCCCATGTCTAGCGGAGCGCTCGGCGAGCCCTGCTGATCGCGCTTATTCGTGTCACCGCACCGTGCGGTTACCCATCGCGAAGTCGCTTCGCTGCGGCAATCGGCCCGGCGGGCGCTGTCACGACTTCGGCCTGTTCGAATTCGGCCCTGGCGGCTGTCCCGGTGTAGAGAGTAAAGGCCGGCCGCGGTGATCAATCTTGCTGAAGATGTGATGTTACTGATGCGGCTGGCCGTGCGAAGGACGCCATGACGCCCGAAATCGGGCGCCGGTCGCCCGATGGTGCCTGTCGAGATCAGGCGAGAGGATCTGCATGGCCATGGACGCCGGGACGCCGCAGCCTCCGGAGCCGAACATCGTTGATCGGCCCCCACGAGGTGGTCCAAGGTCAAAGTTAGTGCAGGGTTGGTCGCTGGACCACGGCGAGCTTGGCCGGTGCAGCCGGCCTAGCGGCTATAGCTGGCACGAACACCTCTGGCGCTGGCGGCCGGTAGCCCAATGCGCCATGCGGCCGAACCGTATTGTAGTGCCGTCGCCAGCCCTCGATCATGATCTGCGCCTCCTTGAGCGTGTAAAAAATCTCGCCATTCAGCAGCTCGTTGCGTATCTGTGCGTTGAAGCTCTCGACATATCCGTTCTCCCACGGCGAACCAGGGGTG
>NZ_FPBW01000007.1:0-263368 GCF_900116795.1 Methylobacterium sp. UNCCL125 | reverse complement strand
CTCGTGGCTGGTCTCCTGCCTCGGCAAGCCATCCTCACCCAACCGAACGCGTACTATTTCTGTCTGAAGTTGGGGAACGGCTGGTCGGCGGAAGCCTATACGCAGGCCGCGGAGGAAGCCGGGGTCGGGGTTACGCCGATCAGCCTGTTCGAGGTGTCGTCGTTGTACCAAAGCGATACCGTCCGGGTCTGCGTCAACGCAGCGCCCGATCGCGAAACGCTTCGAGAGGCACTGGAGAAATTGGCGGGCCTGCTTGAGGCGGGTGCACCGCCTACGGTTCGATTCAGGGGCGCGGTATGAGACGGGGCTCCACCGCTTTGGTCCCCTGACGACGCGTCACGGGGCGTCGACATCACGCCGGAGCGATCGCGCGCCCTTCGAATTCCTGCGAATCTCCGCCAACCAGCACGCCGCCGACGCGGTGCTCCGGCCCGCCCTGACCTGTGATCTGTCTGGCTCGACGTCCGCTTCGGGGGCGTTGTCCATCGGTTTTGACCGTCCGGGTTGGGCGCATTGCTCCCGGGCTGGTTTCGAAGCCCCTCGCCATTGAAGCCGAGGGGCCGGAACACGCAAATCTCAGGTCTTTCGGCTGGGTGTGGACCGAACCAAGGCGTTGCAGAGTTTGTCGTTTTGTGATTCCGGGCGGCCGTTTTGCGGCCTGGAGGTGGCGATGGCGGACCTGTTCTGGCTCGTCCGATGAGCAGTGGGCGGTGATCGAACCGTTCATGCCCAAGGATCATCCCGAACCCGAGCGGAAGGACGACCGGCAGATCATTTTCGGCATCCTGCACGTGCTGACATCGGGCTCTCGCTGGCGCGATTGCCCGGTCGCCTACGGCCCGCGTACCACGGTCTACGCCCGCTTCAACCGCCGATCGCGGCGCGGCTTCTGGAAATCCACGCTCGCCGCGCTGGCCAAGGCCGAATGGTCAGGCGATGCATCCGCCCTCGACAGCAGCCTCCAACCGCCTCAAAGATTTGCGCCGCATTGCCACCCGCTACGACAAACTCGCCCGCAACTACGCCTCGGCCCTCGCTCTGGCCGCCGTCATCGCCTTCCGGTGCTGATCAAGTCCACACCCTAGAGCGTCACTTGCCTCCGCCGCTCCCGGTCGAACCGACGCGTGAGGGCTGTGCTTCATTGCCGGCGGCGGCCGAGTCCGTTGCGATGCCATCTTCCGCTCGGCCGGACGGCGAGTAGGTGAACGCATCCTCATCGCCGGTGGAGCCCGGCTGACGCGTGATCACGCCTGGCGAGCCAGGCGGGACGACGACGGTTGTGCTGGTCGGCGTCTCGATCACCGCCTGTGCGACGGCAGGGGTCGCGAGGATTGCAGCGAGGACTGCACACAAAACGATCTTTTTCACAGAATGCACCGTAGAGAAACGTGGGGCATTATCCCCTGGGTGGTGTCAAACACGGATGGGCCACTATCGATCCGGCCTGATCGGTCGCACCTTGAACGCAATGTGCCAATGCACACGGCATGACCGTACATTGAACACAATATCGCGATCGATGTTGCCGATTCATTTCTGCATGAAATTCGTCAGATCCGCGCGCTAAATCTTTTATATATTCATGCCTCTCCCAAAGAGTATTTGGACCTTGCCCCGGCCCTTTCGGAGGGCATCGGGCGGCGATGGATGTCGGCGCTGCCGCATTGCCGCATTGTCGCATCGTCGGACACAAAAAACCCGGCACAAAGGCCGGGTGAGTAAGGTCCCTTTGCACGGGGACATCAAGACCGGGAAGCTTTGGAGATAACCGGTCTCGATCTGGAATTAGAAATCGCGTTGGACGCGGAAACGAACCTGAGAGATCGAGTCTTTCGTCGCGGTGGCAACAGCGAAGGTTCCGTTGTTGATGCCGGAGATGTTGGAGTAGGCCGTCGGGCTCTTGTCCAAATCGATAGCGCGGCCGCTCTTCAGTCCGATTTGCGTGTAGAACGCCTCGACGCCGATATCGAGGTCTTTGACCGGCGACCAGATGATGCTGCCACCAGCGACGAACTGGTAGGTGTCGCGCAGCGCTTGGCTCAGCTGGTAGAACCGAGTGCCTGGCACACCGACGGCGTTGGAGCCGAAGGCATTCGTACCGTTGGGGTTTTCTAGGCTGAAGATGGCACCTTGCGCAAGGCGGGCCCCATTCGAGAAGCTCTGCTCGCCATACGAGCCGAAGAAGGCCGAGCGCCATTCCGGCGTCCAGTAGTGCAGATACGAGATCGTGGTCGTGAAACTCGTTGACGTCTCAAGCTGACCAGTGAATGGATTGAGTGTAGCGTCGGCAAAATACTGATTGAATTTCTGGCCCTGAATGGTCTGCGTGCTCTGCGTGTAGCAGCCGGTATAGGCGCAGTACCCGGTGTACATCTGCGCGCCATTTCCATAGGCCCCCTGCAAGTAGAGGGAGTCGCCCGGCGCGATGAATGGCGTGTTGATCTTCAAGCCGCCCTGTACGGCCCATCCGTACACACTGTTGGTGTGTGGGATGCTCACGTTTGAGCCCGTGCCCGTACCGGCGCCGTTGGCGACGTCGCCGACGTTCAACTCGTGCGCCGCAGCTGAGAGCTGGGCCGTGCCCCAGGCTTGATCGACGCGCAGGACGCCGACAAAGTCGGGCATCCGCTCGCGCTGGATCACATCGACCTGACTATAGCGGGTTGGAATACCGTTAGTATAGCCGATGAACACCGGAGCTGGCGAATTGCTTTGTGCGAAGTTCGCAACGCTGGCGTTGACCGTGACACCAGCTGGGTTGTTCGTCGGCGAGAAGATCGGGGTTCGACGGAACACAGGGTCTTCTATGGACAGGGTCGCCGACAAACCATTGCCGAAGGTCGCCGTGTAGGCCAGCAGATTTGTAGAGAACACGTCGGATCCGAGAGTGGCGCCGGCGAACTCGAAATCGTGGGCGTAGAAATCGAAGAATGAGGAGGCGCGACCAGCGGTGAGCCCCGCGAACTGAATGAATGCCTTGTCGACATTCACATACTGCTGATCGCGGCCGAACTGATCGATGCCGAGACCGGGAAAGGCTTGACCGATGCGCTGCTGGGTCCCTGAAGTGCCGACACCAGAGTAGCCCGTCCGGGCGCCGGCATCGAGGCGCACGAAGGCTCGCAGGGTCCCATAAGCGGTTTGCGTGCGGGCATCGAGATTGATGCGCAGGCGCCCCTGGTATCCCGAGGTGTCACCACTGTTGGTGCCGCTTTGGCGGGTGTAGCTGGGCTGGTAGCCACCTTCGAACCGCGCACGGCCTCCGATACGGAGGCAAGTGTCAGTCCCAGGAATGTAAAAGAAGCCGGCGCCATAGGCGCCACAGACGCGGACGTACTCGACGGGGACAGCCTTATTGACCGGCAGGTCTGCGGCATGGGCTGCCCCCGCCGCTATGACTGCTGCAGCAGACGCAAGCAGCGCGCTTTTCAAGACACTCATCGATATCCTCAAAGCTTCGAGACCCGTGGTGCGGCAGCGCCCGTTTTCCGGATCTCGCCGCGAAGTGCATCGCCGCCTGCATCTGAAGGCAGGCTTGTACGGGGCGTTGGACTGCGATGCCCCGATGCAGGATCAGGATGCGCGGGTCGGCACGGTTGAGCAATGAGGCTTAATCCAGCTCAAGAACAGCGCGAATAATATGTGGCTATTTGGCAACAAAATACCCCTGTTTATCAGAAACAATCGAGCAATTTGGATGCAAATCGTGTTTCTCTTTGTTTCCGTATCTCTGCACTGCCCCACAAATGATTCCAAAAATGACCATCGGTGGCAATTTAACTCGCAGGCAGGATCAAATAGACGTGACTTTATGCCATGAACTGCCATTTTTGTTTCGGTTCTGGCGATAAATTTCAATCGCTACACATTCTCGTTAGGCAAGGGATCGCAGGCTCTCCGTGACCGGGGAACACATCGTCGCTGAGCCCGTCGCCCCGCATCAGCCAGGCCACGCGTCGCCGGCCTGCCGCCACGCCCTGTTCGTGCAGCTCGTGCGTCACACGGGGCTGCCATAGGTCTCGTGCGAGAGCGCGAAGGTGGAGCGAACAGGGGTGAGCAGCACGAGATCCTCGCGCTGCCGCCTCGCAGCCGGGCGGCTCTTCCAGGCGAAGAAGCCGTTCGGGCAAGCGTTTAAGGCGACGCCGACACCAGGCCGCTCGGGCCTGATCTCACAGAAGCGGCCCGGCGCCCGCATGGGTGAGATCGGCAGCCGGGACAGAGACCCGGGACAGGTCTAGCGCCGGTGTCGGACCCGCCGGGAAGGTGCTTTCCCAGCCGCCTCCCAGCGCCTTCGACAGAGCCACAAAGTCAGTCGACATCGCCGCCGTCGCCTGGACGAGGTTGGTCTCGGCCTGCAGCACGGTCTGAGAGGCCTGGAGGACGGTGGTGAAGATCTCGACGCCCTGCGTGTACCGCGCCCGGGACAGCGCCAGCGCCTGCCGCGCATCGGCCACCTGCCGCGCCAGCCGCGCCCGGCGGCCCTCGTCGCCCCTGAGCGCAGCCAACGCGTTGACGACGTCGTGCCAGCCCTGGAGCACCGCCTTCTGGTAGGCGATCGCCGCCTCCTGCTGGCGGGCCCGCTGGAGCACGAGGTTCGACTTGAGCCGCCCGCCCTCGAAGAGCGGGATGGAGATCGACGGCCCCACATTCATGTATTGCAGGGACGAGCCCCGGAAGATCTTGCCCGGATCGACCGCGTTGACGACCGGGCTCGCCGACAGCGTCACGGAGGGGAAGAACTGCGCCTCGGCGACGCCGATCTCGGCGACCGCCGCGTGCAGGTTGGCCTCGGCCCGCCGGATGTCGGGGCGGCGCAGCACGAGACTCGACGGTACCCCCACGGGGATTCGCGGCGGCACCGGCGGGATCGCGCGGCCGGTCACCAGCTCCTGCGACAGGGAGAGCGGCGGCTCGCCGAGCAGCAGCGCGATGGCATTGATCTGCTGGATCTCCTGCTGCTGGAGCTGCGGCAGCTGCGCCTTGATCGCTTCGACCTGCTGGGCGGCATTCGCCGTGTCGAGGCCCGTGACGAGACCCCGCTGCTGGCGGATGCGCACCACGTCGAGGATCTGCTCGTTGACCTTGATGTTGGCGAGGTCGATCCGGATCTGTTCCTGCGTCCCGCGCAGCTGCACGTAGTCGCGTGCGAGTTCCGCCTGGCTCGAGACCAGCGCGTCGCGCCGCTGCTCGGCGGCCGCGTCCGCCTGCGCCTGGGCGGATTCCACCGACCGGCGGACCTTGCCCCACAGGTCGAGTTCCCAGGAGGCGTCGAAGCCCAGCGTGTAGCTCTCGAAGCCGTTGGTCAGCGGCGCCGTCAGGTCGCTGCTGGAGGCGCTGGAGCCGCTGCCACCCGTGACGCCGCCGAGGGAGTTGGATAGGAGGCCGATCGTGCCGTTCTTGCTGAATTGCTGCCGGTAGACACTGCCCTGGCCGTTGAGGGTTGGCAGGCCGGCGGCGGCCGCGGTGCCGAGCTGGGCCCGGCTCTGGAACAGGCGCGCTGTGGCGGTCTGCACGTCGAGGTTCTGCGCCGCGACGCGGTCCTCGAGCTGCGCCAGGATCGGATCGCGGAAGGCGAGCCACCACGTCACCGCCGGCTCCACCGCGCTGGTGTGGGCGAGAAGCGGCAGCGGGGTCCGGGCCGGCTGGCCGGTGTCGAGGTAGTCGCTCGATTCCGCGAGCGGCGCCGCGGGGGGCAGGAAGTTCGGTCCGACTGTGCAGGCCGTCAGCCCGGATAGGGCGAGGGCCGCGCCGCCGCGCAGCCACGGGCGGGGCCGGGAGGAGATGCGGGAGGAGATGCGGGAGGTCATGTCAGTGTCCTCCCCCGCCGCCCTGCGCGGTCTTGGCCGAGATCAGGAAGCAGAGCGGCACGACCATCAGGGCGATGACGGCCGTGTACTGGAAGATGTTGCTGTAGGCCAAGACCTGCGCCTGCTTCATGTAGGTCTGGTAGGTGTGGGCGACCGCCTGCTGATGCACGACGGAGGCTGCGCGGCCGAGTGAGCGGAGGGTGTGCTCGCTCTCCTGGATCAGCGTGTTGTAGCCGGAGCGCAGCGGCGTCATGAACCCCGACAGGTGCGCTTGGTCGGCCTGCGTGCGCTCGGTGATGGCTGCGGTCGAGAGCGAGATCCCCAGCGACCCGAACACGTTCCGGAACATCGAGAACAGGGCCGCGCCGTCGCTGCGGTATTTCTGCGGCAGGGTCAGGTAGGCGATGGTCGAGATCGGCACGAACAGGAAGCCGAGCGCCGCGGTTTGGAGGGAGCGCATCAGCACCAGGGTCCTGAAGTCGATGTCGGGGGCGAGCCGGCTGGAATAGAACAGGGCCGCGCCCATGAAGGCGAAGCCGAACATGACGATGAAGCGTGTCTGGACGACCTTCATGAGCTGCCCGACGATGGGGATCAGGATGATCACCACGATCCCGCCTGGCGACAGGATCAGGCCGGATTTCAGCGCGGTGTAGCCCAGCACGTTCTGGGCGAATTGCGGGATCACCACGGCGCTGGCGTAGAGGGCGAAGCCCATGGCGCCGATGAGCACGCAGCCCATGGCGAAGTTCTTGTCCTTGAACACGTCGAGGTCGATGATCGGCTTCTTCGCCGTCAGCAGCCAGCAGATCGCCCCGAACACGCCGAGGAAGCCGATCGTCGCCATGATCCGTATGAACGGCGAGCCGAGCCAGCCGTCGTCCTCGCCGCGGTCGAACACGATTTGCAGGCAGCCGATGCCGATCACGATGAGGGACAGGCCGATATAGTCGATGCCGCGCTTGGTCTTGCGCTTCTCCTGCTCGGAGGGCGGGTCCTGCACCAGGATGCTGTTGGCGATCACCGCCAGGATCCCGACAGGGACGTTGACGAAGAAGATCCAGCGCCAGTCCAGGTGCTCGATCAGGTAGCCGCCGAGCGTCGGCCCGAGCACGGGCGCCACCACGGTCGCCACGGCGGTCACCCCGAAGGCCGCCCCGCGCTTGGCGGGCGGGAACGTGTCGAGAATGATCGCCTGCTGGCTCGGCTGCAGGCCGCCGCCGAAGAAGCCCTGCATCAAGCGGAACACGATGATCTGGCCCAGGCTCTGCGAGATGCCGCACAGGAAGGACGACACCGTGAACATCGCGATGCAGATCAGGAAGTAGCGCTTGCGCCCGATCGTGTCGGAGAGCCAGCCGGCGATGGTCAGGACGATGCCGTTGGCGACGAGATAGGCGGTGAGCGTGTAGGTCGCCTCGTCGCTCGAGGCGGCGAGCGACCCCGCGATGTAGGGCAGCGCCACGTTGACGATCGTGGTGTCGAGGATCTCCATGAAGGCGGCGAGCGTCACCGTGATGGCGATCAGCCAGGGGTTGTAGGCGGGTTTCCAGCCTTGGTTCGGATCGCCGCTCATTTCAGCAGCACCGTCGGCTCGACGCTGACGCCGAGGGGCAGGGGCTCGTCCTTCTTCAGCCCGGAATCGATCACGATCTTCACCGGCACGCGCTGGACGATCTTGATGAAGTTGCCGGTGGCGTTCTCGGCCGGGAAGGCTGAGAACTTCGAGCCCGAGCCGCGCTGGACCGAGTCCACATGGCCATGCAAGTCGAGGTCGGGATAGGCGTCCACCGTGATGGTGACCTGCTGGCCGGGCCGCATGCCGTCCAGCTCGGTCTCCTTGAAGTTGGCCGTGATCCAGACGTCGGTGGTGACGAGCGACATCACCTGCTGGCCCGCCGTCAGGTAGTCGCCGGCATTGACGTTGCGCCGGGTGACCCAGCCGTCCTGGGGCGCGCGCACGACAGTCCACTCGACGTTGAGGACGGCTTGGTCCAGCTGGCCCTTGGCCTGCTCGGCCTGCCCCTGGAGCTGGTCGACCTGCTGCTCGGACTGGCCGATATTCTGCTGGACCGGCATCGCCTGGATGACCCGGGCCTCGGCCTGCTCGACCTGCGCCTTCGCCTGCTGGTAGTTCGCGGCGGTCGTATCCACATCCTGCTGGGTGGTGGCCAGCTTCGGCAGGCTCTTCTGCCGGTCGTAATTCGCCTGCTGCAGGGCGAGGTTGGCCTTGGCCGAGGCGAGGTTCGCCTGCGCCAGCGCCAGCGCGGCCGGGAAGTTCTTCTTGGCGATCTCGACGCCGAGTTTCTGATTGGCGATCTGCGCTTTGCTCGCGTCGAGCTGACCCTGGGCCTGCTCCTGTCGGTAGACGTATTGCCGGGCATCGATGCGGAACAGCGGGTCGCCCTTGTGGACGAACTGGTTGTCGGTGACATCGAGGGAGATCACCTGCCCGGCGACCTGGGGCGCGATGCTGACGATGTTGCCGTCGGTATAGGCATCGTCGGTCGAGGCCTTGCCGCGGGTCGACAACCAGAAATAGAGGCCGCCAGCCACCATCAGAAGGACCACGACCGCGCCGATGCCGATCACGAGCGGTCGGCGCTTGCTGCGCCGTTCAGCATCCTGATCCCGGCCGCCCTGTTCCGCATTGCCGGTCCGCCCATCGCGGCCCGATCCGTCCTGCCCGTCCGATCCTTCGCCGCGGGGGTGCTCTTCGTTCTGCTGACGCCCGCGGCGATCGTCATCGGCCGATCGATCCGCGTCCCGACGCCCGCGATCTCCTACGGATTCGCCTCCGTCATCGTCCTGATCGTCATCGGGATAATTGTCCTGCGCTTCGTCCCGGGCGCGGTCGGAGCTGCGGCGGCGGCTCGTCTCGAACGCCACGGACCTTGCACCGTCCCACCGTTCCTCGCGGTCGGATGCGCGTGCCGCGCGGCGCCCGCGATCATCGGCTTCGGAGCCGAGATCGATATAGTCGCGGCGGTCGCGCGGGCGGCCACCGGAGCGCGATCGACGGTCAGTATCATCGTCGGCCATGTATCGGATTCGCAACCCTATCGACCGCGCAGCCGAAGGAACACTCGATCACGCGGCCCACTTGCCTTAGACGCGGTCAACATAACCGAACCCGGCGGTTCGGATGTGCGAGGGTGGACGGAGCGATGTCAAGCGCCGCAGAGGTCGATCAGAAGGCCGCGCGTGGGCCAATCCCGCGCGGGGCGCGGCGCCGCGCGGAGATTGCCCAGGCTGCCGAGAAGGTATTCCTCGAGCACGGTTTCGCTGAGACGACGATGCAGATGGTCGCTCTCGCGGCTGGGTCGTCCAAAGAAACGCTCTATCGGCATTTCGGCAGCAAGGAAGATCTGTTCATCGAAGTGGTGGACAACCGGAACAACGAAGTCCGACAAGTTCTCGACTCAACTCTGGAGAGCGATGGGCCCATTCCAATCGTCTTGCAATCGGTCGGCATCGCACTTTTGGAATGCATGTGCAGCCCCATGGTGGTCGCGCTGGCTCGCATGATCGTGAACGAGACTCACAGGCATCCGGCGCTCGGGGAGGCCTTCTACGCGATGGCGCCGGGCCGTACCCTGCAGAAGCTCACGGGCTACTTGGCCGAGGCCCGGACCCGCGGGGAATTCACCGGCGACGATCCGGCGCGGGCGGCGGAGATCTTCACCGGCAGCATCATGGGCAAATTCGTTCCGCTGATGCTGTTCACCCCGCACACCTTCGCCATCGACCCCGATCAGATCAAGGACCATGTCGCCGAGGCGGTCTCTGTGTTCGCGAAAACTTATGTCGCAAAGGATCGTTAGCGGAGAGATTGTTTTTTGATCCAAAAAATCCAAGCTGATTTGAAATCAACAAAACCATAAAACATCTCATCTAACAGTATATTCAAGTATTTTCCAGACCGACTAGAGATTTTTCGGAATGCGCTGAGTCGGACGGTTGGGGTTCACACCGGGCATTTGGGCTGATTCATTGCGCGCTCCCTGTGAGGAGCACGTCATGGGCCGACCCGACAGCCAGGATCTGCGTGAGCGGGTGGTTGACGCGGCAGGCGCGACCTCGCGCCGGCAAGCGGCCAAGCACTTCGGGGCGGGTGCTGCGACCGCGATCCGCTGTATGACGGCACTGGCCACGACCCGGACGGTGGCGGCCCGTCCGCAAGGTCGGGCACGCCGCTGCAAGCTCGATCCGCACGAGGCGTTCCTGCGGGCCCTGATCGCCGAGCGGGATGACGTCACCCTGGAGGAGATGCAGGCCCGCTTGAAGGATGAGCACGACCGAACGGTTGGGCTGCGCACGCCGTGGAGTTTCCTGACGCGCGCGGCCTGACGTACACAAAAAGACAGCCCACGCCGCGGAGCACGACCGTCCGGACGTGAAGGCCGCCCGCGAGGCGTGGTTCGAGGGCCAGCCCGATCTCGGTCTCGCCCGCCTCGTGTTCCTCGACGAGACTTGGCCCTCGACCGACATGGCCCGCACCTGCCCCCCCCCCCCCCCCGCGGCAAACGGCTTCGCTCGAGCGTGCCGCACGGTCACTGGAAGACCACGACCTTCGTGGCGGGCCTGCGCTTGTCGGGCCTCGCGGCGCCGTTCGTGCTGGACGGTCCGATCATCCGCGACGCCTTCCAGACTTCCGTCGAGCGCGTGCTCGTGCCCGAACTCGCTCCCGACGACACCGTCGTGACGGACAACCTCGGCAGCCACACAGGGCCGGCCGGCGCGCGGCTGCTCTTCCTCCCGCCCGGCTCGCCCGACTTCAACCCGATCGAGATGGCCTTTTCAAAGCTCAAGGCGCTGCTGCGCAAGGCCGCCGAGCGCACTGTCGAGGGATTGTGGGCAGCCATCGGTCGGCTCATCGATACGATCACGCCCGATGAGTGTGCCAACTTCTGCGCCGCCGCAGGATATGAGCCAGATCAAACCGAAAACGCTCTGCGAAATCCATCGCCCGCCGGAACACACGCATTGGATGCGAGAGGGCATCCTCCTGCCTCATGTCTCAGCAGTAGATGCGGTTCAGCCTGTACAGGAGCGCGGCGGGTTCCAGGCCTGCCACGATCGGATCGCGAGGCATCGAATTGCCAGGGCGAACAGTCCTTATTTATCGATGACGCACGCGCGTCAGCGATAAATTATGATGAGATCGTAGCCGGAAACGCGCCCAAAAACGAAAATCTATGGCGTGCGTCACGGGACGACTGGCGGAGAGGGGGGGATTCGAACCCCCGATGCCCTTGCAGGCATGCCGCATTTCGAGTGCGGTGCATTCAACCGCTCTGCCACCTCTCCGCAAGGTGCCTCGATGAGACCGGCGGTGCCTAGCACGCGCGGCGCAGCTTCACAAGCGAGACGTCGCCCGCCTGCGCCGGATCAGACCACCACCGTGATCGCCTGCGCGGCGCGGGTCAGGCCGGTGTAGAGCCAGCGCGCCCGGTGCTCGCGGAACGCGTAGGATTCGTCGAACAACGTCACCCGGTCCCATTGCGATCCCTGGGCCTTGTGCACCGTCAGCGCGTAGCCGTAGGTGAATTCGTCCGTCTCGCGCCGCAGGAACAGCGGGATCTCCTCGTCCGAGCCGGTGATCATCGCCCGCAGCACCTTGATGTCGGTGGGCTTCCGGCGCAGGGCCGGATCGTCCTCCGGCACCACGTCGAGCCGGATCAGATCCGGCCGCGGCGGTGCGCGCAGCGCCTGGACCGTCCAGGTCGAGCCGTTGAGCAGGCCCTTCACTCGATCGTTGCGCAGGCAGACCAGCTTCTCGCCGATCGCCGGCATCGGATCCGTGTGGCCGGCGAGTTCCCGGAGCCGGGCATTGTAGAGGCGGCGCGTCTTGTTGAGGCCGACCAGCACCTGGTCGCATTCGAGCACCTCGGCCGGATCCAGGGTGCGGCGCGATACGACCCGGCTCTGCCCATAGCTGCCGAGTTCCAGCCGGCCGCCCTCGCGGATCGTCATCGCCATCCGGACGATCGGGTCATCCTTGGCCTGCCGATGCACCTCGGTGAGCATCACGTCGGGCTCCGCCTCGGTGAAGAAGCCGCCGCCGCGCACCGGCGGCAGCTGCGCCGGATCGCCCAGAACCAGCACCGGCCGCTCGAACGACAGAAGATCGTTGCCGAGATCGGAATCCACCATCGAGCACTCGTCGATGATGATCAGATCCGCCTTGGCGGCCGGCCCCGAGCGGTTCAGCGTGAAGGTCGGTCCGCCCTCCTCCGCCTCCTTGGTGCGGTAGATCAGCGAGTGGATCGTAGCGGCGTCGTAGCAGCCCTTCTGGCGCATCACCGAGGCCGCCTTGCCGGTGAAGGCCCCGTAGACCACCGTGCCGTCGACATCCTCGGCGATCCGGCGGGCGAGCGTGGTCTTGCCGGTGCCGGCATAGCCGAACAGCCGGAACACCTGGGATCCCCCGTCCCGCCGCCACGCGGCGATCGCCTTCAGCGCCGCGTCCTGCTGCGGGGCGTAGGCGGCCGGCAGCCCCGCACTCACGGCCAGCGCACGGTCGGCGGCATCGAGGAGAGGATCGAGGCGACGTTGCCGCCGGTCTTCAGGCCGAAGATCGTGCCCCGGTCGTAGAGCAGGTTGAACTCGACGTAGCGGCCGCGCCGCACCTGCTGCTCGTGGCGGTCCGCCTCGGTCCAGGGCGTGGTGACGTTGTCGCGCACGATCTTCGGATAGGCCTCCAGGAAGGCCTGTCCGACGTCGCGGGTATAGGCGAGGTCGGCCTGCGGATCGCCGCTCCAGAGATAATCGTAGAAGATCCCGCCGATGCCGCGCGGCTCGTTCCGATGCTTGAGGTGGAAATACTCGTCGCACCACGCCTTGTAGCGGGCGTGATCGATGCCGTGCGCCGCGCAGGCCCGCGCCAGGCAGGCGTGGAAATGGCGGCTGTCCGGATCGGCCTGATTGCGGCGCCGGTCGAGCACCGGCGTCAGATCTGCCCCGCCGCCGAACCACGCCCGCGTCGTCGCGACGAACCGGGTGTTCATGTGAACCGTCGGCACGTGCGGATTCCACGGATGGGCGATCAGCGAGATGCCGGTGGCGAAGAAGCGCGGATCCTCGGCGGCGCCGGGCATCTGGGCCCGGAATTCCGGCGCGAACTCGCCATGCACCGTCGAGATGTGCACCCCCGCCTTCTCGAAGACGCGGCCGCGCAGCATCGCCATGACGCCGCCGCCGCCGGGCCGGCCGGTATGGTCGGTCCGGTTCCACGGGGTCTTCTCGAAGGTTCCGGGGCCCTCGGGCGCATCGGGATGGAACGGGCCCGTCGCCTCCGCCTCGATGGCCTCCAAGGCCGCGAGGATGCGATCGCGCAGCGTCTCGAACCACGCCGCGGCCTCGGACTTCATGGCCGCCACGTCGGCCTCTGAGGGAGGCGCAGCCAGGGCTGCGCGCGCGTCATCCGGCATCGTCATGACACAGGCTTTTCCACCGTGCCGGGCGCACGTCAATGCGGGCGCGGCCTGCCGTGACCGCGCAGGCGTCCGGAGCCGCAACCCGCCGCGGCGGCGCGGGCGGCCTACGCCGGGCCCGGCCGCTCGCCGACGGGCTTGAGCAGCCCCGTGGCCGTCGCCACCAGATCCCCCGCCGCATCCCGGATCTCGGCCTCGCAGAAGATCACCGACCGCCCCGCCCGGGTCACCCGCCCCTCGGCGATCAGGACACCGCGCCCGGGGGCGAGGAAGCGGGTCTGCATGTCGAGGGTCACCACGGGGCGCCCCGCCTGCAGCCGGGCCGCCGTCCCGAGGGCGACGTCGAGCAACGTGCAGAGCGCGCCGCCATGGGCGATGCCGAGATTGTTGGCGTGCTCCGGCTGCAGGGCTAGGCGCAGGCGCGTCCGGCCGGCGCGCACGTCGAGGGCCTCGATGCCGCAATGATCCACGAACGGGATGGTGGCGCCGAAGACGGTGCCCGGTTCCGATTGCTGGTCCACGTCGATCGCCCCGGATCCCGTCTCACCCGGACGTTTATGGCCCAGATGCGCCCGAGGCCAGGACCGGCCCCGCGCAGATCACGTGACAGTCCGGCCGAAACGTTCATCCCGCGTCGACGCGCTGACGGGACATCGCGGCGGGCCGCCGCGTGAAGTTCCGGGCGTCTCATCAGACCCGAAACGGATCTTCGCAGAGGAAGCCCGCCGCTAGATCGCGACAGAAGGCATAATCGGCGCCCGTCCGCAGGCCGCGGCCACATCCAACCTCGCCTCCGGCATGTCGGTTTGCTCGACCAACGATTTCAGCTCGACCCACGGCTTCAACAATATGCGTGTTCATGACCGGGGCATTGTGTAGGGAAATGCTCGACGACGACTTGATTTTGCTGCACAGACGTTAGAACCGTCTCACCACGGTCGGATAGAGGGAATCATCGATGGACGACACCGCCACTGAGCAGCAGCAGACCTTTATCGAGCAGGCGTCGGACATCGTCTCGGCGTATGTCTCGAACAATTCGGTGCCCATCAGCGAGTTGCCCGGTCTGCTCGCCGGCGTTCACGCCGCGCTGACGAAGCTTTCGGCCCCCGCGGCGACCGTGACCGAGACGGCCGACAAGCCGACGCCGGCCCAGATCCGCAAGTCGGTGACGCCGGACGCGCTGATCTCGTTCATCGACGGCAAGCCGTACAAGACGCTGAAGCGCCATCTGTCGCGCAACGGCCTGACGATCGAGCAGTATCGCGAGCGCTTCGGCCTGCCGCGCGACTACCCGTCGACGGCCGCGAGCTACTCGGCCCAGCGTTCGGAACTCGCCCGCAGCCTCGGCCTCGGCCAGCAGCGCCGCAAGTCCGCTGCGCCGGCGCCGGCGCCGGCTCCGGAGCCCGTCGCGGAGGTGGCCGAGAAGCCCAAGCGCGTGAGCCGCCCCCGCAAGGCCAAAGAAACGGCCTGAGCCCGGCCCCTCGGCCGGGCCCCTGGGACCCGGCCGGCCCGCAGCCCGCGTGCCGGCCGGATCACGCGAAGTCGGCGAGATCGTCGGCCAGGTCGCCCGCGGCGACGTCCGTCTCGGCCCTGTGCCGCTCGACCGCTTCGGCCTCTTCGGCCGTCCCGGGTCGCGGCACCGGCCGCTCGGTCTCCGGATGCGCCTTGCCGGCCGCGTCGTCGGTGGATTGATCCGTCACCCGACCCGCCATGCTGCGCGCTCCCCGAACTTGAACTGGGAAGCAAAGCGCCAAAGCCCGTGCGTGTTCCGCCCCGCGAACACTCCCGCGAACACTGCGGGCGACCCCGCCGAAGCCCGGTCCGGCGCTCGTTCGCCTTCCTGAAGACGCTCTCCAGATCCAGTCGAAGGACGAGGCCGAGGGCCGCGACGGCACCGGCCTCGACGCGGCCCGTGCGGGCTGCGCCCGCGGGGGACGGATCGCGATGCGCCGCGTTGCACGTCCGGGCCGGCCGATCAGGAGCGGAATTTGGGCACTCGCTACGGGCTGGAGATCCGCGCTGCCGCGAGTCCCGACGCCGCCGGGCTCGCGGCCCTGCTGGGTGAGGCGGGGATCGCGGTCGGCGCCGCGGACCTCGCGACCCGGCTCGACGCCCTGCAACAGGACGGCGGCACCGCCCTCGTCGCCGTAGAATGGGGACCGCCGAGCGGCCTCATCACCGTGTCCCCCGTCCGGACCCTCGAGGCGCCGCGGCCCTTCGGCCTGATCACCAGCCTCGCGGTCGCGATCGAATCCCGCCGCCGGGGCATCGGCCGGGTGCTGCTGAAGGCGGCCGGCCGGGCGGCGCGACAGGCGGGCTGCGACCGGCTGCTCCTGGCCGCGGCGCCGGACCAGGAGGCCCTGCGCGCCTTCTGCAGGGCGGCCGGCTTCACCGATGCGGGGCAAATGCTCGCGCGGCCGCTGCTGAAGCGCGGCGCCGGAGAGGCCTGAAAGCCGCGACATCCTGGCCGCAGCCGACCGGGCCCATCGGGCGTTGTGACCGGAGACTGGAGTCCCCCCGATGACGCTGCGATCCGAGACCCCGCCGCCCCCTGCGAACCTGCCCTGCGATCCGCCACCGGATTCCGACACGCCGACCGCCGCGCAGCTCAAGGGTGACATCGACAGCGGCCGCACCGCCGACAAGACCCCGCACATGGATATCGGCGCGGCCCCGCTCGGGACCTGCGAGGAGGCCGGCGGGACGCCGCCGACGCCCCAGGAGGTCCGGATCGCCCGGCAGAACGAGCGTGCCCCCTCGGAGCGGGCGGCGAAGGGCTACGTGCACCAGCGGCAGCCCTGGGTCCTGCCGCTCTATGTCGGCATCATCGTCGCGGCGGCCGTGGGGCTCGGCCTCGTTCTCTGGCTGACGCGCTGAGGCCGAAGCGGGGCCGCGCGCGGGCCACCATGATGCAGGACGGCACGGTCGCGGCGGAGGCGGTTTAAAGGTCGATTCACGTCGATGCGGTTAGCGTGACCTTACTGCAGTCTTGCGTAACCGATCCTCCATGCCCCCATCCGTCGATGCTCCGCCGGACCTGTCCGGGCTCCTCGAACTCTCACGCATCGAGAATCTCGATCTCAAGCCGGTGATCCTCCGGGTTCAGACCGACCTGTTCGTCCGGGCGGCGGCCCGGGACAGGACCGAGATCGAGATCTTCGAATCGCTCGCCTGCGGCCTGATCCCCACGGTGGATGAGGAGACCGCCCGGGTGGTGGCCCGCAAGCTGGCCCCCTGCCCCGAGACGCCGCCGGCGGTGCTGGAGGCGCTCGCGCTGCGCGGCGGCGAGGCCCGCGACGCGGTGGTGGAACTGGCCCCGACCCTGAGCCATCGCCTGATCGAGGCGGCCCTGGCCGAGGGATCGGACATCGCCGCCCGCATCGCCGCCCGGGCCGGGTTGAGCCGCGAGGCGGTGGACGAGCTCTCCCGCGAGGGCCGCCCCGAGATCGACCGCGCGCTGGCCGCCAATCTCGGCCACACCCTGCGGGGGGCAGCCCTGGCGCGGCTCGTGAACCGCGGCCGCAGCGCCCCCGACCTCGCCCGGCTCCTCCTGGTCCGGCCCGACGTCTCGGCCGCCGACCTCGTGCCCCTGTACCTGCACGCCGATCCGATCCGCCGCACGGTGATCGGCCGGGCCGTCGAGGCGACCGCCGCCCTGCGCCCCTGCCCGCCGGCGCCCCGCGGCCTTGGCGAGACCCTGACCGGCCTGTCCGCCGCCCGCGACGTGCCGGCCTTCATGGCGGCCCTGGCCGACGGCCTCGGCCTGCCGCGCGATTTCCTGACCGTGGTCGCCGACGCCAGCGCCCGCTACGACCTCCTGACCCTGGGTTTGCGGGCCGCCGGCCTGCACGAGGAGGAGGCGGTCTACATCTTCCTGACCCTCAACCAGGGTGTCGCGCGCTCGGCCGAGCGGGTGGCCGACCTCGTCCGGCTGTTCCGCACCGTGAGCCGGCCAGCCTCCCGGGACCTGATCGCCGCGATCCTCGACCGGCCCCTCGCCGAGCGCGGGCGCGGCGAGGCCCATCAGCCGCTGCACGGCCCGGAGGCGAAGCTGCGCCAGGGCGCAGAGCGCGTCGCCGCGCAGCGCCCCTCCCTGCCGGTGCGCGCCCGGGCGGCGGGCGGCGGGGAGCCGGCCTGACGGGCCGGACGTCAGCGGGGATCCACGGGCGGATCGCGCTGCGGATCGGCGCCCCGCCAAGCGGGCTGCCGATCGGTCTCCTCAAGGGTGTCGGTTGAGGCCGTCGGCTCCGCGGCGCGGCGGCTCAGTTCGGCCATCAGGCCGCGGGCCAGGACGGCGCGCACCGCCCGCTCGCGGGCCTCGGCTGGCACCGCGTCGAGGGCCGCCGGCAGCGCCGCCTGGGCGCTGGGCACCGCGTCGGCGAGCCGTCTCGCCTCGGCGGCCGGATCCGTCCCGGCTCGCAGCAAGGCAAAGTAGGAGAGCACGCCGATCACCAGCGCGGCGCGCAGCAGGACGGTCATGAGACGATTCCTCCGCTCGAGATCAAGCGGAAGCATTCGACGGATTTCCTCAACCGGGCCTCAACCGACCCGAGCTTTTCCGCGCGATGGTGAATGAAGCTTGTCCGCAATCGGCTGGTTACCTCGCGGAAAGCATCCCGATCAATCGGACAAGTCCCGCAACACTCGTTTAAGCCGGCTCTGCGACCGTCCGGAAGTCGTTCGAAGTCGAACCGGAGGCGCGACGGATGCGGGAACGCATTCTGCGCGGCGCGTGCCAACCTTGACCATTAAGACTGTCCTGACGTCGTTGATCGACGACCGGCTCGCGGGTCTCGTCCACGAATCCGTGGCCGACAATGCGCCGGCCCGTGCGCGCCACCAGCGCTTCCTGGTGTCGCGGCTGGCGACCGGCGCCGTCATGATGGTCGGTCTGCCGCCCTATCTGCTCTGGCGCGGGGTGCCGTCCGGCTTCGAGGTCCTGGCGATCGCGAGCCTGCTGCTGCCGGTCTTCGCCGCCGTCCTGCTCGCCCGCACCGGGTCCCTCTGGATCGCCCACGCGGTCTCCTCGGCGGGCCTGACCGGCCTCGTCGTCGCCCTGGCGGGCGTCACCGGCGGCGCCACCTCGCCCGCCGCGGTCTGGCTGGTGGCGATCCCCCTCGAGGCGCTGGTCTCAGGCTCGCTCCGCGCGACGATCGCGGCCTCCGTCATGGCGGTTCTCGGCGTGCTGACCGTGGTGGCCCTCGGCGCCTGGGCCGGCGCCCTGCCGGTCATGGACATCTCGGCAGGGATCGCGCTCCCGGCCTTCGCGATCACCGCGATCGGCCATGTCGCCGCCCAGGCTCTGGAGCACATGCGCAACGAAGGCGTCTGGCGCGAGCGGCTGCGCGACAACGAGGCCCGCGACCGGCTGCTCCTCTCGGCGATCGACGATCTCGTGACCTGGCACGACCGCAACGGCCGCGTGCTGGAAGCCTCGGTCTCGGCCACGCGGCTGCTCGGCAGCGACCCGGCCCGGCTGCGCGGCCATGGGCTGCTGGAGCGGGTCCATGTCGCCGACCGGCCGGCCTTCCTCAAGGCGGTGAGCGACGTGGCGGCGACCGGGCGGCCCGCGACCCTGCCCCTGCGCCTGCACGTCGAGGCCGAGGCCGGCCGGCCCGACGGCGCGAGCCTGATCCACGCCGAGATGCGCGCCCACCGGATCGAGCACGGGCCGCACGAGGCCGCCATGGCGGTGGTGGCGGTCACCCGCGACATGACCGAGCACCACCGGCATGCCGTGGAGCTAGAGCGTGCCCGCGCCGAGGCCGAACGCGCCGACGCGATCAAGGGCCGGTTCCTGGCCAACGTGACCCACGAGCTGCGCACGCCGCTCAATGCGATCATCGGCTTCTCCGAGGTCCTGGCGGGCCAAGGCGCCGTCAGCCTCGGCCCGGACCAGGCGCGGGAATATGCCGGCATTATCGGCGCCTCCGGCCACCATCTGCTCGGCGTGGTCAACACGCTGCTCGACATGAGCCGGATCCAGAGCGGCAACTTCGACTGCGCCCCCGAATGCTTCGACATCGCGGGCCTGCTTCGGGCCTGCTGCGACCTGATGCGCCTGAAGGCCGACGCCGCCGGCATCGTCCTCACCGTCGCCCCGTCGGGCCCGGTGGAGATCACCGCCGATCCCGCCGCCTGCCGGCAGGTTCTGATCAATCTCATCTCGAACGCGGTGAAGTTCACCCCGCGCGGCGGCCGGGTCGACCTGTCCCTGCGCCGCGGCGCGGGCAGCCTGGACATCGTCGTGGCCGATACCGGCGTCGGCATCGGTACGGACGACCTGCCCAAGCTCGGGACCCCGTTCTTCCAGGCGGGCAGCGGCGGCTACAAGCGCCAGCACGAGGGGACCGGCCTCGGACTCTCGGTGGTGCAGGGCCTGGTCGGCTTGCACGGCGGCGCCCTGCTGATCGAGAGCGCCCCGCAGGCCGGGACCGTCGTGACCGTAACCCTGCCCCTCGTCTGCCCGGCTCCGGCGGCCGACCATGGGCCGGCCCCGATCCGCACCGCCGTGCGGGGCGCCCCGGTGTCGCGCCGCGTGGTGCGCCTGCCGCTCGGCCTGTTCGACGCGGAGCCGAGCGCCGCCTCGGTCCCGGCCGACCCGGTCCTGCGCCGCACCGCCTGATCGGCAGATCCCCCGGAAGGAGACATGATGTCAGGCTACCGCGAGATCACCGTACCGGGCGAACCCAGCCGCGCACGCCGTCCCGCGCCGCGCCGCGCCGCCGTCCAGGGCGACTGGCGTGCCGTCCTCGTCGGCGCGCTGAAGGCGACGGGCGCCACCTGCCGGACCAGCCCGGGCACCGTTCTCGGCAGCCTCGCGGCCCTGTGCGCGGCGGGCTTCGTCTGCGTCAACGCCCTCGGCTACCAGACCGGGCGCCATCCGGCGCCGATCCTGCCCAAGCTCGCCCAGAAGGCGCCTGCCGCGCGCGAGGCGGCCCCGGCCGCCAAGGAGCCCGTCCGGGAGGCGGCCCGGGATCCGGTGCGCGTCATCGATCCCGAACGTGTCGCCGCGCCGGCGCCCGCCAAGCCGGCGGCCCGGGACGCGATCGGCGAGCTGATCCGATCCGATGAGACCACCGCCTCGGTCACCCCGAAGGCGTCGCCGGTCCGCCCGGCCGCGAAGCCGGCTCCGAAGGAGACGAAGGACGCCGCCAAGACCGCCAAGCCCGAGAAGGACGGTGATCCGGTGATGCGGGCCCAGAAGGCGCTGTCGAAGCTCGGCTACGCGGTGAAGCCCGACGGCGCGATGGGACCAGGCACGCGGGCGGCGATCGAGAAGTTCGAGCGCAGCGCCAAGCTGCCGGTCACCGGCGAGGCGACGGGCCGGACCCTGCGCGAGCTGATGGCCCGGGCCGGCCACGGTTAGCGAGACAGGGCGGCACCCCCGCCGCGCTTGCGGCGCGGGTGCCGATCGGCGTGAGAGCGCGGAGGCGGGCCCTCAGTATTGCGTGCCGGTGAACCGGCAGATCGTCTTGCAGCGTGGACCGCCATTGGCCTGCCAGGACTTCGCGTGTCCGATCGATCCGGTCATGTCCTGCGTGGGATTACCCCCGGGTCGATGCACGACGATGTTGCAGCGATCCTGCGGCGTCCGCTGGTAGCGCGGGCAGGATGCGGAATCGCGGTTGCCCAGTAAATCCATGAGCGTCTCCGGACGGGCGTGGGCCGACGGCACAACACCGCACAGGCCGGCGACGATCAGCGCCGCAAGCGAGGTCATTCTCCACATCGGAGTGCTCCTTAAATCATCGTGAGATGCAAATTCGGGCGCCCTTTGCTCAGATAATCAGCAAACAATACTATAGATGTGCGTTGTCGCACATCGATAAATTCTATTTTAATCCCGATAAATACTCGATTTTCTGAAGGAATATTCCGCCGCCTGAACCGTTATGGAGATGCCGGGCCGTGCACCGGCGGTTGCCCGGACCGGCGCTTTCGCGCATGGCGGAGGACGCGCCACCCGGCGCTCGCAGGGTTCCGGATCCGGCTGATCCGCCGGGACACAGGCCCTGCGGCGAACGGATCCTCACAGGGCTACAGACGCATGCGCCTGCGCTCCGATTTCTGGGTTTCGGCCCATCTGCGGCGTCTGGATGTCGCCGGCATCCCGGCCGTGCTGCGGCGGCGCGGGTCCGCGGAGGCGGGTGCGATCTTCGTGAAGGTCGACCGGCTCGACGGCAGCGCCGACCTCTACGGACCGGCGCCGCAGGCCCTGTTCGAGGCCGAGGAGAGCGGCGACCGCCGTTTCGCCGGGATCGTCACCGGCGGCAGCCCGCTCGACGTGGAGGAGCGCCTGACAAAGGAGATCCGGTTCGATTCCGATCTCTGGATCATCGAGATCGACGACCGCCAGGGGCGGCATTTCCTGGACTTGGCGGAGTGATGGAGGGCCGCGCCCGGTCGGGCTGCGCCTGACGGAGGGCCCTCCCACACATCGCCCGCATCCTGAGGTGCTGCGCAGCGGCCTCGAAAGAGCCCTCCGGGGATCGCGCGGCTGGCTGTAACCCTCCTTCGAGGCCTCCGCTGCGCTCCGGCCCCTCAGGATGAGGGGAGGGCCGGAATGACCGAAGGCCAGAACGCCGTGTCCCGTGACGCGAGGCGCTCCGGGGGAGCGGCTCCAGCGCCCGCTCGCCGTCGTTGCGAACGCAGCGAAGCAATCCAGCGACGCCACGGCCGCCGATGTCGCGCGACCTGAATCGCTTCGCTGCGCCCGTGATACCGGGGCGGAGCGAAGCGACGGCGCCCGTCAGCCCTCGATGATGCGCTCGTCGAGCTTGCGGTCGACGGTCTCGACGGTGCGGTCGATCTCGGCGTTCGGATCACCGAGCTGGTGCGAGATCAGCTTCACCAGCAGGTCGACGCGCTCGATGTAGGGCGCACCGTTGGCCACCGCGCGCGCCGCCGAGGACGGCTTCAGCAGGCTCTCGGCCGCCTTGGCGTATTTCTCGAACGGCACCTGATCGGCCGGATCGGCGCCGAGCTTCCGGGCGATCCCGTCGACATGGTCGTAGATCGCCCGCGAGCGCGCGAGGTCGCCGTGGACGGCGTCGTGGATCGATTGCGGCGCGCCCGGGGTGATGCACCGGTAATTGCCGGTGAGCAGCATCGACCACTTGGCCAGCGGCACGAACAGCGAGTCGAACACCTTCAGCTTCACCGGCACGTCGTGCCCGTCGAGGCGCACGGCGTCGATGTCGGCCTCCAGCTCGCGGAGAAGCGTGTTGTGCGCCTCGTCGGCGAAGGTCGCGGCCTTGAAGTTGGTCGGCAGGCCGACATGGAGGACGTTGGCCTCCTCCTCCGGCGGCCGGAAGGCCTGCGGGTCGGGGGAGCAGAGCGACACCAGCCCCGGCTCGAACCGGTCCCAGACGCCGGCATTGGTGTAGGCATCCTCAAGATCCATGGCGGCGAGCGCCGGGATCCGCTTGAGGTAGGGCAGCGGCGGCATGTTCATGATCGACAGGCACGGCAGCTTCGCCGCCGCGATCTTGATCATCAGGACGCGGATCGTGTGGTTGTTGTACTGCGGCTCCTGCATGGCGAGGCCGACGAGGTCGTAGCGCGACACGTCGACGTCTTCCGGCGGCATGGCGTCGACCTTGCCGGGCAGGTCGCGCGAGTGGATCGCGCGGTGCTCCTTCTCGTCGCGGAGCTTGATCCGGACCTCGGTGCCCTCGCGGTTGATCAGGTCGGCGGTCTTCCTGCGGCAGACCAGGGTCACGTTGTGACCGGCCATCAGGAGCTTGGTCCCCAGGAGCGAGCCGTAGGAGGCCCCCAGGATCAGGATGTTTCTGGCCACGTCGTTCCTCCCCAGCATTGAAGACTGCTGTTGTGTTGTCTGGCTGCGGGGAACAGCGCGTCCACGCCACGGCCCCATCGCACCGCCGATGGATGGCAGCCGGGCGGGCGGAACGCAAGCCTTCTGGTATACCTAATCCCAAACCCATTGTGACGCCCCGCCGGTGACAGGCGAGGCGAATCCTATCCCCACAGCTCCGGCGTGGGCGGGTGCATCAGGCTGCCTTCGTAGCGGAGCGGCGGGTCGCGGTCGCAAGCGAGCAGCAGCGGCCCGTCGAGATCGACGAACTCGGCGCCCTCGGCGAGGAGCGCCGCCGGCGCCATGCCCAGCGAGGTGCCGAGCATGCAGCCGACCATGATCGCGAGCCCCCTCCCCTTCGCCTCGCGGGCGAGCAGCACCGCCTCGGTCAGGCCGCCGGTCTTGTCGAGCTTGATGTTGATCGCGTCGTAGCGCCCGGCGAGCGCGTCGAGGCCGGCGCGGTCGTGCAGGCTCTCGTCGGCGCAGACCGGCACCGGATGCGCGATCTCGGCGAGCAGGGCATCGGCGTCGGCCGGCAGCGGCTGCTCGATCAGCGCGACGCCGGCCTTCAGGCAGGCGGCGAGGTTGGCCTCGATGGTCTCGGGCCGCCACGCCTCGTTGGCGTCGACGATCAGCCGGGAATCGGGCGCGCCGGCCCGGACGGCGGCGATGCGCTCCGGATCCCCTACCCCGCCGAGCTTGACCTTGAGCAGGGGCCGGTGGGCCGCCTTGCGGGCGGCCTCTTCCATGCTCTCCGGCGTGCCGAGGCTCAGCGTGTAGGCGGTGATGACCGGCTGCGGCGCCGGCAGACCGGCGATCGCCCAGGCGGGGCGGCCCTGGAGCTTCGCCTCGAGGTCGAACAGCGCGCAGTCCAGGGCGTTGCGCGCCGCCCCCGCTTCCATGCGGGTCATCAGCGCATCGCGCCCGATCCCGGCCGCGATCGCCTCCGCCTGCCCTTCGATCAGCGCGCTGACGCTCTCGACGCTCTCGCCGTAGCGCGGATAGGGCACGCACTCGCCGCGCCCGACCGTGTCGCCGTCCGTGAGCGTCGCCACCACGACGGCGATCTCGGTGCGGCTGCCGCGGGAGATCGTGAAGGCGCCGGCGATCGGGAAGCGCTCGACGGCGAGGCTCAGGCGACGGGCCATGTCAGATCTCCGGGAACTCGGCGACGATCCGGTCGACCAGCCCGTCGACGCCGAAGCGCACCGGGTCGGTGGCGGGCAGGTCGTGCTCGGACGCGAGCGTCTCGAGGAGCGCCCGCGCCTCGCCCTCGGCAAGCGCCTGGGTGTTGACCGCGATGCCCACCGGCCTGATCGCCGGGTTGGTCAGGCTGCCGAGCTGGACGGTCAGGTCGATCACCTGGCGGATGGTGGGGAGCGGGTGCTTCACGCCGCGCATCGTGGTGCGGGTCGGCTCGTGGCAGACCACGAAGGCGTCGGCCTGGGCGCCGTGCAGCAGGCCGAGGCTCACCCCCGCGAAGGACGGGTGGTAGAGCGAGCCCTGGCCCTCGATCAGGTCCCAATGGTTGGAGGCCGCCTCCGGCGAGATCGTCTCGACGGCGCCGGAGATGAAGTCGGCCACCACGGCGTCGATGGCGACGCCCCGGCCGGAGATGAACACGCCGGTCTGGCCGGTGGCGCAGAAATCGGCGTCGAGGCCGCGCTCGCGCATGCCGCGCTCCAGGGCGAGCACGGTGTACTTCTTGCCGACGGAGCAGTCGGTGCCGACGGTGAGCAGGCGCCGGCCCGACCGCTTGGTGCCCTTGCCGGTGGGGAAGCGCTCGTCGGTGTGGCGGACGTCGTGGAGCTGGCGGTTACGCCGCGCGGCGGCCTCCGCGATGGCCGGAATCGTACCGAGCTTGACGTGCAGGCCGCTCGCCACGTCGAGCCCGGCCTCGATCGCCGCGACGATCTCCTTGACCCAGTGATCCGGCAGCACGCCGCCGGCATTGACGACGCCGATCACAAGGGTCCGGCAGCCCTTCGCCAGGGCCTCCGGCAGGGTCATGTCGGGGATACCGAGATCGGCGGCGCAGCCCGGCAGGCGCATCTGGCCGACGCACCATTCGGGGCGCCAGTCCTTGATGCCGTAGGCGGTCTTGGCCGCCAGCGTATCGGGCACGTCGCCCAGGAACATCAGGTAGGGCGTGGCGATCTGCATCGGTCGAGCAACCTTCTCCGGGAGGCCGGCGGACCGTCTATGCGGGATCGCGGGCGCCGGGCGCAATGCACGAGACCGGCCAAGCGGGTGGACGCGGCCGCCGTCGCGGGCATGACCGGGTTGCACCATCCGGAAGGGACGCCCCTCCGACCCTCTCCGCAACCCGAGGTGCCGCAGCGCAGGGAGGCCGCGCAGGAGGCCTCCAGGGCTCGCGCGGCTGGCTCGAGGGCTCCTTCGAGGCCCGCTCACGTGGGCACCCTGGGATGAAATCGCGTTGGGGAAAGCCGATCTCACCCCTGCGGCGCGTGGCGTCCCCGTTCAGGCGGCGCGTCGTCGCGCCACCCCCGCCTCGTTGGCCACCGCGCCCACCGGCGACTGCACGCCGGTCGCCCGGACCATCCCCTCGACGCCCGCCAGAGCGCCCGCGCGCAGCTCGAGACCGAGGAAGCGCTCGCGCTCGAACGGCCCCGGCAGGGTCAGGCCCTCCGCGAGCGCCCGGTCGAAGCCGAAGCGGGCGTAGTAGGGCGCGTCGCCGACCAGCAGCACGGCGCCGTGGCCGAGGGCCTCCGCCCGGCCGAGGGCCGCCTGCATCATCACCGAGCCGAGCCCCTGCCCCTGGATCGCCGGATCGACGGCGAGCGGGCCGAGCAGCAGTGCCGGGCGGGCGAGCCCGGCCTCGACGTGCCACAGCCGCAGGGTGCCGACGAGGCGGCCGCCCCGAATCGCCGCGAAGGCGAGGCCGCGGGCCGGCCGACGGCCTTCGCGCAGGCGCTCCGAGGTCTTGGCATGGCGGTTGCCGGGAAAGCACGCGTCGAGCAGGCGCTCGCGCGCCGGGACGTCGTGGACATGCTCCGCGCGGATCTCGATCATGGCTGTGCCCTCCCCGGGCCGGCAAGCGGGAGAAGCGGTGGGTTCCGACGGACGGCCGAAGGCGATCCGTCGATGCGACAGCGGGAGATCGCCCCCGGCAGCGACACGCTGCCGGGGGGTTCTGCAGCAGGTCAGATGACGATCTGCTGAAGGGGCGGGAAGCCGTTGAAGGCCACCGCCGCGTAGGTGGTGGTGTAGGCGCCCGCACCCTCGATCAGCACCTTGTCGCCGATCGAGAGCGAGACCGGCAGCGGATAGAGCTGCCGCTCGTAGAGCACGTCCACCGAGTCGCAGGTCGGCCCGGCGATGACGCAGGGCTCGGTCGCGTCGCCGTCCCGGGCGGTGCGGATCGGGTAGCGGATCGCCTCGTCCATGGTCTCGGCCAGCCCGCCGAACTTGCCGATGTCGAGGTAGACCCACCGGACCTCGTCGGCGTCCGCGGACTTCTTCGACACGAGCACGACCTCGGCCTCGATCAGGCCGGCATTGCCGACCATGCCGCGGCCCGGCTCGATGATCGTCTCGGGGATCTGGTTGCCGAAATGCTTGGTCAGGCCCCGGAAGATCGCCTCGCCGTAGCTCTCCACGCCCGGCACCGCCTTGAGGTACTTGGTCGGGAAGCCGCCGCCGAGATTGACCATCGACAGGCCGATCCCGCGCTCCGCGCACTCGCGGAAGATCGCCGCCGCGGAGCCGAGCGCCCCGTCCCAGGCCTCGGTGTTGCCCTGCTGCGAGCCGACATGGAACGAGATGCCGTAGGCCTCCAGCCCCTGGCGATGGGCGTGCTCCAGCACGTCCGCGGCCATCTCGGGCACGCAGCCGAACTTGCGCGAGAGCGGCCAGTCGGCGCCCGCGCCGTCGCACAGGATGCGGCAGAACACCCGGATCTCGCCGGTCGGCACGTCCGTGGCCACGGCGGCCCGGGCGATCTTCTCGACCTCGGCCTGGCAGTCGACCGCGAACAGGCGGATGCCGAGCTTCAGGGCGCGGCCGATGCAGCGCTCCTTCTTGATCGTGTTGCCGAAGGAGATCCGGTCGGCGGTGGCGCCGGCGGCCAGCACCATCTCCATCTCGGCGACGGAGGCGGTGTCGAAGCAGGAGCCCATCTCGGCGAGCAGGCGCAGCACCTCGGGGGCCGGATTCGCCTTCACGGCGTAGAACACGCGGGTGTCCGGCAGGGAGCGCGCGAAGGCGGTGTAGTTGTCACGCACGACGTCGAGATCGAGGACCATCACGGGGCCCTCGTCCTGACCGAGGTCGCGGCGCACGCGCAGGAAGTCACGGATGCGGTCGGTCATAGTCGTCTCCCGGCACGGGTTCGCGAGCGCCCTACGCGGGGCGCGCTGTCGAAGATGACGGCCAGGACTGGCCGTCGGCGTCAGGGGGCGATGCGTCGCGCGGACCCACGCGCTTTGGAGACGCGTGCGTCAGTGCGGGCGCAGAGCACCCGGAAGCTGCCGTGGATTGGAAGGGATGACCCCCACCGCACGCCGGGCAAAGAGAAACAAGCCTCTTCGGTGCCGGCCTGTGGAGGGCCGACGAGACCAAAAAAGCCCGTTCGTCGTTGCTTTAAGCTGCGTCCCCCGTGGAGAGCGGGGTTCGCCGGTTTCGCCTCCGGCTGCCGGTTGTTGTCGGGGTCCGGTGTTGCCACCTGGATGCCGGCCGTAGGGATCCACCCTTGCGACCATCGATCCTTTAAGACCCCTGGCGGCTGTCCGGCAGTTGACCGGATGCCCACCAACCGACACGCGGCCACAGGCACGTGCGAAATTGGGCACGGCGCATATACGGAGACAGGCCCGGCCCGGCAAGGGGAAGATGCCCCGGACCGCCCGCTTTTCCGCCCGGAATCCACACCCCGTGCGGCCCGTTGCAAAAACGACGCAGCCCGACCGGGCCGAAGGCGCCGTGCGGGCTTCCCAAGCGGGGCGGAAGCGGGCATCTGACCGGAGCGGGCAGAACACGCAGGTAAGCAAGCGATGGCCGGGCCGACCAGATCCACCGCGACGGCGCGGGCGTGAGCGCCCCCCTGCGCAACCCGGTCGGCGACGGGCTCCCCGAGCCGACGATCCGGACCGCCACGCTCGCCGATCTCGACGCCCTGGTCGCCCTGGAGCACGCCGCCTTCGCCACAGACCGGGCGGAGCGCCGGGCGATCCGCCACGCGATCCTGTCGCCCACCATGGACGTGCTGGCGGCGCTGATCGACGCGCCGGATGCGGACCCGACGCCGGTCCTCGTCGGCGCCGCGGTGCTGGAGCGGCGGCGCAGCAGCCGGATCGCCCGGCTGGCGTCGATCGCGGTGGCGCCGAATCGCGGCGGCCTCGGCCTCGGCGGCCGACTCCTCGACGCGGCGGAGGCGCAGGCCCGCAGCCAGGGCTGCGACCGGCTCCGGCTGGAGGTGCGCGCCGACAACGGCGCCGGCATCCGCCTCTACGAGCGCCGGGGCTATACCCGCTTCGCCGTGCGGCCGGACTATTACGAGGACGGGATGGAAGCCTGGCGCTACGAGCGCGGGCTGTAGGCGTCGCGCAGGGCTGCCGCCGATACGCGGGCCGCCTGCGGGCCGGCAGCCATCACGTTGACATCCGGATGCGATCGAAGCCGTCCCCTCCCGCGGCCCTGTTCGTCATCACGAGGGGACGCGGCGGCCCGACGGGCAGGACACCGAGCAGGACGCCGAGCAGGCGAGCGCCGCCCGAGACTGCTTCGCCGCACGCTCCTGCAGGGCGCCGGCAGGCCGGCCGCGCTCGGCCTCGGGCCGTTCGCGGATGCGACCGCAGGGCGCCAGATCCGCCTCGCGCCGTTCCACCGCGGGGAGCAGCCCCGCCGCGCCGCCCAGGCCACGCTGATTTCAGCGCTCATAAATTCGGCACAACCCCCGTAAATTGACTCGCCTCTCAATCAAATTCGCGTTCTATTATAAAATCTGAATGAAAATATCATTATAAAATCGCAAGTATACAACACATCATCAGACGATTGCCTGAAGAAACCTAACGTTTTAAGACAAAGCATCGCAGACCTTGAGACTTTACCCATGACTCGCTGGCTGGGGCGCTTCTCGATCCGGACGTTGTTGTCCCTGGTGATCGTCATCATGGCCTGCATGGCGCTGGTCAATGCCGTCAGGACCCTCGTCGACGAGCGGGCGCAGGCGATGGGTGCGGTCAGGGCGGTGACCTTAACGCAGGCGAGCCAGGGACTCCTCCGGACCATCCTGCCGCTGCGGCTGGAGCGCGGATCGACCCTCGCCCTCGGGGGTGAGGCGCCCGCGGACGCGAAGACCCTGTCGACCATCGCGGGCAGCCGGCAGGCGCTGATCGAGAATTACCGCCAGGCTCAGCGCAGCCTGAGCGATCTGGCCGAGCCGACGGTCAGCGCGACGCTCGATCGCCTGAACGCGGCCCAGGAGGCGATGGCGGCCCTGCGCCCCCGCATCGACGCGGCCCTCAGGCTGCCGAAGGCCCGTCGTGAGCCGGCGCTGCGGGACGCCGCGATGGCCGCCTTCCAGGATCTGCTCGAGGCCCTGACGGCCACGCTGAAGGCGGTCGACGCGGCCATTCCCCGGTCCGATCCCGTCCTGGAGCGCTATCTCGCCCTCAAACAGGCGGCCTGGGACACGCGCGTCGCCAGCGGCAACGTCGCGGTGCGGGTGCAGACCTCCCTGATCGCCGGAACGTCGTGGTCCCTGCCCGAGACCGTCGCGGCGGCTGAGGAGCGGACCGAACTTCTGTCCGCGTGGCGGCGCACGACCGAGGCCGCGACCGAGGCCGCGACCGACGTCTCGGAGACGGTGCGGGCCGCGTTCGTGCGGGCGAAGGCCGACAATTTCGAGGGCGACACCAAGGCCATCGCGCAGGCGGTCTTCGACGCGCTCAGCACGCACACGCCCCCGCGCCACACCTTCGCGGAGCTGCGCGACCGCAACACCGAGAACCAGCGCTCCCTCGTGGCCCTCTGCGACGCGGCCCTCGACGCGATGGTGGCGCGCGCCGAGACTCTCGCCGACGCGGCCCGGACCGACGTCGTGCACAGCGTCGCGGCGCTGCTGGCGGTGATCCTGCTGGTGGCCCTCGGCCTGTGGACCCTGTTCGGCGGCGTGCTGCGCCCGCTCCGGGCGCTGACGGCGACGATGCAGGCGCTGGCGGACGGGGACGCCTCCGCCACGGTCCCGGCGCGCGCCTACCGCAACGAGATCGGCGCGATGGCGCGGGCCGTCCAGGTGTTCAAGGACAACCTGATCCGCAGCCGCCAGCTCGAAGCCGAGGCCGCCGAGGCGCGGCTGGCGGCGGAGGCGCGGCGCCGGTCCGACCTGCGGGCGATGGCCGAGCGCTTCGAGCAGACGGTCGGCGGCATCATCGCTCAGGTCTCGGACTCGGCCACCGCCCTGCAGGGTACGGCCCAGACCATGACGGCCACCGCGACCCAGACCGCGAGCCAGTCCAGCACCGTGGCGGCCGCCGCCGAGGAGGCTGCCGCCAACGTCAACACGGTGGCGGCGGCGGCCGAGGAACTCGGGGCCTCCGTGGAGGAGATCGGCCGGCAGGTCGAGGGATCGACCAAGCTCGCCCAAGGGGCCGTCTCGGAGGCGGGACAGACGGGCACGCTGGTCCGGGACCTGAGCGGCGCGGTCGCGCGGATCGGCGACGTGATCGGGCTGATCGCGGCGATCGCCGGCCAGACCAATCTGCTGGCGCTCAACGCGACGATCGAGGCCGCCCGCGCCGGCGAGGCCGGCCGGGGCTTCGCGGTCGTCGCCAGCGAGGTGAAGGCGCTGGCGGCGCAGACCGCGCGGGCGACCGAGGAGATCGCCGGCCAGATCGCCGGCATCCAGGGCGTGACCGGCCGGGCCGTCACGGCGATCGGCGCGATCACGGGGCGGATCGAGGAGATCAGCGGCGTGGCGAACGCGATCGCCGCGGCGGTGGAGGAGCAGGGATCGGCCACCCGGGAGATCGTCCGGAATGTCGGGCAGGCGGCCGTCGGCACCGGTGCGGTGACCAGCACCATCCTGGGCGTCGCCGGGGCCGCCGAGGAGACCGGCCGGGCCGCCGACGCGGTGCTGGCGGCGGCGTCCGCGCTGTCGCGCCAATCCGCGACGCTCACGGCCGAAGTCACGCGCTTCCTCGACACCGTCCGGGCCGCCTGACCGGACGGTGTCGGAGGCCCCGCGGGTCTCCGCCCCGATCTCGCCCGGTTAGGGGAGTCTTACGGCTCGCGCGCTACAGCGCGGGAACGGGCGGGGCGACCCCGCCGCGCATGAGACGCCGTCCATGGCCGTGATCGCCGCCTTCGTCATCAATGCGGGGCTCAACTTCGTCCTCGGCCTGCTGATCGCCAAGCTGCTGGGGCCGGCCGATTTCGGCCGGTTCGCCCTCGCGACCACCGGCGCCATCGTGCTGAACACGGTGCTGTTCGAGTGGCTGCGCCTCTCGGCGACGCGGTTCTACTCGGGACGGGTGCGCGTCGACGAGCCGTGGATCCGCCATGGGCTCGACCGAGCCTATCTGCGCATCGGCCTGCTGCTTCTGGCCGCCGCCGCCCTGTGCGGGGCCTTCGGCTTCGCCGGCGGCGCCGACGGACGCGAGGCGGTCCTGTGCGGAACCGGCCTCGCGGCGCTCGGCATCGGCGTGTTCGACTACCACGCGGCCCTCGCCCGGGCCCGGTTCGACGGCAAGCTCTATCTCGGCCTCGTCGCGGTGAAGAACGTCCTGTCCTTCGCCCTGATGGCGGCGGCGGCGTGGTGGCTGCCCCAGCCGGCCTGGGTGCTGGCGGCGGCGGGGCTCAGCCAGCTCCTCGCGGTGCTCCTGCTGCGCCACCCCCTGCGCGACCCGCACACGCCCTTCGAACGGCCGCGCCTGTCGGCGACCTGGAGGGTCTTCGCCCGCTACGGCCTGCCGCTCATCGCCGCCAACACCGCCTATCAGTGCCTCGCCTTCGTGAACCGGGGCGCCATCGCCAGCCATGCCGGCTTCGCCGAGGCCGGCTACTTCGCACTGGCCGCCGACGTCACCGCGCGCGCGATGACGACGCTCGGCACCGCCCTCGACCTGCTCCTGTTCCAGCTCGCCGTGCAGGCGGAGGAGCAGAGCGGCCGCGCCGCCGCCGAGGCGCAGGTCGCCGCCAATGCCGGCACGGTGTTCGCCCTGCTGGCACCCTGCGCGGTCGGTTTCTGGGCGGTGCTGCCGGCCCTCCAGGGACTGGTCGTGCCGGACGCCTATCGCGGGCCGTTCGAGACCTACAGCACCGTGCTGATGCCGGGCCTCTTCTGCCTGTCGATGATGTTCTACGCCCTCAACCCGGTCTTCCAGATCCGCCGCCGGACCCTGCCGGTGGTCGCCGCCGCCCTGGTCGGCCTCGCGGTGAACGGCGCCGGCCTTCTGATCCTGCCGGACCGGATGGGCGGGATCGGCGTCGCCCTGGCGCAGACCGCCGGGCTCGCCGCCGCGGGATTGTGGCTCGGCTGGCGCGCCCTCACCGGCGCCGAGCGGATCGTGCTGCCCTGGGGGGAGATCGGCGTCGCGGCCCTCGCCTGCGCGGCGATGGGCCTCGCGCTCGCCCCCTTCCGGCACCTGCCGCCCGCCACCGCGCTGGCGGTCCTGGTCCCGGCCGGGACGGCCCTCTACGGGGCGCTGGTCTGGATCTTCGACATCGCCGGCCTGCGCCGTCAGGTCCTGGCGCGTCTGCGTCCCGCGCGGACCCTGGCGGCGGAGCAGGGTTCCAGGCCCCAGGCAGGCGTCTTCGCGGCAGCCCCGCACAGGAAACCCGCCCGCTGAAACCCCGCGACTCCACCTCCGCTTGAATCCGCCGCCGGATCCGGCGACACCCGTCCTGGAATGGATACAAACAGGACCGGGACGGAAACGATGGGCGTGTACGAGCCCGGCACCGAGGCGGAGGCCGGGGAGATCGTGCGGGCGGCCGCCGGGCGCGGCGAGCGCCTGCGGCTCGCGGGCGGCGGCACCGCCACGGGGCTCGGTCGGCCCGCGCAGGACAGCGCGACGCTCTCCGCGAAGGCGCTGACCGGCGTCACGCTCTACGAACCCGCCGAGATGGTGGTGGCGGCCCGGGCGGGCACGCCGCTGGCCGAGGTCGAGGCGCTGCTCGCCTCCCGGGGCCAGATGCTGCCCTTCGAGCCGATGGACCTGCGCGGCCTCTACGGCAGCTCCGGCGCGCCGACCCTCGGCGCGGTGGCGGCGATCAACAATGCCGGCCCGCGCCGCATCAATGCCGGGGCGGCCCGGGACAGCCTGATCGGCGTGCGCTTCGTCAACGGGCGGGGCGAGGCGATCAAGTCGGGCGGGCGGGTGATGAAGAACGTCACCGGGCTCGACCTCGTGAAGCTGATGGCCGGCGCCCACGGCACGCTGGGCCTGCTCACCGAGGTCACCTTCAAGGTGCTGCCGGCCTGCGAGCGCGTGGCGACCCTCGTCTTCTCCGGGCTGGACGATGCCCGGGCGGTGACGGCCCTTTCGGAGGCCCTCGGCTCGCCCTTCGAACTCACCGGCGCCGCGCATCTGCCGGCGGGGATCGGCGCCCCGGAGGCGCGGACCCTGATGCGCCTCGAAGGCTTTTCCGACTCCATCGACTACCGCACGGGCGAGCTGCGCCGCCTGCTCAAGCGCTACGGCCAGCCCGAGATCGTGGACGGCGAGGCCGGCGCCGCCCTCTGGCGGTTCGTGCGGGACGCCGCGCCGCTCGCCGAGCCGCGGGAGGCCGCCCTCTGGCGGATCTCCACCGCGCCGACCCACGGGCCGGCCCTGGCGGCGGCGGTGGCGGCGGAGCGCCCCGCGCGTTGGTTCTTCGACTGGGGCGGCGGCCTGATCTGGCTCGCCACCGGTGCCGAGGGCGATGCCGGCGCCGATGCGGTGCGCCGGGCCGTGAAGACCCAGGGCGGCCACGCCACGCTGGTCCGCGCCCCCGACGCCGTGCGCGCCGCCGTGCCGGTGTTCCAGCCGCTGGCCGAGCCGCTGATGCGGCTCACCGCCGGCATCAAGGCGGCGCACGATCCCGCCGGGGTGCTCAACCCCGGCCGGATGTACGCGCAGGTTTGAGGTTCATCCCCTTCCCCCGCGGGGAGGGGCCAGGAACGGGGTGGCTGAGGACCGGGCGCAACGGTGCCTCCTGCGCCACCCCCACGCGGGATCCGCGATCCCGGAACTCCGCCCCGCAAGGGGGGCGGAGAGCAGGCAGGAAGAGACCGTGCAGACCAATTTTGCTCCCGCCCAGCTCGCCGATCCCGCCATGGCGGCCTCGGAGAAGATCCTGCGGACCTGCGTGCATTGCGGCTTCTGCACGGCGACCTGCCCGACTTACCTGCTGCTCGGCGACGAGCTCGATTCGCCGCGCGGCCGCATCTACCTGATCAAGGACATGCTGGAGGGCGGCAAGCCGGCCTCGCAGGAGGTGGTCAAGCATATCGACCGCTGCCTCTCCTGCCTGTCGTGCATGACCACCTGCCCGTCCGGGGTGCACTACATGCACCTCGTCGACCATGCCCGGGCCCATATCGAGAAGACCTACGCGCGGCCGGCCGGCGACCGGTTCCTGCGGACGCTGCTCGCCCAGGTCCTGCCATACCCGAACCGGTTCCGCCTCGCCCTCGCCGCCGCCAAGCTCGGAAGCCCGGTCCGCGGGCTGGTGGCGCGGCTGCCGCGGGTCGGCAACCGCCTCGCCGCCATGCTCGACCTGGCGCCCGCCGGGATGCCGCCCCGCGAGCCGACCAACCGGCCGGGCCGGTTCCCGCCGACGGGCGGCCCGGCGACCAAGCGCGTCGCCCTGCTGCGCGGCTGCGCCCAGAGCGTGTTGCGGCCGGACTTCAACGCGGCGGCGATCCGGCTGCTCAACCGGCACGGGATCGAGGTGGTGCACGCCAACGAGGGCTGCTGCGGGGCGCTGACCCACCACATGGGCAAGGAGGATTCCGCCCACGCCCATGCCAAGCAGACGATCGACGCCTGGGACGCCGAGATCGCCAAGGGCCTCGACGCGATCTTGGTCACCGCGTCCGGATGCGGCACGACCATCAAGGATTACGGCTTCATGTTCCGCGACGACCCCGCCTATGCCGAGAAGGCGCGGCGCGTGTCGTCCTTGGCCAAGGACGTCACCGAGTATCTGGCGTTGCTCGACCTCGCTCCGGTGGCCGAGAACGACCTCGTGGTGGCCTACCACTCCGCCTGCTCGATGCAGCACGGCCAGGGCATCCGGCTGGAGCCGAAGACGCTGCTCAAGCGGGCGGGCTTCACCGTGAAGGACGTGCCCGAGGGCCATATCTGCTGCGGCTCGGCGGGGACCTACAACATCCTGCAGCCGGAGCTGGCTGCGAAGCTGCGCGCCCGCAAGGTCGCCAACATCGAGCGCGTGCGCCCCGACGTGATCGCCACCGGCAACATCGGCTGCGCCACGCAGATCGGGAAGGGCACCGGCATCCCGATCGTCCACACGGTCGAGCTGCTCGACTGGGCGACCGGCGGCCCGAAGCCCGCCGCGCTCGCCGGGGTGGCGCCGCGGATCGCGGCGGCGGAATAGGATCCTCCCGGTCGGATCGCCGCCCCGGCATCGCGCGCGCACGCACCGGGCCCCGGGGATGCGCTACGACGCAGGACCGCGCACGCAGGGACGGCGGCTCCGCCCTCGCGCGCCATGACAGCCCCGTGACATCTATTCACGCTTGACCCTTGCCAAATCCGCACAGCGGTCTGTAATGATGAGGACCCCTCTCCGGTCCCGCCGGTCGCCGCAACGGCCCGCGGACGTGACCGAATTCCTTGCGAAAACGGTCGCGGTGTCGCGGCGGGCCGTTTCGGTCCGTCTGACGGCGACGGGTGTCGCCCGTGATCGGGCAGGTGTCACACGACGCGGCGGAGCTTCTCCGCCGCACCCCAGAATTCACGGCCGATCCCCATCGGCCGAGATTGTTTCGCGAGGTCGGGACCACGATGGACGGACGCACGGCCCAGCATAGAGCTGCGCGTGCCCCGGAGGCGCAAGAGGCGCGTCGCACCGGTCCGTCCCTCCTCCCGGCCTGTTTCAACCCCAGGCGCCCAGGGCGCCGAACGGCGGTTGACGGCAATTTCCCCTCGAACCCATCCGCCTCGGCGACGAGGCCGGCACCCCACCCGACAGGTTTGACGTCGGGCGAGGCGCCGCCGGGACCACGGGCACGGAGAACGACGTCGGCCGCCATGCCGAGAGTCCGACATGGCCAACAAAATGCTGATCGACGCGATGCACCCGGAGGAGACCCGGGTCGTCACGGTCCACGGGTCTAGGGTCGAGGAGTTCGATTTCGAAGCCGCCAACCGGCGTCAGCTGCGCGGCAACATCTATCTCGCCAAGGTGACCCGGGTGGAGCCGTCGCTCCAGGCGGCGTTCGTGGAGTATGGCGGCAACCGCCACGGCTTCCTGGCCTTCAACGAGATCCACCCCGACTACTACCAGATCCCGCTCGCCGACCGGCAGGCGCTCCTCGAGGAGGACGCCCGCGACGCCGAGGAGCACCGCGAGCGCGAGGAGCGCCGCCGCCGGTCGCCGCGCCGCTCCCGCGGCCGCCGCGCCGAGGCCCGCGCCCGCGGCGCCGACGAGACCGTGAGCGCCGAGGACGGGCACGAGGCGTCCCAGACCGAGGATCAGGCCGAGATCCGGACGGAAGCCGGTTTCGATCCGGCCGCCGAGCCCGATACGCTCGCCGAGCATCCCGAGGCCGTGCGGGAGGCCCTCGCCTCCGAGACCGCCGCCGGCGACATCCCCGTGGCGCAGGACGAGCCGGCGCAGGCCGCCGAGGCCGCCCCTGCCGAGGCGCCGTTCGACGCTGCCCCCGCCGAGGCCGCCCCTGCCGAGGCGCAGGCGGCGCACGACATGGCCGGGCCGGTCGCTGACGACGACGCCGCCGAGCAGGACGCCCCGGTCGAGGCCGAGGCCCGCATCGCCGTGGCGGGGGCGCTGACCGTCGCCGAAGCGCCGGCCGAGTCCCTCGCGGAGGAGACCGCCGAGCCGGCGGACGCCGATGAGGCGGATGACGCGTCCGACGAGGACGACGAGGAATCCGACGACGAGGATGAGGACGAGGACGAGTCGGAGGACGACGAGGACGAGTCCGACGAGGATGAGGACGAGTCGGACGAGGATTCCGACGATCCCGACGCCGAGCCCAAGATCGCCCAGGTCGGCGGCAACGGCGACGCCCTGGCCGAGATCCCCGAGCGGCCCCGCCACTACCGCCGCCAGTACAAGATCCAGGAGGTGATCAAGCGCCGCCAGATCATCCTGGTTCAGGTGGTCAAGGAGGAGCGCGGCACGAAGGGCGCGGCGCTCACCACCTACCTGTCGCTCGCCGGCCGCTACTCGGTGCTGATGCCCAATACCGGTCGCGGCGGCGGCATCTCCCGGAAGATCACCTCGGCGGCCGACCGCAAGCGCCTTAAGGAGGTCGTGCAGGATCTGGAGGTGCCCGAAGGGATGGGCGTCATCCTGCGCACCGCCGGCGCCTCGCGCTCCAAGCCCGAGATCGCCCGCGACTTCGAGTACCTGATGCGGCTGTGGGAGTCGGTCCGCGAGCTGACGCTGACCTCGATGGCGCCCGCGCTGGTCTACGAGGAAGGCTCGCTGATCAAGCGCGCCATCCGCGACCTGTACAACAAGGATCTGGACGAGGTTCTGGTCGCCGGCGAGGACGCCTACCGCGAGGCCAAGGACTTCATGCGGATGCTGATGCCCGGCCAGTCCAAGGTCGTGAAGCCCTACCGCGACCCGACGCCGATCTTCGCCCGCTTCGGCGTCGAGCAGCAGCTCGACGCGATGTTCTCCAGCCACGTCTCGCTGAAGTCCGGCGGCTATCTGGTGATCAACCCGACCGAGGCCCTGGTCTCGATCGACGTGAACTCGGGCCGCGCCACCCGCGAGCACGACATCGAGGACACCGCCCTCAAGACGAACCTGGAGGCCGCCGAGGAGGTTGCCCGCCAGCTGCGCCTGCGCGACCTCGCGGGCCTGATCGTCATCGACTTCATCGACATGGAGGAGAAGCGCAACAACCGCGCCGTCGAGAAGAAGCTGAACGAGTGCCTGAAGAACGACCGCGCCCGCATCCAGGTCGGCCGGATCTCGCCCTTCGGCCTCATGGAGATGAGCCGCCAGCGCATCCGCACGGGCGTGCTCGAATCCTCCTCGATCCCCTGCGCCCATTGCGGCGGCTCGGGCTTCGTGCGCGCCACCGCCTCGGTGGCCCTGCACATCCTGCGCTCCATCGAGGAGGCGCTGCTCAAGTCGGCGAGCCACAACCTCGTGCTGCGGACCCGCACCGAGGTCGCCCTCTACATCCTCAACCAGAAGCGCGGGCACCTGCGCGAGCTGGAGATGCGCTTCGGCGTGACCATCACGATCGCGGCCGACGAGCGGCTGGCCGCCACCGCGGCCTTCCAGCTTGACCGCGGCGAGCCGGCTCAGCGCGCCGAGGGTCCGGTGACGGGCGTGCGCGCCCAGGCGATCTCGCCCACCACGGAGTTCGAGGACGAGGACGAGGAGGCCGACGAGGTCGAGGCCGAGGTCGAGGCGGATGCCGAGGGCGAGGCCGAGGAGGGCCGCGCCGAGACGCGCGAGGAGGCGACGCGCGAGGAGGGTGAAGGCCGCCGCCGGCGGCGCCGCCGCCGCCGCCGGGGCGGGCGTCAGGACGGTCGCGCCGAGGAGGATCGCGGCGACGATGATCGCCAGGAGGGCGAGCGTTCGGACGAGGACGGTCGGGACGAGGACTGGGACGGCGAGGAGCCGGCCGCAGCCGAGGCGCCGGCCGAGGCCGTCGCAGCCGAGGCCGGGGAGACCGATGAGGCCGTGGCCGGCCCCGACGAGGCGGCCCGCGCCGAGGACGAGGGCGGACGCCGCCGCCGCCGCGGACGCCGCGGCGGTCGCGGACGGAGCGAGGGCCGCACGCGGGACGCCGCCGAGACGGAGGATGCTCCCGACGCGGTGGGCGAGACGGTGGCCCTGTCGGCGGAAGAGCCGGTGAGCGCCCAGGCGGTGGCGGAGGCGGTTGAGGCCGCCCCGGCGGCCGGCCGCACCGAGACCGCCGTGGATCTGCCGGTGGCGGAAGCCGAAGCCCCTGCGCCGGCCGACCGAGAGCCCGCCGCTGCGCCGGACGCCGCGACCGCTGGCCCGGCGGAGGTCCCCGCGGAGCCCGTGGCGGTGGTTCTGACGCCGCCCGCCGATCCGGACCGTCCCAAGCGCGCGGGCTGGTGGTCGCGCACCAAGGCCGCTCTGACGGGCGAATGAAGCATTGCGCCTCCAGATAGATCCATATCTGGAGTCGCAACCTCTGGCAGCGCCGCCGATTGCACTTCCGCAGAGTGCTATATCGGCGGCGGGCAGATCCGGTTATCCTTCACCATTGATTGAAGGTTCTGTGCGAGGGTCCGCTTCGATTCGGATATCGGAGTGTCCCGCATGTTCAGTTTGCGTCGGCAGCGTCACGTTTCTGACGCGGTCGCAACCCCGGTCATAACGCCTGCGCCGTCCACGATTCCGGCGGCGGCGCTGGTCGTGGAACCTCTGCGTCCCGAACCCGAATCGACCGTCGATCGCGAGTGGCTGTCGCTCCTGGCGCGCCTGTCTGCCTCCGCCTCCGACGCCGGGACCTCCATCGGCTGGATGACCCACGACGCCTCCGGCACCGCCGAGCAGGCCCGTCTGATCGCGGCAGCGAGCGAGGAACTCGCCGCGACGACGGGGGAGATCGCCGCCCGCTCCTCCTCGGCGGCCGAGACTGCCGAGACGGCCCGGGCCGGTATCGTCACCTGCGTGGGCGACCTTCACCGCGCCACCGAGGGCATGCGCGGGATCGAAGAGGGGACTGAAGAGATCGGCAGCCGGCTCGACAGCTTCTCGACCGCCGCCCTGCGGATCGAGGAGATGGCCGGCACCATCGCGGCGATCTCGGCCCAGACCAATCTGCTGGCGCTCAACGCCACCATCGAGGCGGCACGGGCCGGCGAGGCCGGCCGCGGCTTCGCGGTGGTCGCCGCGGAGGTCAAGACGCTGTCGGCGCAGACCGCCAAGGCGACCGACGAGATCCGGGCGCGGGTCAGCGGCCTGCGCGAGGAGATGGCGGCGATGCAGGCCGCGGTGACCCGCAGCCGCAACGCGGTCGAGGCCGGCGCCTCCGCGATGATGCGGGCCAATGCCCGCGTCGAGGCCGAGAGTGGCGCCGTGGCGAATGTGGCGGCGCAGATGCGCGAGGCCTCGGAGATCCTCGGCCAGCAGATGCAGGCCACCGGCGACATCGCCCAGAATGTCGGCCGCATCGCGGAAGGCACCGACAAGGCGCGCCGGGAGATCGGTGACGCCCTGGCGCAGTTGAGTCGGATCGAGGATCTGGGGCGCACCCTGCTCGATCGCCAGATCGGGACCAGCGCGGATCAGCAAGTGATCCGCCTTTCGGCGGATTGCGCGGCCTGGCGCCGCGCGATCGCGGCGACCCTGGTCGGGATGCGCTCGACCGACACGCCGCCGGAGGGGATCCCCGCCGATTCGACGCGCGCCGCCGCCATCGAGCGGCCGCTGGCGCAGGCCCGCGAACAGGCAGCCGCCCTGATCCGCCACGTGCGCAGCCAGGCCTGGGATCAGGCGACCACGGCCTTCGTCGCCTTCGAGGCGGCCGTGAAGGAGGCCCGGTCGTCGATCGAGGCCTGAGACCCGAGCCGGTTCCGGGACCGTCGCGTCGTGGGTCGTCTCACGGCGTGATCAGGCGGTCCAGGCGCATCCGCGTGATCTGGGCGACCTCCTCCAGCGCGGTCGCTTCCTCGACCGCCGGATCCCGGCCGAGCCGAGCCTCGAAGATGGACCGGATCTCGGCCCGTCCCCGGCCCCGAACGGCGATGATGAACGGGAAGCCGAAACGCGCCCGGTAGGCGGCATTCAGGCGGTCGAAGGCTTGCGCGTCGGCCTCGCCCATGCGGTCGAGGCCCGCACTCCCCTGCTCGCTCGCGGAATCCGCGGTGAGGCTGCGGGCGCGGGCCTCGGGCCCGGCGAGTTCCGGATGGCCGTTCAGGAAGGCGCGGCGGGTTTCGGCGGGGGCGGCACGCACCGCCGCCATCATCGCCGCGTGCAGATCGGCGATGCCGGCGAAGGGCCGCCGGGCCCAGGCGGCCCGAGCCACCCAGGGCGCATGCTCGAAGACGCTGCCGAGGAGCGCCTCGAAGGCCGGCGCATCCATGTCGTTCAGGGCGGCGAGACCGGTCACGCGACCGGTCCCGTCTTCGCACCGGGCCGGGCTCGGGCAGCGGGGACGGAGGGCTTCAACGGGGGCTCCTGTCGCACGGGTGAGCGGACGGCCCGTTGCGGTGGAGACCGGGCCTTCGGGGCCGAAGGTTTCTCACGGCGCGCGGATCGCGCAAGGCCCAGCGCAGATCGCGCCCTGCGCGTTGCGCGGCCATGCGGGCGATCCCCAGCGACCTTGTGATGGCCCTCCGCCGATCTCGCACAAGCCGGCCCCGCCGACCAGATGCCGCGCCCCGGGGGCTGTCATCCCGCGCCGCCTGGTCGATGGCGGATGATGCCCCGGTCTCGCTAGACCGCCGCTCAGGCCGGCGGCGAACCGGATGCCGGATGGTTCGGCCGATCCGCGCTCTTCCGGCGCTCCCGCTCCTTGCGCAATTCCCGCTCGGCCAGCAGCCAGAACTCGATCTCGAAACCCTCCGGCCGGTGGTTGCGCTCCCAGAGTTCGTAGGCCCGCTCGCGGATCTGCTCGAACGTGAGGGCATCGGGCGACCTGGCCGGAGGCTGGGTTACAGCGTCGTCGGATCCGGACGAGGGCCCGGGCTCAACCGACGGCGTCACCGCCGCCGGAAGCTCCGGGGGCGGTCGGAAATCGGGGGGCACGTCCACGATGCCACCGCGCTCAGGAGGCCGGCTTGTCGAGATAGGCGGCCACGCTCGTGATCCGGCTTCCAACCATGGTCACAGCCTTGCGCAGCCGCTCCTCGCTGACGCCGAAGCGCTGTGCCCACTCCTCGCGGATGGCGCGGTCATAGATGTCGATATGCGTCTTGCCTCTGAATTCGGTGGACATTCTGTGCCCGCTCCGGTTCGCCGTGAGCCGCGGACATGCCGGGCTCTCCGCAAGGACAACCGGGGTCGAAGCCTTCGGTTGCGGCCGGTCGCACGGCGAGCGCCGCCGGCTCGCGGACCGTATCCCGTACCGGGTCGACGTGGCCTAGTGGACGGGTCGGAGCTACGGGCTGATCGGGTGCCGGAGCATCGACCCCGTCGCCTGCTGCTTCAGCTGAAACAGGCCGGGATCGCGACCTTCACCGCGCGTCCGCTCCACGCCCCTCCGCCACCGCCTCACAGGCGAAGGGTGACGGCGGCGCCTCGACGCCGCGCCAGCGGCCATAGGCCCAGGGGCGGTACCACGCCGATCCCGCGGGCAGCTGCTCCGGCACGAGATCGATCCCGTGGGTTCCGAACGGGCCGCAGCGGCAGATCCGGGCGACGCCCATCCAGCCGCCGGGCCAGACCCCGTGCCGGGCGATGGCCGTATCGGTGTATTCGGAGCAGCTCGGCCAATGACGGCACTGGCGGCCGATCAGACCCGACAGGGTGAGCTGATACAGGCGGATCGCCCAATGGGCGGCGCGCCGGACCATGCCCTCAGGCGGCCCGTCGCTTGGCGGCGATCTGATCGAGGGCGTCCACCACCGCGTCGAAGGTCAGGAGCGTCGAGGCATGGCGCGCCTTGAACGCCCGCACCGGCTCCAGCACCGCGAGGTCCGCCCAGGCGCCATCGGGCGCAGGCCCGTTCTCCTTGAGCATCGCCCGCATGGTCTCGCGGACGCCGCGCAGCTCCTCCGCCGTGGTGCCGACCACGTGCCGGCCCATCAGCGACGAGGAGGCCTGGCCCAGGGCGCAGGCCCTCACCTCGTGGGCGAAATCCGTCACCCGGCCGTCCTCGCCGAGGACGAGGTCGACCGTCACGGTCGAGCCGCAGAGGCGGGAATGGGCGGTGGCGCTGGCATCCGGGTTCTCCAGCCGACCGAGCCGGGGGATGTCGGCGGCGAGTTCCAGGATACGGCGGTTGTAGATATCGTCGAGCATCGGGTCCTCAACCGGAGGCGTCAATCCCATCGGGACTCTGCCGCGTGCATCGCGCATTGCGCGTTGCCCCGCGAACGATGATATAGGCGCCGTACGGTCGCTTCGCGAGGAGGCGGGCCGTCGACCAGGGTCGCGCCCACGGCCACGGTGGTGCTCACGGCTTTAGACCATCCCGGGGCGCCGGCTTGAAACCTTTTCGAGCCCGGGAACTTCCCTCGAACGCCCGACCCGATCCGACGATGTACGCAAAGCCCGACAGCACCCCGATGAAGTCCCGCATCGCGCGGGCCGGAGATGCCATGGATGCCGCGCTCAAATCCTTGTCCTACCAGGGCGATGGCCAGGGTTTCGGCCGGAACGGGAGTGATGGGCAAGGGCTGAACGGCATGCGCAATGACAATCGGCCGGTGGATGACGGGCGTCCCATCGAGGTCGCGCCCGAGCCAGCTTCCGCCACCCGCGTCCCGGACGGGATCGAGACCGGCCGCCCGAGCCGCGCCGAGGCCGAGGCCGCCGTGCGCACGCTCCTGCGCTGGGCCGGCGACGATCCGACCCGCGAGGGCCTGCTCGACACGCCGGCCCGGGTGACCAAGGCCTACGAGCAGCTGTTCGGCGGCTATGGGGTCGATGCCGAGAAGCTCCTCGAACGCGTCTTCGAGGAGGTCGAGGGCTACTCGGACATCGTGCTGGTGCGCGACATCCCGTTCCACTCCCATTGCGAGCACCACATGGTGCCGTTCATGGGCCTCGCCCACATCGCCTACTACCCGACCCGGGGCGTGGTCGGCCTGTCGAAGCTCGCCCGCGTGGTCGACACCTTCGCCCGCCGCCTGCAGACCCAGGAGACGATGACCGCCCAGATCGCCGACGTGATCGAGAGCATCCTCAAGCCCCGCGGCGTCGCCGTGATGGTGGAGGCCGAGCATCTCTGCATGGCGATGCGCGGCGTCCAGAAGGCCGGCGTCTCGACCATCACCAGCCAGTTCCGCGGCGTCTTCAAGGACAATGCCAACGAGCAGGTCCGCTTCCTGACCCTGGTGCGCGGCGGCGCCAAGTAGCCTCAGGCGACGACCTGCCCATGACTGCCCGCGACATCGCTTTCGCTCCCCCCGGCACCCGCGCCGAGGTCGAGGAAGGTACGGCCCTCACGCCCCGATTCGACCGCGACGGGCTCGTCGCCTGCATCGCGGTGGACGCGCAAGACGGGCGGGTGCTGATGCTCGCCCACATGAACGCCGAATCGCTGGCGCGCACGCTCGAGACCGGCGAGGCTTGGTACTGGTCGCGCTCGCGGGGCGAACTCTGGCACAAGGGGGCGACCAGCGGTCAGATCCAGCGCGTGGTCGAGATGCGGGTCGATTGCGACCAGGACGCCCTGCTGATCCGCGTCGAGGTCGGGGGCGACGGCGGCTGCTGCCACACCGGCCGGCGGGACTGCTTCTACCGCAGCGTCGTCCGTGAGGCGGACGGCCAGGTCGTCCTGAAGGCCGCCGGGCGATGAACCACCCTCTTGCCACACGGTGGCAAGACGAATCCGCCGATCCCCATTTCCTTCCCGGAACCGTCGAGCCGGTCCGGCCGTCGCCGAGTGCCGGACCGCGGGTCGGGCTCGCGCTCGGCGGCGGCTCGGCCCGGGGCTGGGCGCATATCGGGGTGATCCGTGCCCTGGAGGAAGCCGGCATCCATCCGACCGTTGTGGCGGGCTGCTCCATCGGCGCGGTGGTCGGCGCCTGCTACGCGGCCGGGCGCCTCGACCGGCTCGAAGCCTTCGCCCGGGCGCTGACCCGGCGCCGCGTCGTCGGGCTCATCGATCCCCGTCTGCCGGGCTCCGGCCTGATCGCCGGCAACCGCCTGCGCCAGCGCCTCGCCGCGGATCTCGGCGCGCGCCGCATCGAGACGCTGCCCATCCGCTTCGGCTGCGTCGCCACCGAGTACGGCACCGGCGACGAGATCAGCCTCACCGAGGGCCCGGCGGTGGATGCGGTGCGCGCCTCCTACGCGATTCCCGGCCTGTTCCCACCGGTGGCCCACGCGGGCCGCGTGCTGATGGACGGGACTCTGGTCAACCCGGTGCCGGTGGCGTTGGCCCGGGCGCTGGGTGCCGACCTGGTCATCTGCGTGAACCTCAACGGCGATACCGGCGGTCCGGTGGTGCGCGAGGCGCCGCATCCGCCCCCGCGCCGGGGCCTTCTGCAGGTGGTGCGCGGACGCCTGCCGGGTTTCGACCGTCCCGAGCCCGAGCTCGCCGTACCGGGCATCGCCCGGGTGGTGCTCGACGCCTTCAACACCACCCAGGATCGGATCTCGCGGGCGCGGCTGGAACGCGACCCGCCGGACGTCGCCATCGGCCCGGATCTCGGCGCCTTCGGGCTGTTCGATTTCCACCGCGCCGCGGAGGGCATTGCTCTGGGGCACCGCGCCGCCCGGGCCGCCCTGCCCCGGATCCGCACTATGCTTGAAGGTGCCGCGGCTCGGGCGTGAGGCTGTCGGGACCCGATCCAGCCCGCCTGCGTGCCCGCCCGTCATCCGGCTGTCGCGACCGCCTGCGATGGGCGCCCTGCATACTGGAGGGCTTCCAATGTATACGAGTCGCCGTCAGATCCTGCTGTCCGGGGGCGCGAGCCTCGTCGGGCTGGCCTCCGGCCTCGGGCGCCCCAGCCTGAGCCGTGCCGCCGACCGGCCGGTCCTCACACACGGCCTGCAATCGGGCGATGTCGGCACCGACTCGGCGGTCGTCTGGGCGCGCTCCGACCGGCCCGCCCGGGCGATCGTCGAATGGGCGACCACCGAGAGCTTTTCCGACATCCGCGGCGGCGTCTTCGCCGACGCCCTGCCCGAGACCGATGGCACCGTGAAGGTGGCCCTGACCGGGCTGCCGGCCGGCCAGGACGTGTTCTACCGGGTCCGCCTCCAGGACATCGCCGCCCCGACGATTGTCGGACCGGCTCAGATCGGCCGGTTCCGTACCGCGCCGGCGGACAGGCGCACGGTGTCGTTCTGCTGGTCGGGCGACACGGCGGGCCAGGGCTGGGGCATCGACGAGGCCCGCGGCGGCATGACGATCTACTCGGCCATCCTGAAGAACCGGCCGGACTTCTTCATCCATTCCGGCGACACGATCTACGCCGACGGGCCGATCCAGTCCGAGGTGAAGCTCCCCGACGGCAGCCTGTGGCGCAACCGGGTCACCGAGGAGGTGGCCAAGCCCGCCGAGACGCTCGCGGAGTTCCGGGGCCGGCACAAGTACAACCTCACCGACCGGAACGTGCTGGCGATGAACGCCGCCGTGCCGATCCTGGCGCAGTGGGACGACCACGAGGTCACCAACAACTGGTGGCCGGGCGAACCCCTCACCCGGGCCGAGCACCTCAAGAAGAAATACTCCGACCCGAACGTCCTGGCCCTGCAGCTGCGGGCGGCCAAGGCGTTTCACGAGTACATGCCGATGCGCTTCGAGCCGGCGGAACCCGGCCGGGTCTACCGCAAGATCGCCTACGGTCCGCTGGTCGACGTGTTCATGCTCGACATGCGCTCCTACCGGGGGCCGAACGGCGAGAACAAGCAGACGGAGTACGGCCCCGAATCCCACTTCCTCGGGCCGCAGCAACTCGCGTGGCTGAAGCAGGCGCTGCTCGACTCCCGCGCGACCTGGAAGGTGATCGCCGCCGACATGCCCCTCGGCCTCGTGGTGACCTACGACGTCGACCGGAATTTCGGCTCGGAGGCGGTGGCGCAGGGCGACGGGCCGCCCCTGGGGCGCGAACTGGAGATCGCCGACCTCCTGCGCTTCATCAAGAGCGCGGGGATCCGCAACACGGTCTGGCTCACGGCCGACGTGCACTACACGGCCGCCCACTACTACGACCCCAACAAGGCGCAGTTCCAGGATTTCGACCCGTTCTGGGAGTTCGTCTCCGGCCCGCTGCACGCGGGCACCTTCGGGCCGAACGCCCTGGACAACACGTTCGGGCCGCAGCTGCGCTTCGTGAAGGCGCCCGACAAGGGTCAGGTGAACCTGTCGCCGGCCGCCGGCTACCAGTTCTTCGGGCACGTGGCGGTGGACGGTCGGACCGAGCAGATGACCGTGACCCTCAAGGACGCGGCCGACACCGACCTCTGGCACGTCACCCTCGATCCCGTGAAGGCGTGAAACGGACCGCGGGCGATCATGGGCTTGAGCTGTCGGCCCGCTCGTCCGTCGACGCGGAGACGCGCAGGTCCCCTCTCCCGTGCGGGAGAGGGCGCGCGCGTCGCGCTCCGGCACCGGCCGCCTGCTCTGAACCGGTGAAGCCCGGGGGCGGAGGGCGCGAGAGACGTGAGGCTTCGCGCCCCTACGCCATCGTGATGTAGTCGCGCAGGGCCTGCTGCTCGGCCTCGACGGAGGCGATCTTGCGCGCCACCACGTCGCCGATCGAGACGAGGCCGATCAGCCGCCCGTCCTCGCAGACCGGCACGTGGCGGAAGCGCCCATCGGTCATCAGCGCCATGACCTCCTCGATCGTGGTGCTCCGACCGCAAGTCGTGACCGCGGTGGTCATATGGGCCGAGACCGGCGCGTCGAAGGCCGAGCCTCCGTGCCGGGCCAGCGCACGCATGATGTCCCGCTCGGAGATGATGCCCGCCACCGTCCCGTCGGCATGGGCGGCCACCAGGGCACCGATCCGCTTGTCGGCGAGGATCTGGATCACGTCCTCCAGTGTCTTGTCGGGGCTCACGGTGACGACGGAGCTTCCCTTCTCGGCGAGGATGCGTGCGACGGTCATGGCTCTCTCCCTTGTGACGCGTCCGGTACGCCGTCAGCCCGCGGCGCCCTGATTGCGTTCTCGGCCGGGTTGGGCCCGGCGCGTTCACATTGTGGCGAGTGTGTGACCGATCCGGCCGGATGGCAAGGTGCTCAGTGCCGCCGCGGCTCCCGAGGGTCGACGAGGGGGAACAGGAAGAAGCCCGCGATGAAGCCGCCGAGATGCGCGTCCCAGGCGATGGCGGCGTTCTCGCCGACCAGCGGCATGCTGACGAGGCCGAAGAGCAGGTTGGTCAGGAGCCAGATCACCAGGAACGACACGGCCGTCCGGTTGCGCAGCAATTCGGGGATCGTCTCGGCGGGCCGGGCCGGCGGCACCTGCCAGGCCGGCGCGCCGTAGCCGGAGACCGGCGGCTGGAACACGAAGCGGGCGGCGGCGGCCATCAGGGCCGAGATCCCCGCCGAGGCGCCGACCAGCGGCCCGGCGCCCAGGGGATCGATCAGGATGTGGAACAGGCCCCCGGCCGCGGTGCCGGCAAGGGCGAGGACGCACCAGCGCAGGGCGCCGCAGCGGCGCGCCACCGGGGCGCCGAAGGCCGCGAGCCAGACGCTGTTGAAGATCACGTGCATCCACGAGCCGTGCAGCAGCGCGTAGGTGACGAGCGTCCAGGGCTGGAGGGCGTGCTCGCCCACGATGTAGCGGGCGAAGGCCTCGCGGGCCGCCTCAAGGCTGGGATCGCCCGTATCGGCGGCCGCGCGGATCACCTCGGTGGCTTGGCCGGGATCGAACCAGAGGGTCCAGCGCGCCGGGATCAGCGCCAGATCGAGGACGAGGCGGATGTCCCAGGTGTCCGGCAGCAGGAACTCGCGCACCGCCTGGATCGCCAGAAGTAGCCCGATCGCGAGGGTGACAACCCCCGGCATGTTGAACACGGGCACGCGGCTCTGCCGCGGAAAGTCGGGGGAGGCATCCATCGCGGCACCATGTCGGGGCGCGGCGCGACTGGGCAAGCCCCGGCGACGTATTGAAGCTCGCAAAGACGCAGAGGATACCAGTCCATCACACGGCGCCCATCTGTCTTCGCACCGGTTCCGCCCCGGATGACGGCTGAGCGCCGCGCGGGGTGCGACGATTGTGTCGCCGGCCCTGACGCGCTAACCCCCGGGCCGCGCGTCGCCGGTCGGTCCAGCGATGCGCGGACGCACCGGGCCGGCACGGCCCATGCGCCCAGACGCGGTGAGCGCCCGGATCGGCCCGTCACACCCGCGCGGATGTGCCAGAGTGATCCGGGGATGAACCACAGGCGTTGAGAATCGGGACACCGATGAAACATCCCACCAGCCGCATGCTCCACGCCTACTGGGAGCGCCTGCGCGGAGAGCGGGCTGCTCCGGAGCGCGCCGAGATCGAGCCGGGCGAGATCCGGCACCTTCTCGCCGACAGCCTGATTTTGGAACTCGACATGCTCGCCCGTTCCGCGACGATCCGGCTCGCAGGGACGCGGGTCTGCGCCCTGTATGGCCGTGAACTGAAGGGTGAGCCCTTCGCCCGGCTCTGGGGCTCCCGGGCCCCGGATCCCTGGCGGATCGTCGAGATCGTCGCCAGCGACACGCTCGGCGTCGTGGCGGGCCTGCGCGGCACGAATGCGGCCGGCGAGGCGGCGGACCTCGAACTCCTGCTCCTGCCCCTGCGCCACCGCGGCCGGACCCAGGTCCGCGCCCTCGGCACCCTGAGCCTCGACGGTGCGCCGCACTGGCTCGGCCTGCGCCCGCTGATGGAAGCCGAGACAACCTCCCTACGCATCCTGCCCAGCCGCCGTCCCGAGGCGGGGCCGCCCGCCCGCACCGCCGTGCGCACGAGCGCCACCTATCCCGGACCGGTGCGCCACGGTCACCTCCTCGTCCACGCCGGCGGACGCGCCTGAGGATTGTATTCATTCGAAGATTCACTGGGATGACGCTCGCTGCCACGAGCGGATCCGCGCGGGAATCCGAGAACACCGTCACGGCGAAAGTCGATCGCGCCCGTCGAGGCAACGTCCGATAGTGAATGCTTCTACAGGGCCGAAACACGCAGAAGCAGGAAAAAAGGGTTTCGTAACAGTCCGAGCTTAGTCTGTACCGGCCTTTATCTCGGCGTAGGACCTATCTCGGAATGATCGCGGTCGCGGCCACCGCCGGAACAGATCGACGCGGGGCGCCCCCCGAGCCGGCGCGCGGTGCGGCCGACCAGCGCCGGCACCAGCGCGTGCGGGTCGCCGTGCTCGGCCGCTACATGCTGGCCGATCGTCGGGAGTACCCCTGCCAGACGGTGGACATGTCGCCGGGCGGCGTGCGGCTGACCTGCGCGGTGCAGGGCGAAGTCGGCGAACGCGTGGTGCTCTACCTGGAGCATATCGGCCGGATCGAAGGCGTGATCGCCCGCCCCTGCGCGGACGGCTTTGCGGTCCAGCTCAACGCCACGCCGCGCAAGCGGGACAAGCTCGCCTCCCAGCTCACCTGGCTGGCCAACCGGGAGATGCTGGGGCTGCCGGAGGGGCGCTCGCACGAGCGTCTCGTCCCGACCAACACGGCCGTGATCCTGCGCGTCGAGAGCGGCCGCGAGATCAGGGCACGCCTCATCGACATCTCGATGTCGGGCGTGGCGATCTCCTGCCCGGTGCCGCTGCCTCTCGGCGCCGCCGTCACGGTGGGCAGCACGCCGGGGCGGCTGGTCCGCTATTTCGAGGGCGGCTTCGGCGTGCAGTTCCTGCTGCCCCTCTCCCCCGACCGCTTCCATGCCGGGATGACGCTGTAGCGCGTCCCCGGCCGGACCACCCCGCGCTCAGATCTTCCTGGCGAGCTGCGCAGCGACCTCGTCGGCCGGCCGGGTCAGGTCGAGGGCGCCGAGGAAGTGGTTCTGCGCGTCCATGATGTACACCAGGGCGGTATGCTCCATCGTGTAGTCGCCGTCCTTGGCCGGCACCTTGCGGGCATAGGCCCGGTACGCCTTCTCGGTGGCGGTGACCTGCTCGGGGGTCCCGGTGAGGCCGGTGATGCGCGGATCGAAACTCGACAGGTAGGTCTTCAGGCTCGCCGGATCGTCCCGCTCGGGATCCACCGTGATGAAGGCGACCCGCATCGCCTGGCCCTTCGGCCCGAGGGCGGCCAGCACGGCGGAGATCTGCTGCAGGGTGGTCGGGCAGACATCCGGGCAGTGAGTGAAGCCGAAGAACACGAGATGGGTGGCCCCGGCGAAATCGCGCTCGGTGACGGTGCGTCCGTCCTGGTTCACGAGGGTGAACGGGCCGCCGACGCCGGGTACGCCCACCGGCGCCTTGTCGGGCAGGAACGCGAACACCGCCGCCCCGGTGAGGCCCACGAGGCCGAGGCAGAAGGCGAGAAGCGGGACGAGGGCGCGGCGCATGGGACGGGTTCCGACCTCCGGGGGAGGCCGGCACAGCACACAACGGCGCGCGGAGGCAAGCCGGCGCGGTGCCGCCGGCCGCCCGGCCCCGCGCCGTCGGCGCGGTCAGGGCTTCTGCGCCGGCTCCCCCGCGGGGCTCGCCGGAGCGGCGCCCTTCGGCGGCTCCTTGCCGAGATAGACGTATTCCGGCGCCGCCCGGAGCTGGTCCTTGGTCGTGTCGATCCGTGCCTGAAGGGTCTTGCCGTCGGTGCGGTCGAGCTTGAGCACGGACGGGTCGACCGCGACGTATTTCGAGCCGATCCCCAGGAAGCCGCCGACCCCGATGATCCAGGCCTTCACGGCGCCCTTCTGGTCGAGGACGAAATCGGCGATCTGCCCGATCGTCTCGTTGGCGCCGTTGACGACGCTGGAGCCGATCAGCTTGCTGGCGACCATGTCGTCGGGGGTCTGAGCCACGAAGGTCGGGCGCAGGTTGTCGGCCATGGTGGCGGGTGCGCCGGGAACCGGGGTCGCGGCGCTGCCGCCGTCCGGCTTGGTGCCGTCGGTCTGCGCCGAGGCGGTGGCGAGGCCGGCCAGCAGGAGGGCCGAGGCGAGGAGCGGGGTGCGCATCGGAGCAGGTCTTTCAGACGGAGGCCGAACATGGGGTGGCGCCGCCTCAAGGTTCTGGCGGGGCTTAAGTTCCGCCCGGTCTCGGCGTCGACGGGGGCCGCCGCGGCGGTTTGCCGGCTGTGCGTCGTCGGCGCGGGCCTTTGACGGCGCGGGCCCCACCCCGCACAAGGCGGGTGTCATGCTCCGCCTCGCCCTCTACCAGCCCGACATTCCCCAGAACACCGGCACGATGCTGCGCATGGCCGCCTGCCTGGGGCTCGCGGTGGAGATCGTGGAACCCGCGGGCTTCGATGTCTCCGACCGGCACCTGCGCCGCTCCGGGCTCGACTACCTCGACCACGTGGCGATCACGCGGCACCGCTCCTTCGCGGCCTTCGCGGCGTGGCGGGCCGAGGCCGGGATCCGGCTCGTCCTCGCAACCACGGCGGGCGCCCTGCCCTACACGGACTTCGCCTTCCGCCCGGACGATTGCGTGATGATGGGACGCGAATCCGCCGGCGTACCGGAGGCGGTGCACGCGGCGGCCGATGCCCGGATCGTGGTGCCGATCCGGCCCGGACTGCGCTCGCTCAACGTCGCGGTTGCGGCCGCGATGATCGCCGGCGAAGCCGTGCGGCAGGTGGGCGGGCCATCGCGGGCCGGCGTCTAGAATCTGAACGCGGCCGGATTGGCCGCGCGAACGGCTGCGTTCGACCCGATGCCGTCACTCAGCGGACTGTGACGCCATCCCTTAGGCGGACCGTGCGGGCTGCACGGGGCCGTCGGCAGAGTGATCCGCCCCCCCGTGAAGGGGCAGTCCTTTTGGCGCTGCAGCTTGCCGCGCTCCGGCGGATCGCTTCGAGCGGCCCTCACCGACATCCCACCGGATCGCCGTGCCGTTGCCGATCAGGCCCGTCCTGGAGGCATCGGTCGGACGAGGGGGCGCCTGCGCCAGGTTCCGCCGCTTGCAGGCCACCAGGAGCCGGCCGTCTCGCCGATATGACTTGCGGATGTAGAGATGGCCCCCTCGGCGGCGCGGCGGTCCGCCGTGCGCCGGTCGATGCTGCGAAACGGGGCAGCGAAGTCGGGCGGGCCTCGGCCGCGCGCCCGACCGGCGGCCGCGGCCCAGATCTGGCCTCTGGAGATCGAGCGAAATCAGAATTTCGGAACTGGCAGGATAGGTGAATGTTCTGATAGACGCTGAATAATGTAGGTTCAGGCCGACGCAGCGACTCGCCTGCACGGCCGTGAGGTTCGTCCATGTCCGGATTTGCACTGCGGACGATTGTGTTCGCCGCCGCCGCCGCGGGGAGCATCACCGCCGCTGCGGCGCAGGGCGCGCCGGTGCCGAACGTGAACGACTGCACCTTCATCCGCGACCCGACGGCCCTCCGGGACTGCATCGAACTCTACGAGGGGCAGCGCCTCGCGCCCGGCCCGCGACCGGCTGCGTTTCAGCGGGCGCCGGTGATCGACCGGTCCCTGCTTGAGGCGGCGGGCCCAATCCCGGCGGCGGGGGCATCACGGCGCGGGAAGCGGCGCAGGCTTCGGCAGAGCCGCCAGCCGACCACGCCCGCCCAGGCGGTCCGGATCGAGCAGCTCGCGCCCCCTCAATAGACCGCCTGGACGAGGCAGGTGCGGCCTTCGCCGTTCAGGACCGCGCAGAGGGCCTGCTCGGAGCGCGGCTGCGGGCTCCGTGCCGACGGGCGCTGGGGCCTCGTCCTGGCGGAGCGCGCCGTCGACGGCACGGGCCCGTCGCGCAAGACCGGCTCGGTCCCCAGCAGGGACGCAGGACGCAGGAGCGGGTCGGCGCGGCCGGCCCAGGCAGAGCCGAGACTGCGCGGGGCGAGGAAGGCCAGCGCCGTCCCCGGCAGGGACCGGCCGCTCTGCAGGGCCCACTCCTCCAGGGGGCGGCCCGTGATGCGGATCACGTAGTCGCGCGTCTCGGCGGGCATGCCCGAACGGCCGTCGAGCCATCCGCGCACGCGCTGAGGGCCGGCATTGTACGCGGCGGCCGCCAAACCGAGATTGCCGAAGCGCGCGCGGTGCTCGCGCAGGAGTTCGGCGGATTTCGGAATCGCCTCCACGGGATCGAACGGGTTTCGCAGGCCGCGCTCGGCGGCGGTCCCGGGCATGAACTGGGCGATTCCCTGTGCGCCGACCGGACTGACCGCATAGGGATTGAGGCCGCTCTCCTGACGCAGAAGGCGCAGGAAGAAGTCGGGCGGCAGGTCGTTGGCCGCGGCCGCGGTCGCGATCAGCCGGTCCAGGTCGCCATCACCCCGCGAGAACAGCAGCGACGCGGCATCGATCGGCTGGAACGCGCCCCGATCCAGGACCAGAAGGTCGGCCATGGCCGGACTGATCGCCGGACTGATCGCCGGCCACCGGACCAGGCTGGCCACTGGCCCAATCGGCGGCGGCGCACTTTGCGCGAAGGGTGTGAGGTCGGCCGCATCCGGCGCCATCGGGGCACGCGCGGTGCTCGATGCCCGGGGCGCGATGATCGGGGTCAGGGCGGCGGCCAGAACGAGACAGAGGGCGAGCGGCCCCCGCACGCCCCTGCGGCGGTGGCCGAACTGGAGCGGGCGTGCGACGGGCTCCAGCATGGCGGTTCAGGACTTGACCACCACCGGCCCCACCGGCGCCACCGGCGCCTCTGCGGCCGGAACCTCGAGCGGCGTCGGCTTGTCGCGGGCGAGGTACGCGTCGACCAAGCGCGTCCCGAGCACCGGGTCCCGGAAGCGCCAGAGCTTCTTGCGCGTGCCTTCCATGATCGTCGCGTAGACGGCGAGGTCGATCGCCTCGCGGACGGCCATCTGGGTCGGCTCGTTGCGGGTCACGCCCGCCTCGACCTGCAGCAGCTTGGCCACCGCCACGTAGCGGTACGCGTTGGCGTTGAGGGCGACCGAGTAGATCGTCTTCGTCACCGTGACGCTGTTGAGCACCTCGCCGCTCTGCACGGAGACGATGCGCATCGCCACCGTCACCTCGTCGCGCCGGTATTTGGTGTCGCCGCCGATGCCCAGAAGGTTGGCGCCGGCGCCGCCCGTGACGGTGTTGGCATCGTAGCCGATGATGCCGCCCTCCACGATCAGGCCGGCGAACCGGATCGGCGGCAGCGGCTTGGCCTCCACGCCCTCGAATTCCTGGCGCGTGGCCCGGATGAGCTGCCGCTCCTGCAGCAGATTGGCGAGACCGGTGCGCTCCACCACCGAGAACCACTGGCCGCGGCCGGCGCGCCGCAGGGCGTCGACCACGAAGGCGCCCCCGCCCTGCGTGACCGCGCGGGAATATTCCGCGATGTTGTCGTTCGGCTTGTTCTGACCGGTGAGGTCCGGGAAGCTGTAGATCGCGATGTCGACCCGGCGAGTCGGCGGCGGCAGCGTCTCCAGATTGAGGTCGGTGGGCGACGGCGGCGTCACCACCGGGGCCTGGGCGAGCAGCTCCCGCTCCCAGGGGGCGCAGGCGGCGAGGCCCGCACACAGGATGACGGCGCCGACCAGGCTGTTCAGAAGGCTACGCACGGGCAACGCCGTCTCCGTTCCGGTCCGCATGCCGGTCCGCCGCGTCCGCTCGCGCGGCACAGGTCGGCGAAGCCGGCCGCCAAGGATGATCGGTTTCCATCGTCCTGCGCCCGGCTTCAGGGCGCGCCCGAGAGCGGCGTCGTGGCGATCGCGCTGCCGCCGGCCGCCGCCGTCGCCGGGACGACGATGGTGGTGGTCGACTGGCCGTCGAAGATCTGGAGCTGGATGTTGGTCCCCAGACGCTGGAACGTGACCTGGGATCCGCCGAAGCTGTAGCTGCCACTCTGCTGGGCGTTCTCGCCGAAGAGGGCCTGGGTGATCTGGTTCGCCAGCGAGCTGTAGATCTGCGTCTGCAACTGCTGGGCGAAAATCTGACCGGGGGTCTTGGTGTTGGCGTTGCTCTGGGCCGCCGAGAACAGCTGCTGGTCGCGCTGGGCGGACCGTTGCGCGTCGTTCTGGGCGGCGGCCTCGGCCTGCAGCCAGGCGCCGTTCAGGGGGCTTCCCCCGAAGGACGGGTTGATCGGCTGGTAGACGAGGCTGCTGGCCTGCGCCTCTACGCCCGCAAGGAGAGCCGTGCCGCAGACGAGCGGCCCGAGGAGACGGGACAAGCGCATGGGGTTACCTCCGGGTGACCGAGACGTTGGCGCCGTTGCCGACTTGCGTGATGCTGATCGGCAGGGCGTTGTTGCCCTGCTGCTGCGCCGAGATGGCGTTGTTGTCGCCGCGGACCGTGATCGTCGCGACCGCGCCGCTGCCGTCCTGCCGGGTGCCGACGGTGTTGGAATCGCCGAAGACCGAGACTGTCGACTGATTGTAGGAGCCTGTCTGCTGCTGCGTCACCGTATTGCGCGCGCCGATGATGCTCTGGATCGCGACATTCCCGTAGCCCGACATGTCGATCGTGGAGATGTTGCCTGTTCCGACCTGAAGGGCCCGGGCTTGATTGGCTGCCGGCTGGGGCGGGAGGCTCGGGCTGAGCAGCAGGATGCCGGACTGGTTGCCCAGGATGTAGTCGCTCTCCTGGATCGCCCGCCCCGGAGCACCGGCCGCGGCGCGTTGGGCTAGGGCTTGGATCTGTTCGATCGCGACGCGATCCTGGGCCGCCGCCGAGCCGGCCATGAGCGGGAGGACGAAGAGCAGCACTTGACCTGCGGTCCGGCTGCGGCGCGTGCGGCGCATCATCTGTCCCCCCTGCTTGTTTGGCCCACCTTAAATCAGTGCTATTCGATAACGTACAGCAAAATATCTTATCCACACGGCTTCTAAGCCGGCGTGTGGTGACTATGGCACAATGAATTCTGATAAGAATCGACCCGCTGCCGCCGTTGGCAGCCCATGTCAATGAATCGACGGATAATTTCCCGATAACGAAAAAGTGGTATGTCAACCGACTGACATCGGCGATTATCGATCAGCCGATCAAAGATCGTATATGCTGATATGACCGCAGTTGATCTTGCGCCCGTCGATCAGCACGGACGCGTCGATCCGGAGCTGGCCGTTCGGCAGGACGCTGACGGTCAGATTGCCGACATCCCGGGTTTCGCCGGGGGCGAGGTCGAAGCCACCGCCCTGCTGCATCGTCGCGGTGCCTGCCGGATCCGATTTCCGCACGACCAGGCTGTACCGCCCTGCGGTGCCGCGGGGCGCCTCGACGCGAAGAGCCAGACGCGTCGTTTCGGCCGAGCGGCTCTCGACCACGCGACAGAGGACGGGCGGATCGACGGTGAGGCTGGGCATGATCGAGACTGCGCCTGCGATCGAAGACGCTGGGATGGCGAGAGAAGGGACGCTCCCGCAGGAGCGCCCCTTCCAGGACACGTCAGACTGGGGATGGGCCTCAGCCCGATCCATTAGTGCTGGCGGATCGTCACGCTGTTGAAGCCGCCGATCTGCGCGAAAGCAGCATTGGCCGAGTTCGCCGACTGCGTGATGGATCCATAATTGCCGAAGCCGTTCTGATAGCCGAAGGCGCCGACAGACGATCCGGTCTGCGTGATCGACGCCTCGTTGCCTCGGCCGATCTGGAGCAGGGCGGCGTAGTTGGTGTTGCCGTTCTGGCTGATGTTGCCTACGTTATAGTCGCCGGACTGGACGATCGCGGCATAGGCGTTGTCAGCTCTGTAGTCTTGCGTGATGCGGGCCCTGTTGTTGTCGCCGTTGAACTGGAAAATGCCCGCGTAGGTGTTCTTCGATCCGGCCTCGGCGGTGATCCACGCCTTGTTCTTGTCGCCGTTCTGCTGGAACTGCGCCACGCCGTTGGTCCCGAGCTGATTCGAGTCGACGGAGTTGGCGATGCCTTGCTGGAACGAGCCGTTGGCGACGCCGATCGTCGGATTGCCGTAGCGATTGCCGGCGATCGTGCTCACGGTGTTGTTCGAGCCGCCCTGCGTGACCTTCAGTTCGTTGAACGCACCGTTCTGCAGAATGGTCTGGGCGCCGTTCGAGACGCCGTTCAGGTTGCTCTCCGACAGATTCGGGACTGACAGGTCGACATTGGTCGAGAGCTTGCCGGCCTTATTGTTCGTTCCGGTCTGATCGACAGTCGCGGAGTTCGATAGACCGCGCTGGATGACGAAGGCTTCGTTCGCGGTAGTTCCAGCGCCCATGACGGGGGTCTGGGACTGCGCCGAGGCGCCTGTCGCAAAGGCCGTCAGACCGGCGACCGCCACGGACGCCAGAACAACTGACTTGAACATAGATAAACTCCCATTTTTATTTATGTGTCCTCTCGAACACAATCTATGCCATCGCAGTCGCTCTATCGTTACAGCGATTTAACGGCTTGTTAAGCGTATCCATAAGCCGATGATGGGTGTCAAGCGTGAGTTAGGCAAAAATCTACAATCTTTACAATTTTCTGGATTCATTTTTCAGATAAAAATGCCGTGAATTCAGTATGGATGGCGCGTCGAAAGACGAACATTCTCAACTGTTTAAAGTGGCCCTGCCGCGATCGCTGACTTAGAATCCATTCCACGGGATAGGCAGTCTTCGTTAGTGCCATCACAGGTCGGTATAGGCGTGTTAAATTGGTCACATCAGTTATGGCTGAAAGTGGTATGTTGCTGGCCAAGCAAGAATGCTCCGAAAGGTGATGTGGGACGGGTCTCACAGGGCCATGCCGCCGTCGCCGCTTAGGATCCGTCGACTGTGCTTGAGCCGAAAGGTTTTCGCGGACGACGAAGAGATCGAATTCACCGCAAGACGAAAAATCGTCTGCGATATGCGTTGGGTGGGAGGCTACGATGAGGCAGCGCGGCCGATCGCTGATGCAGGTCCTGCTCGCCACCGCGACCCTGGGGTCCGTCGGCGCCAACTCGGCCGAGGCTCCGCCCGCGGCCCCGGCCCCGCCGGCAGCCTCACCACAGACACCGCCCGCGCAGCAGCCAGCCTCCGCCAGGGCCGCGTCGACGCAACCGGCGCCCGCCCCCGCGGGCTGCGACGCCACCTGCGTGCGCGCCAACAACGAGATCGCGTCCCAGATCTGCGCGCCGCGGATCGAGGCGCAGGCGCCGACGGATTTCGAGTGGGTCTCGCGGCCCTTCGCCAAGATCTTCCAGCAGGCGGAGGCGCCCGAGGGCGCCGCCACGGTGGTGCGCTATCGGGGGGATTCGATCCGCTTCCTCAGCCCCGCGAAGGAATGGGTGCGGGTGACCTACGAGTGCGGGTTCGATGCGGCCAACCGCTCGGTCGCGTATGTGCGGGTGCGGCTCGGCCGGCTCGACCAGGCGGACGCGCCCGCACAGCCGCCGCAGCAGGTCCGGGCCAATGCTCCGTCCCCGCAGCCGATGGCGCCCCAGGCGCAGCAGCAGGCTGGCCGCGTCGGGGCGCCGGTCCCACGCAGGCTGCTTCCGTCGGAGCCGAGCGAGGTCGAGATCCGGCAGGTCAACCCGCGGATCCGGCAGGCGCAGCCATGATCCCGACCCGGTCCCGGCAAGCCAGGTCCCGGCAAGCCAAGGCCGTCCTGGCCCTGCTGGCCGGCCTCGGTGCGGCCCCCGCCGCCGCGCAGCCGAGCCCGCTCTCGGTGAACGATTGCACCTTGCTGCCGGACCCGGGCGCCCTGCGGCGCTGCCTCGATCAGGCGGAGGGACGCGTGGTGGCGCCCCTGCCGCCGGTCGCGGGGCCGGCCACATCCGAGCGCCCCGAACAGGTGGTGCAGGCCGCGCGCGGCGCCCCGGTCGCCAAGCCCGGCGCCAAGCCCGGCGCCCTGCCGCCGACGGATTTCCTCGGCAACAGGCGGGAGCCCGCACCGCGGGCCCATCCGTCGGGACGGACGGTCATCGATCTCCAGTGACGCCTGCACGGCGTCGATCCGGCGTCGATCCGGCGTCGATCCGGCCGTCACGGCCGCCGGAACGCGGCCTCGAGCGCGTCCGAGACGCTCGACAGGGTCGCGGCGCGGGCGGCGGCGTCGGAGCCGATATGCGGGTCGTGCTGCACGCACGGGGCGGTATAGGTGAACGGCGTGGCGTTCGGGCCCTCCACGAGGGCGCCGTCCTCCGCCTCGCGGATCGCGCAGGCCCGGACCGTCTGCGCGCCCTTGGCGACCACGGGGTGGGCCGGCCCGTTCGGGTTGTCGAAGACGTGCTGCGCGCCGGGATAGACGGTCAGGCCGACATCGGCGCCGGCCGCCTTCAGTCGCTCGGCGTAGGCGGCGCAGGTCGCGGCCGGATTGTAATCGTCGCCGCTGCCCCCGAACATCCGGATCGGCCGGTCCACCAGGGCGGTGTCGTCCCGGAATCGGATCGCGCAGTCGGGATAGACCGGCAGGTAGAGGGCGGGGGTGACGCCGGAGCGGTTCCAGGCCGCGTCGAAGCGCTTGAGGCTGGCATACAGCGCAGCCTGGCCGCCGCGCGAGAAGCCCATCACGGCGATGCGCGCCGGATCGACCCGCGGATGCTGGGCCAGCACGCCCAGCGCCCGGTAGATGTCGAGGATCAGGTTCGTGCGCGCGAGGAGACTCTGATCGGTGTTGACGCTGGTCAGGCCCCGGCCGGTGAAGCCGTCGATGGCGAAGGTCGAGATCCCCCGCGCCGCCAGCGCCCGCTGCCAGAACTCGATGTTGCCGCCGAGGCCCCCGGAGCCGTGCATCAGGATCACGGTCGGCAACCGCTCCGACCCCGGCTTGGCGATGCGCAGGAGCCCGGCGACCGTGACGGGCTTCGCACCCTCGGACGTGCCGGCTAGGAACTGCCGGTCGGTCAGCGTCAGGCTCTCGAAGGGATGCATCTCCACGCGGGCGGCATAGCTGCCGAGATCGGCGACGCCGTCCTGCGCCGGCTCGGCGGAGGCCGCACGCGGGCTGCAGGCCAGGAGGCCGGCCGTCAGGAACAGGATTGATCGCCGCATCGAAACGCTCCACAGCCGCGCGATACCGTATTAGCGGCGCGGCGGCCCTGTCGCGGCGCGCCAGGACGGAACCGGTTTCCCTTCGGCGCCCGGTGTCACGCCCTGGGGCTCCGGCGGTGGGCACCTGGATGCCGACGGAAACGGGACGCTTCGGATCCGCCGCAGGCCCCTGTCACCGGGCCGTGTCCTTCAACTTCTGTTCCACGGACTGCCTTGCATCGCCCGGAAGCCGCCGCCTACAAGTTTGCCGACTTAAGGCTCGGCCGCGATCGAGCGAGGACATGACGGCGCCGGCCCGAGGCACGGCTCCGCAGGGAGGATACCGCGTGACATTCGCCCGATACGGCGCAGCCCTGGCGCTGCTCTGCGGCTTCGGTTCCCTGTCGCCCGTCAGGGCCGACGCGTGTCCCAACCGCGGCCAGCTCGACGATGCCTATTGCGACGCCGACAAGGATCTCGTCGCCGACGTCCCGGCCAAGACCCGCGACCCGAGCGTCATCGTCTTCGCCTACACGCCGGTGGAGGATCCCGCGGTCTACGAGAACTCGTTCAAGCCGTTCACGACCTACCTCAGCCAGTGCACGGGCAAGCGGGTCGTCTACTATCCGGTCCAGTCGAACTCCGCCGAGATCGAGGCGATGCGCTCCGGCCGGCTCACGGTGGCGGGCTTCTCGACCGGGCCCCTCGGCTTCGCCGTCAACATGGCCGGCGCGGTCCCGTTCGCCGCCAAGGGCACCGAGAAGGGGTCTGAGGGCTACAACCTGATCGTCGTGGTGAAGGCGAGCAGCCCGTACAAGACGCTGGCCGACCTGAAGGGCAAGCGGGTGGCCCACACGGCGCCGTCGTCGAATTCCGGCAACCTCGCCCCCAAGGCCCTCTTCCCCGAGCAGGGGCTGAAGCCCGGCGAGGATTACAAGCTCATCTATTCGGGCGGGCACGACAAGTCGGCTTTGGGCGTCGGCACCGGCGACTACGACGCCGCCCCGGTGGCCTCGGACGTGTTCTACCGGATGGTCGCCCGCGGCACGATCAAGGGCGACGATTACCGGGTGATCTACACGAGCGAGAAGTTCCCGACCTCGGGCTTCGCCTATGCCCACGATCTCAAGCCGGACCTCGCCGAGAAGCTGAAGCAGTGCTTCTACGATTTCCGCTTCCCACCCGACATGGTGAAGGATTTCGAGGGCGACGACCGGTTCGCGCCGATCACCTACCTCAAGGACTGGGCGATCGTCCGCAAGGTCGCGGAGGAATCGGGCACGCCGTACAACAAGGTCGCCTACGAGCGCGAGGCCGCCCGCGAGGCCGAGGCCGCCCGCAAGAAGGCCGCGGACGCGCCCAAGCCGTGATGCAGGCTGTGACGGCGGGAAGCGCGATGCGCGCGGTCAAGGACGGACCCGACGGCGATCCCCGGGCGGAGGATCCCCGCGCCCTGGTGATCCGCGGGCTGACCAAGGAATACCGGCCCGGCCAGCCGGTCCTGAAGGGCATCGACCTCGTGGTGCCCGGCACCGGGCTCACGGCGATCATCGGGCCGTCCGGCACCGGCAAGAGCACCCTGATCCGCTGCATCAACCGGCTGGTCCAGCCGACCGCGGGGGAGATCCTGTTCCGCGGCGAGGACCTCGCCCGGCTCTCCGGCCCCGCCCTGCGCCGGGCGCGCCGCCGGATCGGGATGGTGTTCCAGGAGTACAACCTGGTCGAGCGCCTCTCGGTGATGGAGAACCTGCTCTGCGGCCGCCTCGGCTACGTGCCGGCTTGGCGCGCGTGGCTGCGCCGCTTCCCCGAGGCGGACATCGCCCGCGCCTTCGACCTCCTCGACGCGGTCGGCCTGTCGGGCTTCGCCACGCGCCGGGCCGACGCCCTGTCGGGCGGCCAGCGCCAGCGCGTCGGCATCGCCCGGGCGATCATGCAGGAGCCCGAGATCGTGCTCGCCGACGAGCCGACCTCGTCCCTCGATCCGAAGAGCTCCGTGGAGATCATGGAGATCCTGTCCCGGCTCGCGGCCGAGCGCGGCGTGCCGGTGGTGGTCAACATCCACAACGTGGCGCTCGCCCAGCGCTTCGCGGCGCGGATCGTCGGCATGTCGGGCGGGCACGTGGTCTATGACGGGCCGCCCGACCGGCTGAGCGAGGCCGACCTGCGCGGCATCTACGGCGGCGAGAACTGGCTCGAATGATTCCGACCGCCCGACCGGCCTCCTCCGACGCCGCCGGCCGCGTCGCGTTCCGGCCCAACTGGACCGCCCGCGCCGGCTGGGCGCTCCTCGCCCTCTACGCGGTCTACGCGGCGACCCAGCTCGGCTTCTCGCCCGAGCGCTTCGCCGGCGGCCTCGCCCACGGGCAGCAGTTCCTGGCCCGGATGTTCCCGCCGAACTTCTCCCGCTGGGAGCTGATCCAGTCGGGCATCCTCGAGAGCCTGCAGATCGCCGTGATCGCGACGGTGATCGGCATCGCGGTCGCCCTGCCGATCGGCTTCCTGGCGGCCCGCAACCTGATGCCGCCCTGGGTGACGTGGCCGACCCGCATCCTGATCGCGCTCTGCCGATCGTTCCACCCGATCATCGTGGCGATCCTGTTCGTGAAGGCGATCGGCTTCGGGGCGCTCGCCGGCGTCATGGCGCTGATCGTCGCCTCGGTGGGCTTCATCGCCAAGCTGTTCGCCGAGGCGATCGAGGAGATCTCCCTGAAGCAGGTCGAGGCGGTGCGGGCGACCGGTGCCGGCTTCCTGTCGACCCTGATCATGGGCGTGCAGCCGCAGGTTCTGCCGCGCTTCATCGGCTTCGCCACCTACCAGCTCGATTCCAACCTGCGGAACTCCACCATGGTGGGCATCGTCGGCGGCGGCGGCATCGGCGCGACGCTGTTCACCGCCTACCAGCGCTTCGACTTCGACGTCGTGCTGGCGATCCTGATCGTCATCGTCGCCCTGATCATGGTGGCCGAGATCGTCTCCGGCTGGGCCCGCAAGGTGTTCCAGTGAGCGTCGCCCTCGCCCCCGCTTCCGCCGGCCCGCGCCACTGGCAGCGCTTCCCCCTGTGGAAGCGGCTGGCGCGGCTCGCCTTCACGCTCTGCGCGGTGGCGGCCTTCGTGGCGAGCCTGCGCACCATCGAGGTGATCCCGGAATTCCTCTACGACGCCCCCGAGCAGCTGGCCGACCTGTTCGGCCGGATGTGGCCGATGGATGCCGGCTATGTCGGGCCGACCCTGCGGGCGCTGGTTGAGACGCTCCACATCGCGACCCTCGGCACCCTGATCGCCATCGCGATCGCGGTGCCGATCGGGCTGATGGCGGCCCGCAACGTCACGCCCAACCGCGCGCTGAACCTGTTCGCCAAGTTCGTGTTCGTGACCTCGCGCTCGGTGAACTCTCTGGTCTGGGCGCTGCTGTTCGTGGCGGTGTTCGGCCCGGGACCCCTGGCCGGGACCCTGGCGATCGCGCTCCGCTCCGTCGGCTTCACCGGCAAGCTGTTCGCCGAGGCGCTGGAGGAGGCCAATCGCGGCTCGATCGAGGCCCTGCAGGCCGCGGGCGCCGGCCGGCTCTCGACGCTGCTGCTCGGCTACTGGCCGCAGGTGAAGCCGGCCTTCTGGTCGATCGCGCTGTTCCGGTGGGACATCAACATCCGCGAATCCGCCGTGCTCGGGCTGGTCGGCGCGGGCGGCATCGGCGTCGCGCTCGATACCGCCCTGAACCTGCTCTACTGGGATCAGGTCGCCGTGGTGCTCGCCGCGATCTTCGGCGTCGTCATCCTGGCCGAGATCGTCGTGACGGCGCTCCGCGCCCGGACGCTCTGAGGGGGCCTCACCGCCCCAGCGACATGCCGAGGGGCGGCGCGACCTCCGGCGGCAGCGGCGAGACGTAGCCGGACGCGCCGACCCGGCGGGCGAGGTCCGCCTTCGCGGCATCGCGCAGGGCCGCGTCGGTCACCGCCCGTGCGCCGGTGGCGGCCATCGCCTTGGCGACCTGCACCATCGCCTTGTGGGCCGCCGGGGTCTTGCCCTGCGCCACCACCTGCCAGGTGTGGAACGGCGTGCCGATCGCCACGGTCGGCGCGTGGGCCTGGACGGTGGGCACCACCCAGCTCACATCGCCGACATCCGTGGAGCCGACCGCCGGGTTGCGCGGCGCGTCGAGGGGCACGAGGAAATCGGCGAGCGGCGCCTCCGTGCGGGGCATCCCGATGGCGCGGTACACCGCATCGATGTCGCCGTCGGTGAGCGTCGCGCGGATCTGGCCGGCGAAGTCCCGGTCGGCCTCGTCGAAATGCGGCGGCCCGAGTTCTTCCATCACGCCGTGCAGCGCCCGCTCAAGGGGATCGTTGCCCAGGAGGTTCGACACCGCGCTGACGATCCGCACCTCGAGGGCGGTCTCGGTCATCAGGGCGGCGCCCTCGGCGATCTTCTTCACCCGCTCGACCAGCGCCAGCATGCCCGGCAGGTCGCGCGCCCGGATCGAGTAGCGCACCGTGGCGCCGGCCTGGACGACGTTCGGGGCGATGCCGCCGGCGTCGAGATAGGCGTAGTGGACCCGCGCGTCGGACGGCATGTGCTCCCGCATGTAGTTCACGCCGACGCTCATCAGCTCGACGGCGTCCAGCGCCGAGCGCCCGAGATGGGGCGCGGCCGCCGCGTGAGCGGTGCGCCCGGTGAAGACGAAGTCCGCCCGGGTGTTGGCGAGCGCCACCGGCGGCGCCACCTCCCAGAAGCTGCCCGGATGCCAGGTGATCGCGATGTCGGCATCCGCGAAGGCGCCGGCGCGGACCATGAACGCCTTGGCGGCGCCGCCCTCCTCGGCGGGACAGCCGTAGTAGCGCACGCGGCCGGGGGTGCCGGTCTCGGCGAGCCAGTCCTTCAGGGCGGTGGCGGCGAGCAAAGCCGCCGAGCCGAGGAGGTTGTGGCCGCAGCCGTGGCCGTGGCCGCCCGCCTCCACCGGCCGGTGCTCGGCGACGCCCGCCTCCTGCGACAGGCCCGGCAGGGCGTCGTACTCGCCGAGGAAGGCGATGACAGGCCCGCCTTCACCGGCCTCGCCCATCACGGCGGTGGGGATGCCGGCGACCTGCTCGGTTACCCGGAAGCCCTGGTGGCGCAGCTCGGCGACGTGCTCGGCGCAGGAGCGCGCTTCCGTGTAGCAGACCTCCGGCATGCCCCAGACCCGGTCGGACAGGGCGATCAGCCGCTCCGTCTGCGCGTCGACGTGGCGCCACACGGTGTTGCGGTTGTCCATCGTGTCGTCTCCCGGAAGGTCGCGCGTCGCGTTCGCGCCATCATAGCGGGCTCCGCGCCGTCATCGCGAGCGCAGCGAAGCGACCCAGGGCTGCGCACGGTCAGGGGACGTGGCGCTGCTGGATTGCTTCGCTGCGCTCGCAGAGACGGCGGCGTCGCGCTGCTCGGCTCGGTGCGGCAGGAGAGGGACTGGCATGCAGGGCCGGGGCCATGCTGCGCACGAAGCGAACCTTCCTCAACACGTTTCGGTTGAACCGTCACTGGCCCGCCCCTTGCCAAGGCCGCCACCGGAATGTTGCTGTGCCGCGCGGCGGTCAACGGGAATGCGTACATGGACGAGCGGGATCTGCGCGGCCTCATCGGGCAGGTGAAGGGCGGCCGCCTGTCGCGGCGCGCCTTCGTGCAGCGGATGGTGGCTTTCGGCCTCACCGCGCCCATGGCCGGGCTGATGCTGGCCGGGAACGGGGTCGCGATGGCGGCCGATATCCGGGCCGGCTATAAGCCGACCAAGGCCGGCGGCGGCGGCGCCCTGAAGCTGCTCTGGTGGCAGGCGCCGACCCTGATCAACCCGCATTTCGCCATCGGGACCAAGGACCAGGACGCCTCGCGGATCTTCTACGAGCCGCTCGCCGCCTGGGACGCGGACGGCAACCTCGTGCCGGTGCTGGCCGCCTCGATCCCGTCCAAGGAGAACGGGGCGCTCGCCGCCGACGGCCGCTCGGTGGTCTGGACGCTCAAGCCCGGCGTGACGTGGCACGACGGCAAGCCGCTCACCGCCGACGACCTCGTCTTCACCTGGGACTACGCCCGCGACCCCGCCACCGCGGCGGTGACGGCCGGCTCCTACAAGGATTGCAAGGTCGAGAAGGTCGACGACCTCAGCGTCCGGGTGCTGTTCGACAAGCCGACGCCCTACTGGTGCGACGCCTTCGTGGGCATCGTCGGGATGGTGCTGCCGAAGCACCTGTTCGGGCCCTATAGCGGCGCCAAGTCCCGGGACGCGCCGCAGAACCTCGCCCCCGTGGGCACCGGCCCGTACCGGTTCGTCGAGTTCCGGCCCGGCGACATCGTCCGCGGCGAGCGCAACCCGGAGTACCACCTGCCGAACCGGCCGTACTTCGACACGATCGAGATGAAGGGCGGCGGCGACGCGGTCTCGGCGGCCCGCGCGGTGCTCCAGACCGGCGAGTACGACTACGCCTGGAACATGCTGATCGAGGACGAGGTGCTCAAGCGCCTGGAGACCGGCGGCAAGGGCCGGGTCGACGTGGTCTACGGCGGCAAGCTCGAGTTCCTGCTCCTCAACGCCACCGACCCGAACGTCGAGGTCGACGGCGAGCGCGCCTCGGTCACCACCAAGCACCCCGCCTTCTCCGACCCCAAGGTGTGTCAGGCGATGAACCTGCTGGTCGACCGCAAGTCGATCCAGACCTACATCTACGGCCGCACCGGCAAGCCCACCGCCAACACGGTCAATGGCCCGGAGCGCTTCGTCTCGAAGAACACCAACTTCGCCTTCGACCCGGCCAAGGCCAACGCGCTGCTCGACGAGGCCGGCTGGAAGAAGGGCTCCGACGGCATCCGCGCCAAGGACGGCAAGAAGCTCAAGCTGCTCTTCCAGACCTCGATCAACGCGCCGCGTCAGAAGACCCAGGCGATCATCAAGCAGGCGGCCGCCAAGGCCGGGATCGAGATCGAGCTGAAATCGGTGACCGGCTCGGTGTTCTTCTCCTCCGACCCGGCGAACCCGGACACCTGCACGCATTTCTACGCCGACATGGAGATGTACGCCTACAGCATGACCCAGGCCGATCCGGCGATCTGGCTGCTCATGTACGCCTCCTGGGAGGTGGCCCAGAAGGCCAACAAGTGGCAGGGCCGCAACGTCGTGCGCTGGCGCAACGACGCCTACGATAAGGCCTACAATGCCGCCCAGAGCGAGCTCGACCCGGTCAAGCGCGCGGCGCTCCTGATCACCTGCAACGACCTCGCGGTCTCGGAGAACGTGCTGCCGCTGATCCACCGCGCCGAGGTCTCGGCGGTGGGCGCGACGCTCACGGCCCCCCGCAGCGGCTGGGACAACGACCTGTCGTTCCTGCCCGACTGGTACAGGGAGGCCTGAGCGGGAGCGCGGGCCATGGGCGCCTACATCCTGCGACGGCTCCTGATCGCGATCCCGAGCCTGCTCGGCATCAGCCTGATCCTGTTCACCGTCCTGGCGCTCGCGCCGGGCGACCCGTTCGGCGAACTCGCCAGCAACCCGAACGTGCCCCCGGAGGTGCGGGCGGCCCTGCGGGTCAAGTTCGGCCTCGATGACCCGATCCTCACCCGCTACCTGCACTGGCTCACCGCCATGCTGCAGGGCGATTGGGGCTTCTCCTTCGCCAGCCGGGTGAATGTCGACACCCTGATCCTGCAGCGGCTGCCGACGACCCTGTTCATCGTCGGCTCCTCGCAGGTTCTGGCGCTGCTGATCGCGGTCCCGGTGGGCCTCTACGCGGCGCGCCGGCCCTACTCGCTCGCCGACCAGATCGCCAACACGCTGGCCTTCGTGGGCTTCTCGCTGCCGACCTTCTTCACCGGCCTGCTGTTCATCCTGCTGTTCTCGATCAAGCTCGGCTGGCTGCCCTTCGTCTACCAGGCCGACCTGCCGGGCTCCGGCCTGCCCTGGGTCTGGGCGAATGTCCGGCAGGCGATCATGCCGGTGGCGGTGCTGGGCTTCTTTCAGGCCGCCTCCTACACCCGCTACGTGCGCGCCTCGGCGCTGGACGTCGCCCGCCTCGACTACGTCACCACGGCCCGCGCCAAGGGCCTGTCGGAGGGCACGGTGACCCGCCGGCACATCGCCCGCAACGCCCTGATCCCGGTGGTGACGCTCGTCGCCCTCCAGATCCCGGCGGTGTTCGGCGGCGCCATCGTCACCGAGCAGATCTTCCGGATACCCGGCATCGGCTCGCTGCTGATCGACGCGATGCTGGCCAACGACACGCCGGTGGTGATGGCGGTGACCTTCGTGTTCGCCGGCCTCGTCATCCTGTTCAACCTCGTCGCGGACCTGCTCTATGGCTGGCTCGACCCTCGCATCGCCCTCCGATGAGGCGGTGCCCGTCGCCCGCGCGCCGGCCTCGCCGGGGCGGGAGACGTGGCGGCGCTTCCGGCGGCACCGGCTGGCGCTCGCCAGCGTCGGCGTGCTGGCGCTCCTCGTCGCCGGCGTGGTGTTCGGCGGCCTGCTCTGGCCGGTCGCCATCGACGACATCGACTTCGCGGCCCAGCTCCAGGGTCCGTCCTGGGACCACCCGTTCGGCACCGACGATCTCGGCCAGGATCTCCTCGCCCGGATGATCTACGGCGGCCGGATCTCGCTCGCCGTGGGCTTCGCCGCCATGGCGGTGGCGAGCCTGATCGGCGTGCTGGTGGGCGCGCTCGCCGGCATGTCGCGCCGGTTCCTCGACCCGGTGCTGATGTGGCTGACCGACCTGTTCCTGTCGCTGCCGCAGCTGCCGCTGCTGCTCCTGGTGATCTACCTGTTCCGCGACAGCCTGAAGGCCGTGTTCGGCAGCCAGGGCGGCGTGTTCCTGATGATCGTCGCGGTGATCGGGGGCCTGCGCTGGATGCCGGTCGCCCGGCTGGTGCGGGCGCAGTTCCTGAGCTTGCGCGAGAAGGAGTTCGTGGAGGCGGCCCGCTCGCAGGGGGCGACCACCGGGCACCTCGTGCGCCGCCACATCCTGCCGAACGCGCTGGGGCCGGTGATCGTGGCGGCCTCCATCGAGGTCTCGTCGGCGATCATCGCGGAATCGACGCTCTCCTTCCTGGGGCTCGGCTTCCCGCCCGACATCCCGACCTGGGGGCGGCTGCTGTTCGACGCCAAGGACCATCTCGACGTCGCCCCGCACTGGGCGCTGTTCCCGGGGGGCGCGATCTTCCTGACGGTGCTGTCGATCAACTTCATCGGCGACGGTTTGCGCGACGCCCTCGACCCGCGCCGGGTGCTCTAGGGCATGCGGCGGGGCTTCGAGGGCTGCCGGCTTGCCGTGACCGCGCCTGCCCCCGCAGAGGGGCGGACAGACCGGAAGGCCCTTTCCGGCACTGGGGCTTCAGGATCGGGCGCGGGTCCCCTCTCCCGGGCGGGAGAGGGACAGGGTGAGGGATCAGGTCTTTCAGGATGGGGCGCGCCCTGTCGGAGCGTCGACGGTGTGCTCGGTCCTGAACCTTCTCATCCCTCACCCCAACCCTCTCCCGCACGGGAGAGGGGGCCCGTCGCGCTCCGTCATCAGCGTCGGTGCGCATCGGAGAGGCGGGAACATCGTCGCGTCGGAGGGCGCGGGGACGGTGTGGAGTCGCCCCGTCGAACCCCGCTGGATCAGGAGTGAAGCCCGTGACGGATCCGATCCTCTCGGTCTCCGACCTCACCGTGTCCTTCCGCTCGGAGGGCCGCTGGCACGCGGTGGTGCACGGCGTCTCCTTCGATGTCGGGCCCCGCGAGACCGTGGCGCTCGTGGGCGAGTCCGGCTCCGGCAAGAGCGTCAGCGCCCTGTCGATCCTGCGCCTCCTGCCGCGGGACGCGAGCCGCATCGGCGGCAGCGTGCGCTTCGCGGGGCGCGAGCTGCTCACGGCCCCCGAGGTCGAGATGCGGCGGGTGCGCGGCGATTCCATCGCCATGATCTTCCAGGAGCCGATGACCTCCCTGAACCCGGTGCTCACCATCGGCTTCCAGATCGCCGAGGCGCTGATCCGGCACCGGGGCCTGTCGCGATCCGCCGCCGAGGCGGAGGCGCTCCGGCTCCTCGACAAGGTCCGGATCCCGGCCGCCCGGTCGCGCCTGCACGAATACCCGCACCGCTTCTCCGGCGGCATGCGCCAGCGGGTGATGATCGCCATGGCGCTCGCCTGCCGGCCGAAGCTCCTCATCGCCGACGAGCCGACCACGGCGCTGGACGTCACGATCCAGGCGCAGATCCTCGACCTCATCAAGAGCCTGCAGGACGAGGAGGGCATGTCGGTCCTGTTCATCACCCACGACATGGGCGTGGTCGCCGAGATCGCCGACCGCACCGTGGTGATGTACCGGGGCCGCGCCGTGGAGGCCGGTCCGACCGCACGGATCTTCGACGCCCCCGCCGAGCCCTACACGCGGGCGCTGCTGGCCGCGGTCCCGCGGCTGGGGACCATGGCGGGCCGCGCCCGCCCGATGCGCTTCCCGGTGGTCGACCGGGCGACCGGCCTGGCGGCGCCGACGCCCGAGACCCCCGACACCGTCAGGGCCGCCGAGCGCCCGGTGCTGGAGGTGCGCGACCTGACCGCCCGGTTCGACATCCGCTCCGGCCTCCTCGGCCGCGTGACCGGCCGCGTCCACGCGGTGGAGCGGGTCTCGTTCAGCCTCGCGGCCGGGGAGACCCTGGCGCTGGTCGGCGAATCCGGCTGCGGCAAGTCCACCACCGGCCGCGCGATCCTGCGCCTCGTCGAGCCGCTGTCGGGCTCGGTCCTGCTCGACGGCGAGGACATCACGGGCCTCGACCCGAAGACCCTGCGCACCCGCCGCCAGCGCATGCAGATGATCTTCCAGGACCCGTTCGCGAGCCTCGACCCGCGCCTGAGCGTCGGCGCAGCGGTGGCCGAGCCGCTGCTGATCAACCGCCTCGCCACGCCCCGCGAGGCAAGGCTTCGGGCCGAGGACCTGCTGGCCCGGGTCGGACTCGCGCCCGAGACGGCCGGGCGCTTCCCGCACGAATTCTCCGGCGGCCAGCGCCAGCGCATCTGCATCGCCCGGGCGCTCGCCCTGAACCCCCGGCTGATCGTCGCCGACGAGGCGGTCTCTGCGCTCGACGTCTCGGTGAAGGCGCAGGTCGTGAACCTGATGCTCGACCTCCAGGCCGAGTTCGGCCTCGCCTACCTGTTCATCTCGCACGACATGGCGGTGGTGGAGCGGGTGAGCCACCGGGTGGCGGTGATGTATCTCGGCGAGATCGTGGAGATCGGACCGCGCGCCGCGATCTTCGGCGACCCGCAGCACCCCTACACGAAGAAGCTGCTCGCCGCCGTGCCGGTCCCGGATCCGGCCCGGCGGGGCGCGCGGCACGCCCTGCCGGACGACGAGATCCGCAGCCCGATCCGCGCGCCCGACTACGTGGCGCCGGAGCGGCTCTACCGGGAGGTCGCGCCTGGCCACAGCGTCCAGGATTGGGGGGGCGACTGGGACGCGGGCCCGCGTCAGGGCGCGGCGGCCTGAGGCCGCTCAGCTCCGCCGCTCCGGCGATCGGACGCAGCGCCTCGCCCGCCTCACCGCTGCGGCGATCGCGCGGCCGGACTGGGCGCGCAGCGTGGCGGCCCATGCCGGCCCGCTCTGGGCGCGGGCCCCGATGGCACCCGGTCGTCGCGGTCGACAGCGCTCCGGCCGATATCGCTCGGGTCGAGGGTCTCGACGGAGCCGAACCGGTCCAGCGCCGCATCGGCGGATCCGAAAATCGGAATCGCCCAGCCTCTACAGGAGATTTATGAAGTATTACGACACCACCGCAGCGGGGTGGCGCCCGCAATCGATTGCCGCTAAGCTGTTCCTCTATCCAAGTAAGTCTTTCATTTGAAGATTTACAAACAACAGCTCTGGAGCGATCGGTCCATGTTGCGTGCCGAAGGAGAGGGGCAGCGCGGCTTTCCGGCTGGGACCCGCGCGGGGCCCGGCGCGACGCAGCCCGTTCCGCTGCCGGAGCCGGCGGCCGAGATCGGCTCCGCGCGTCTCCTGCAGGGGCGCCGGGAGATCGTCATCCGCCACGGCGGCCACGCCTATCGCCTGCGCGTGACCGCGAGCGACAAGCTGATCCTGACCAAATGAACGGCCCCGCCCCGATATCGCGCCGCACCCTCCTGGCCGCCGCCGCGGCCGGTGCGCTCGCACCGCGCGCCGCCGCCGCGCAGGCGGCCACCCGCATCGCCGCACTGGGCGGTGCCGTCACCGAGATCCTCTACCGCCTCGGCGCCGGCGGCCGGATCGTCGCGGTCGACACGACCAGCCTCTACCCGCCCGAGGCGCTGCGCGAGAAGCCGAATGTCGGCTACCTGCGGGCGCTCTCGGCCGAGGGCCTGCTGGCGCAGCAGCCCGACCTGATCATCGCCGCCGAGGGGGCGGGCCCGCCCGCGGTCCTGGCGCAGCTGCGCGAGGCCGGGCTGCGTGTGGAGACCGTGACGGAGCCGCCGAGCCCCGAGGGCGTGCTGGACAAGATCGAGACGGTCGGGCGCCTCGCCGGGCTGGAGCGCGCGGCCGAGGCCCTGGAGGCCGAGGTCCGCGCCCGTTTCGCCGACCTCGCGGCCCGGCGCGCCCGGATCGCCCGGCCGGCCCGGGCCCTCGTCGTCCTCTCGGTCCAGGGCGGCCGGACCGTCGTCGGCGGTGCCGGCTCCTCGGCGGACGGCATCCTGACCCTGGCGGGCATCGCCAACGCGGCCACGGGCCTGGAGGGCTTCAAGCCGATGACCGACGAGGCCATCGTGGCCGCCGCTCCCGACGCGGTGGTGATGATGCAGAACGGCCCGGAGCCGCCGAAGCCCGAGGGTATCTTCGCCCCCGGCACGGCTCTAGCCCAGACCCCCGCGGGCGCCCAAGGCCGGCTGGTGGCCATGGACGGGCTCTACCTCCTCGGCTTCGGTCCACGCACGCCGCAGGCCGCCACGGACCTGATGCGGGCGCTCTACCCGGACCTGCCGCGTGACTGAGCCGCACGGCGGCGGGCGGCGCGCGTGAGCCGGCGGTCCACGGCGCCCTGGGTGCTGGGGATCCTGGCGGCCCTGGTGGTGGCCGCCGCCCTGCTCTCCGTGAGCCTCGGGGCGATCCGCATCCCGGTGGAGCGGGTCCTGGCGGTCCTGCTGGGGGACGGCAGCGATCCGGCGCGCGCCCGGGACGCCCTCGTGATCCTCTCCATCCGCCTGCCCCGCACTCTGCTGGGGCTGATGGTCGGGGCGGGGCTGGCGGTCTCCGGCGCGCTGATGCAGGGGCTGTTCCGCAATCCCCTGGCCGACCCGGCGCTGGTCGGGGTCTCGTCGGGGGCGGGGCTCGCCGCCGCGCTCATCATCGTCCTCGGCGACCGCATCCTCGCCCATCTCGGGCTGCCCGGGCCGCTGCCCTACGCGGTCCTGCCGGCCGGGGCCTTCCTCGGGGGCCTGGGCGCGACCCTCATCCTGTACGTCCTCGCCACGCGGTCCGGGCGCACCGCCGTGGCGACGATGCTGCTCGCCGGGATCGCCCTCGGCGCGCTGACCGGCGCGCTGACCGGCCTGCTGACCTTCGTCAGCGACGACCGGCAATTGCGCGATCTCGCCTTCTGGTCCCTCGGCAGCCTCGGGGGCGCCACCTGGGCCAAGGTCGCGGCCTCGGCGCCGCTGATCCTGCCGGTGCTGGCCGCGGTCCCGTTCCTCGGCCGCGGCCTGAACGCCCTGGTCCTCGGCGAGGCCGAGGCGTTCCATCTCGGCGTCCCGGTGGAGCGGCTGAAGCGCGCCTGCATCGTGCTGGTGGCGGTCGCGGTCGGCGCCAGCGTGGCGGCGGCCGGGGTGATCGGCTTCGTCGGCCTCGTGGTGCCGCACACCCTGCGGCTGCTGATCGGCCCGGGGCACCGGCTGCTGCTCCCGGCCTCGGCGCTCCTCGGCGGCGCCTTCCTGATCCTCGCCGACGTGGTGGCGCGCCTCGTCGCCGCGCCCGCCGAACTGCCCATCGGGATCGTCACGGCGCTGGTCGGGGCGCCGGTCTTCCTGTGGCTGCTCCTCGACCGGGTGCGGCCGGACGATGTCTGATCCGGCCCTGCTCACGGCGCGCGACCTGACCGTCACGGTGGCGGGGCGCGACCTCGTGCGCGACGTCTCCCTGGGGGTGGAAGGCGGCACCCTCCAGGTGATCGTCGGCCCGAACGGGGCCGGCAAGTCCACCCTCCTCCGCCTGCTCAGCGGCGCCCTGCGCCCGACCCGGGGCACCGTCGCCTATGCCGGCGCGGCAATTGAGACGATCCCGCCCTGGCGGCTCGCAGCGATGCGGGCCGTGCTGCCGCAGGCGGCGCACCTCGCCTTCCCGTTCACGGCGGCCGAGGTGGTCCGGATCGGCCTCGACGGCATCGGCCGGGGCCTCGGCGCCCGCGACCGCGCCGCGATCCTGGCCCGGGCCCTCGAACAGGCCGACGTGGCCCATCTCGCCGGGCGCGCCTATCCGACCCTGTCGGGCGGGGAGCAGGCGCGGGTGCAATTCGCCCGCGTGCTCTGCCAGCTGGAGGCCGGCCGCACGGTCGCGGAGCGGCAGGTGCTGTTCCTCGACGAGCCGACCGCGAGTCTCGACCTCCGCCACCAGGGCGCGCTTCTCGACGCGACGGCCGGGCTGGCAGCGGCCGGCGTCGCCGTGGTGGCGATCCTGCACGACCTCAACCTCGCCGCGGCCTATGCCGACCGGCTTCTGGTTCTGGACGGGGGCCGGCTGGTCGCGCGCGGGCGACCGGCCGAGGTCCTGACGGACGAGCTGATCGCGCGGGTCTTCGGCGTCCGCTGGCCGGTCGGCCGGGTGCCCGAGGGCGACCAGCCCTTCCTCCTGCCGCATCGGGATGTGGCCGGCCGGACACCGACCTGACCGGATTTCGTGGATCCTCGACGTCGTCCGGCCGGCGCCAGGACGGCCTTCTCGGCATGCCGGCCCGACATCCCAGAAAAATCTGTTGCGCATCGCCGTCGCGATCGGCGAGAAAAGCTTCAGCAAGCCAGCCATCCGCCAGCCAGCTCTTGGAAACGACTGTGCGGGGGCGACCATCATCATGGCTTATGCTTTCCACCGGGCGCTCGTCGCCCTCGGCGTTGCGCTGGCGACTCTGCCGGGCGCCCGGGCGGAGGAGTCCGGCCCGGCCGCGCGCCTCGAGCCCGAGATCGGCCTCGATACGCTGTCGGTCACCGCGACGAAGACCGCCGTTCCGGCCGTCGACGCCCTGGCGGGCACGAGCGTCGTCCCGCGCGCGGCCCTCGACCGGCTCCAGCCCGGACGCCTGTCCGAGGTGCTGCGCGACGTGCCCGGCGTGACCACCCAGGAGAACCGGACCGATCCCGCGCAGGCGATCAACATCCGCGGCCTGCAGGATTTCGGCCGGGTCAACGTCCTGGTCGACGGCGCGCGGCAGGACTTCCAGGTCTCGGGCCACGGCGCCAACGGCGTGTTCTACCTGGATCCCGAACTCGTCGGCGGCGTCGACATCACCCGCGGGCCCACGGCGACGATCTACGGCTCGGGCGCCATCGGGGGCGTCGCGGCGTTCCGCACCCGGTCGATCGACGACATCCTGGCCCCCGACGAGACCGCCGGCTTCGTGCAGAAGCAGGGCTTCGGCACGAACGGCCAGCGCTTCGTGAACAGCTCGGCGCTCGGCGCTCGCATCGGCACCGCCGCGGACCTGTTCGGGCAGTTCGTCTTCCGCGACACCGCGCCCTATCGCGACGGCGCCGGCCTGCCGGTGCCCGATACCGGCAGCGACCTGAATGCGGGCCTCGCCAAGCTCACCCTGCGGCCCGCGGACGGACACGCGATCCACGCCACCGCGCTCCTCCAGCGCTTCGACTTCGTCAATGGCGGCGACACCGGCGGCGGGGCCCGCTTCGCCAACGCCGTGCAGGCCGACACCTACACCGTCGGCTACCGCTTCGCCCGGCCGGACGTGCCGCTCGTCGATCTCAGCCTCGACGGCTACGCGACCACGACGCACGACGCCCTGACTTTCCTGCAGGACTCGCCGCGGGGCGTTTACGGCCGGCTCGGCACCCGGGCCGGCGACCGTCTGACCTACGACCTCGCGACGTTGGGCTTCGACGCCCACAACACCGCCCGGTTCGAGACCGGTCCGGTCGCGCACGCGCTCACGCTCGGCGGCGACGGCGTGGCGAATCGCGTCCGGACCACCGACCGGGCCGGCGGCTTCGGGGCGGCCTTCACGCCGTCGGGGCGGCGGGACCTGGCCGGCGCCTTCCTGCAGGACGAGATCCAAGCCGCGCCGTGGCTGCGGATCGTCGGCGCGCTCCGGCGCGACAGCTACCGACTCGACGGCGGGGCCTATCGCGCCGGCGGCGCGCGGGTCTCGCCGAAGATCACGATCGGCGTTGCGCCGCTGGGCGGCCTCGAACTCTACGGCACCTATGCCGAGGGCTATCGCGCCCCCACCGTCACCGAGACGCTGGTGCAGGGCCTCCACCCGTTCCCGGCCTTCACGATCCTGCCGAATCCGGCCCTGCGGCCGGAGGTGGCCCGCACCGTCGAGGGCGGCGTCAACCTGCGCGCCGACGCCGTGATGGGGCCGGAGGATTCCCTGCGCGCCAAGCTCGCCGTGTTCGACACCGCGGTCGACGCCTTCATCGACATGCAGGCGGTCGGACCGACCTACTTCGTCCCGGCGATCCCCGGCATCCCGGCCTCGGCCTGCGCCGCCCGGCCCGGGCGCTTCCCCTGCGTGATCCCGGTGCGCTCCTACCAGTACCGCAACATCGCCCGGGCCGACCTGTCGGGCGTGGAACTGGAGGGCACCTACGATTGGGGCCGGGGCTTCGTGTCGCTCGCCGCCACCCATATCGACGGTCGCGACCGCGCCACCCGCGAGAGCCTGCTCACGGTGCCGCCGGACCGGATCGGCACGACGTTGGGCCTGCGCTTCCTCGCCGACCGGCTCACCGTCGGGACGCGCCTGACCCTGGTGGATGCGCGCACCGACCTCCCGGCGGGTTCCCGGAACCGGGCCACCAAGGCCTACGGGCTGGTGGACCTCTTCGCCACCTATGCGGTCACCGACCGGGTCACGGCGGATGTCGTCGTCCAGAACGCCCTCGACCGGCGCTACCGCCAGTACCGCGACGCCCTGGCAAGCCCGGGCCTCGTGGCCAAGGCGGCGCTCAGCATCGCGTTCGCGACCCGCTAGGAGACGCTACCGGTAGCGCGACGGGTGATATTCCCGGTAGCTCAGGCCGATGACCGCCGCGAGCAGGCCGGCCCCCCGGCACAGCGTGTAGCCGCCGCCGATCAGGGTCTCCGGCCTGAGGGACAGGCCGGCGATCCCGAGCCGCAGCAGGCCACCGCCGAGGCGCGCGAGGCCGCGGCCCGCATTGGCGAGGCGGCCGGTCACCGTCTCCGGGCGGAGCCGGCCGAGATAGGCCTCGACGTTGCCGCTGCGGTACCAGCGGGCCAGCAGCCAGCGCACCCGCATCCGGTGCGTCGGGATGCTGTCGTAGACCAAAGCCGTCTCGGCCCAGGCGATCCGGTGCCCGGCCTGCAGCAGGGACCGGAAGAAGAAGGTGTCCTCGCCGCCCAGGGTGTTGAAGCGCATGTCGAAGGACAGGCCCAGCGCCCGGATCACCCGCAGGTCCAGGAGCGCGTTGGCGGTGTAGCCGTCCTGCACGAAGCCGTCGCGGACCGGCAGGCGCTTGGCGAAGAAGCCCCCCGCCGCCGCCCAGGTGGGCGGCACCCGGTCGAAGAACGGCACGACCGGCCCGATGCAGGCCGCGGCCCCCGTTCCGAGGGCGGTCTCGAGCAGGTTGTGGAGCCAGTCCCGGTCGGGGAACTCGTCGTCGTCGATCAGCGCGACCCAGTCCGCGCCGGCCGCGGAGGCCTCCGCGAGGCTCCGGTTGCGGACCGCGGCGAGGCCGCGGGTCTCCTCCCGGGCATAGGTGACCGGGAAACGGCCGGTCGCCCGGTAGGCCTCCACCACCGGCACGGCGGCGCGGCTGCGCCCGTTGTCGATGATCAGGATGCGCAGGGCGGTCTCGGCGAGGTTGCCGAGCCGCTGCTGGTCCAGCGCCTTGAGAAGGCGCGCGAGCCCGGCGGGCCGCTCGCAGGTGCAGATACAGATGCACAGGCGCATCGTCTCACCTCTGTCCGATCGGGAGGGCGTGTAGCCTCGGCCGCAGGCGCTTGCCCGCCGCTTCCAGCAGCGTCGCGGCCAGGGATTGCCACATCCGGGGATGCCGGAGCGCCAGGGCGGCGCCCTGGATCCACCGGCCGGCCTGGGCGGCCTCGATGACCTGGGCCATCATGCGCATCATCGCGAGGCCGTCGCGGTAGGCGCGGCTGCCGTGGCGGATCTCAGCGGACCGCGCCCGGGCCTCCGCGAGGCGGCCGTGCTCCGCCCGGGCCGCGAAGGCCGCCTCCAGGCGCGCGATGTCGGCTTGGCGCAGCCGGTGGGACAGGGAGGTCGGGCCGCGCCGATAGCCGTAGCCCGCGTCGCTGGTGACCACGAACCGCGCGCCCGCCGCGAGGGCCTCGAGGCACAGCAGGAAGTCCTCGCCGATCCGGACGCCTTCGTCGTACCGGATCTTGTGCCGGTTGAGGGTCTCGGCCCGGATCATGGGCTTGAGGTAGCCGAGCTTGGTCCCTGGCCTGAGAAGTTGATTGCAGGCGATGTACTTGGCGAGATCGATCTCGAACAGGTACGGCTCCCGGCCGCCCTCCATCATGCCCGGTCCCCGGGGATCGAACACGTCCGTGAACGGGATCGGGTTGTCGGCGACGATGTCGGCATCCGCCGCCAGGGCAAGGTCGAGCAGCGACCGGGAGCGATCTGGGAGGATCAGGTCGTCGGCGTCGAGGATCGCGATCCAGCGGCCCCGGGCGGCGTCCAGGGCCGCGTTCCGGGCGCTCGACGGGCCCCGGGGCGATCCCGGCCCGGCCCCGGCGAGGGAGATCACGCGGACGCGCCGATCGGCCTCCGCCAAGCGCGCCAGCACGGTCCCGGTCCCGTCCCGCGAGCCGTCATCGACCGCCACGACCTCCACGGCGACGCCGGTCTGGGCGAGGGCGGAGCGAACGGCCATCTCGATCCAGGGCGCCGCATCGTGCGCGGCCATGATGAACGAGACGTCCACGGACGTGCCCCGGGCATCGGACAAGAATTGATCCGCCATCGCGTTTCCTGGCCCGACGGGCGCGGCCTCCCGGGCCGCCCTCGACATGAGCCCGAAGTGATCGGGGCGCACGACGCTCAAAGGGCGTAGGGCCGCCGGAAGCCCTTCCTCTTGCGGCGGATGGCTCCGGTGGCGGAGGGCGCTCAGCGCGACCCGGGCTTCGATTCGCCGCCGGGACGCGGCTCCTGCGGGGTGAGGCCCTGCGTCAGGATCGACCGGACATGGGCGCGCAATTTCTGCTTCCGCTCCGCCGAGGCGGGAGAATCCTTCTTGAGGCTCGAATCGCCGGAGGCTGTCATGTCGAACGCCGCTGAGGCCCGTCACCGCGCGTCGCCATGGCCGACGCGGCCGGAAGGGTGATCGGCGATACCTATAATGGATTATTTGGATGGAATCTCGACATTATTGCAACGCGACTGGCGAAAACAGTTTTGGTGTTTGTTAAGGTTTATGTCTCCTACTGAGCATTGTCGGGCACGGGCGAACTACGTAGGTAGTATCCGAGGGGGCCCTCCCGAGGGCAGCATTCAGGGAGGAGATGGGTGCCCAGTCGCTTCTATTTCGATATCGAGAACGGCAAGGAAACGATCCGCGACGCGCAGGGCGTGGAAGCCGAAGACCTGGCCGAGGCGCTGGCGGAGGCCCGCAGCGTGATCGACGAAGTGGCAGGCGATCTGGGTGCCGCAGGCTCGGACGGCAGGTGGACGCTCGTCGTGCGCGACGCCACCGGTGCCGAGGTCGGCCGGTTGCCGATCAAGAGCTAGACGGGGCCCGCCCGCGGGCATCCGCAAACCGGCCCGGCCGCTGCCGCCGCGGGACGCGGCTACGGGCCGATCAGCGCAGACGAGCCGACCCGCCGGGGTGGCGCCCGCAGGAGCCGGCGGGCCGGCGCCTCGAGGAGCCGCCACGACAATTCCGCCAGCAACAGCGTCAGGATCAGGTCAAGCGCCATCGAGACCGGGCGCGGGCCGGCGACGTCGAGGCCGATTGGCGCGAGCACCCGTTCCGCGTGGAGCGGAACGTGGAACAGGTAGGCGGCGTAGCTGATCACGCCGATCCGGCGCAGCCACGGGATCTCCAGCAGGGCGACCGCGCGGCCGTCCCGCACCTGAACCACCTGCAGCAGGAGCAGCGCCGCCAGGACGCCGCTGAGGCGGCCGAGGATCAGCCACCAGCCGGTCGGCGCGACCACGAGCGGCAGGGTCAGGAACAGGATCGCCACGCCGGCCAGGGCGGCGTCGTGGGCGAGCCAGGCCGGAAGCGGCTTGGTGCGCAGACCGGCGAGGCCGCCCAGCGCGATCAGCCCGAGATTGGCCAGCGTATCGACATCGAAGCGCGTCGGCCCGGCGCCCGACAGCCACAGGGCGCCGTGCGTCACGACGCTGACCCCGATCAGGATCCCGCACAGCGTGCCGAGGTGCCGCCGCGGCAGGAACAGCGCCGCCGGCGCGAACAGCAGGTAGAATTGCTGCTCGACGGCGAGGCTCCAGAGGTGGCCGAGTTCGGTCCCCCAGCCGTTCTGCGCGATGTAGACGTTCGTGACGTAGAACCACGTCGCGCCCTTGAACGCGGCGGTGCCGAGACTGGACGGGTCGCCGGGCCGGACCGTGTAGAGCACGAACAGGAAGACGTAGTAGACCGGCACGATGCGGGCGATCCGGTTCCGGTAGAACAGTCCGAGGCTGCCGAGCGGCGTCGCCGTGCCGGCCTCCACCGCCGCGCGGGCGGCGTCGAGGATGCGGACGATCAGGAAGCCGCTCAGGACGAAGAACAGCCACACCCCGGCTGTGCCGAGGGCTTCGGTCCTCGGGCTCGACGCCTTGTGGCTGATGAACACCATCAGGAACGCCACGGCCCGGAGGCCGTCGAACCCGATGATGCGGCGCTCTGGAGGGGCCACGGCGCGCCTCGTCCGGTGATCGTCCGCGCCGCGCCGGGGCAGACCTGAGTGCCGATCTCGCCCGTGCGGCTTCGTTCGCGTCCGGAAGGGCCGGACACGCCGCCATAGACCGGGCTGAGAGCCGGAGGTCCCTACCTCGATCGGGGGAGCGGGGCTCCCCGAAAGCGGTCTTGCCGCTCAGCGGCGCCGGGCGAGGAGGGCGACGAGGCCGACGGAAACGGCCGCCGCAGCCTGGGCGGCCAGCAGCGCGACCAGGATCCCCTTCGGCAGGACCAGTGTGAAGCCGATCGCTCCTCCTATCAGCGCAGCGAAGACCAGCACCACCAGCAACGATTTACCTCCATTGATGGATCGGCGGCCGTCTTGTTGCCGAACCTCTCGCCGGCCCAGAGTCGGCGCAAGGGTTCCGCCTGCGATCGACGCCCCTTCGGACCGGCTGACAGCCGTCGAAGCCGGCTGCGGCGACGCGGGCCGGACCGGCCGGGCGCGCACGCCGCTCCGCAGGTTCGGACCCCGTCTCGCTTCGAGTCAAGGAGCCGACATGTTGCGCCCGGCCGGGACCCCGACGCCGATCGAGTCGTCGACGCCGCAGGATGTGGTCGAGACGATCAACGAGGCCTTGGTCAAGACGTTGCCGGCGACGGTGCAGGCCGGCCCGGGCCTCAGGGCGAGCTGGGTGACGAAGCGCATCCTCGACGCCACCATCGCCCTGACGGCCCTGCTCCTGCTGCTGCCGCTCCTGCTGTTCATCGCCCTGCTGATCTGGGGGAGCGACGGCCGGTCGCCGATCTTCCGCCACAAGCGCCTCGGCCGGTACGGGCGCCCCTTCGGCTGCCTGAAGTTCCGGTCCATGGTGCCGGACAGCGACACGGTTCTGACGCGGCACTTCGCCGAGCATCCCGAGGCCCGGGCCGAGTGGGAGGCGTCCTACAAGCTCACGCACGACCCCCGCGTGACGGCGCTGGGCCAGGTCCTGCGCAAGACCTCCCTCGACGAGCTGCCGCAGCTCTGGAACGTGCTCTGCGGAGAGATGAGCCTCGTCGGTCCGCGGCCGATCGTGCAGGCGGAGGTCGTCCGCTACGGCGCCGACTTCATCACCTGCTTCTCGGTTCCGCCGGGGCTGACCGGCCTGTGGCAGGTCTCCGGGCGCAGCGACACGGGCTACGCCGAGCGCGTCGCCCTGGATTGCGCCTATGCCAGCCAGTGGAGCCTCGCCCGCGACCTCGGCATCCTGCTCAAGACGGTGCCGGCCGTGTTGAGCCAGCGCGGCAGCCGCTAGGGCCATGGCCTGGCGGCCGCGTCCCAATCGCCGCGCACACCGTGGAATGCGCCGATGAAGGGCATGATGCTCAACGCCCTGCTGGGCGTGATGCTCGGACGCTTCGGTTCGGTCTGGCGGCTGCTGGTCTTCGTTCCGATCGTGGCGGCGGAGGTCGGCTACGGCCTCTGCGTCTACAACCTGAGCGCAGGTGCGTGTCTGCGCCGCGGTACGGCGCTGCTGATCTGCGGCCAGCTGGCCTTTCTGCTCGGCGCGCTGCTGCGGCCCATCGCCAATCAGCGGTGACGCCCCCGGGGCCGGCCCGGGCCGCCGCGGCGACGCGGGCACGTCAGGCCGCATCGTCCTCGGCGGTGGGCGCCTCGATGCAGAGGCGCCAGAACTCCACGAATCCGGCGGCGTAGGCGGCGATGACGAGGCTCGACCAATGCATCGCGCAGCTCCGGGCACATTCGCGGGCTGAGCCTGATGCGGAGACGTTAAGATTCCGCCCCGTCCGGTGTCCGGGGCGAGGCCGACAGACGGGGGCCGCTACCGGCAGACGATCGATTCCTTGAAGCCGCACGGATCGCCCATCCGGGTGAACGCCACCCGCTCGAACAGCGCGATGACCGGCCGTCCCGGATAGACCGTCGGTCCGAGCCAGGACGCGAAATCCTGGCCCTGTCCCGACCAGACGCTGAGCATGATCTTGCCCGGATGCGACGGGAGCGGCCGGTCGGGCGCGGCGCGCACCTCGCGCAGCAGGCGTCCGTTGACGTACCAGCGCAGGCGGTCGGGCAGCCACTCGAGGGCGTAGTCGGCGGTGGCGGTCGCGGCGTCGAATCCGAGCGGGTCGAAGCTGTCGTGGCCGCCGACGCCGCCGACGAAGTAGTTGAGCTGGACCTTGCCGGTGTCCTTGCCGAGGAACTCGAAGTCGATCTCGTCGTTCGTGCGCCGGTCGCCGTTCTCGGGGCCGTTGTAGGTGAAGAACGCCGAGACCATGCCGGACCCGGCGCCGGGCCGCATCCGGACCTCGTAGGTGCCGTAGCCGTAGCGCTCGTGGGTCTGGATCTCGGCGCAGCTGAACGGGCGCTCCTTGTAGGCGATGTTCGCCAGGGCCAGCGTCAGTTCGCCGGGCTTGGCGATCCGGACGCGCTGCTTCGACCACATGCAGCCCTGCCAGTCGCCGTTGGCCCAGCCGTCCGAGATGTACCAGCGGCGGTCGCTCAAGGTGTTGAAGGTCTCGACGAAGGATCCGCCGCCCTGTTCGGCCGGGGCGCCGGCCGGCGGAGCGGCGGTCTCGCCGGCGCTGCCGGGATGGGCCTGCAGGAGGAGCGTCGCCGCCACGCAGAGGCGGCGGACCGGGCCGGACCAGATCGTCATGCGCGCGTCCTTATCTTCGCCGCCCGATCGCGGCGGTGCGGATCGTAGCGACGGGGGCGCCGCGGACCGGTGATCATTCGGACGATCCGGGCCGGGGCGCTCCCTCTCCTTTCGGACGATCTCGCGCCCCGCGGCGGAGCCGTCCTACCGTGCGGCGGACCGGCCGCGGCGCGGACCGGCCCGTGAGTCGCGGAGTCGTCCGGTGCGCAGATTACAGGCCCCGTCCCCCGTCCCGGAGGTCTGCGTCATCATCGCGGCCCGGGACGCCGCGGACACGATCGCGACCGCCATCGCCTCGGCGCTCCGGCAGCCGGAGGTCGCGGAGGTCATCGTGGTGGACGATGCCTCCGCGGACCGGACCGGCGCGGCCGCCGCGGCGGCCGACGACGGTTCGGGCCGCCTGAAGCTGATCCGGCTGTCCGTCAATGTCGGACCCGCGGCCGCCCGCAACCGGGCCATCGCGGCCGCGACCGCCCCGCTGCTCTGCATCCTCGACGCCGACGACCACTTCATCGACGGCCGGCTCGGCCGGCTCCTGTCCGCGCCCCGGACCTGGGACCTGATCGCCGACGACATCATCATGGTCCGCGGCCGCGAGGCGGGCTCCGCCGCCGGCCTCGTGACCGGGCCCGGGCGGCCGCAGCGGCTCACCCTCGCGACCTTCGTGGCCGGCAACATCCCCCGTCCCGGCGCGTACCGGCGCGAACTCGGCTTCCTGAAGCCGGTCATGCGGCGGGGATTCCTGGAGCGGCAGGGGCTGCGCTACGACGTGCGCCTGCGCCTCGGGGAGGATTACGCCCTCTACGTGGAGGCGCTGGCGGCCGGGGCGGTGTTCGCCGTGACGGCGCCCTGCGGCTATGTGGCGGTCGAACGGGCGAACTCGCTGAGCGCCCAGCACCGGACGGACGATCTCGCGGCGATCCTGGCCTTCGACGACGCCATGCTGGCCCGGCCGGGTCTCACCCCGGACGCCCGGGCGGCGCTCCGGGCTCACCGGACCGCGACGGCCAAGCGCTGGCAACACCGGCGCGTTCTCGACCGGCGACGCGCCCAGGGCTACGCGGCGGCCGTGAGGGAACTGCTCGGCACGCCCATGGCGTGGCGGCACATCCTGTCGGTGACTCTGGCGGCCAAGCTCGCGCGCCTGGTGCCCACGGCTGCGCCGGACCGGGAGATCCGGCCGCGCCTGCTCCTCGGGCCCGAGCGCCGCCTCGAGCCCGTGCGCTGATCCCAGGCTCCGGCCGAGCCTGCCTGGCGGATCAGCGGTCGCGCTCCGCCTTGCGGGTGCGGACGGCCGCCACGTCGGAGCAGACGTCGTCCAGCGCGCAGCGGACCCGTTCGAGGGCGGTCGAGAACGCCGCGTCCAGATTCGGATCGACGGCGTCCCGCTTCGTGCCCTGGTGGAAGCTGTCCAGCAGGTAGGGCATCATCTTGCCATGGAGCGCCACGTAGGCACCGGGGCTGGACAGCTCGTAGACCACCGCAAGAGCGTGATAGGCCCGGATCAGGACCTCGAGCGCGACATCCGCACTGCGCGCGCCTCGATCACAATCATCGCTGCATATCATCGTGATTGATATTCTATTGCCGCCCTTTTCTCCAGGTAACATGCTCAATTATATCTGTCGATATTGAGGCCAATTGCACTTTTCGACAAGGCGTGCCGCACGGCGATTTAGCGGAGGCCCATGGCTCGACTGCAACAGTCGCAGAACGGACAAGCTCAGCGCAAGCCTATCTCAAGACGATACCTAGCTGCGCATAGGTCGTGTCGGCCGGATCATCGTGGCAATCTTGTTTTCAACCTCAACGAGGACGCTGTTCACAAGTTGAACGGCGTCGTCGACTGTCCCGGTTGTCAGGCTTCCGTTGCGGCTTGTTTCTTGAATGATGCGGAAATTATCTTCGACGAACGAGCGGATCTTCTGCTGAACATCGCCGAACTCGCCAGGATGAGCCGTCTCATAGAGCAGGGCGAGGGCCAAATAGGCGCGCCCGACCATGTCCAGCGCCAGGGTTGTACTGATATCCGAATTTTCCGCTTCTGGCGCCGGCACGACGACTGAATTTCCTGTCGCAAGCTGAGCTGCTACTCTATCACACTCTCAATTCGACGCCAGCCATGTCGAATTTTTTCAATGGGATGGCGCCTTTCACGCATCCCGTTCGGACCGCGACCGTCCCGAACCCGCTTTCCGGCGGAGCTGGCCCGCGGGGGGACTGTCCAGGACACGGCGTGCCGCTTCGGCCGGATCGGGCGCGAGGCGGGCGACCGCACGTGGAGAGCCCGCATCCGCCGGCGCCGACAGGCAAGGCCGCCGCATGGCTCGATCGGCGGATCGGCCGCCCCGGGGGCATCGGTCAGGGTCGGGCCCGTCGCAAGACGGGGCAGGCGCCGGCCGTTAAGGCGCGGCGAGCAATCGGCGCCGGTGCGGGCGTGGGGGCCTGTGCCCGGGACGCCCTGTCTCAAGGGGAGCGAAACCGGGCGTGCCGCGTCGCTCCGGGCGGAACCGTCAGCGGGTCGCGCTGCCCTGATGCCGGACGCGGTCGCGGCTCGGGAGCGGCGCGAGACCGTGCTCGACCCGCAGCTTGAGTCCGAGGATCCGGTTGTGCCGCGCCATGGCGCGAAGCGATTCGGCCGTCTCGATATCGCCGCGCAACTGCAGGGCGTCGGCGGCCAGCGCCATCTGGGCGGCCATGGCATCAGCCTGCAGGGCGGCGCGCGGGTCGGTCGAGGAGAGGGGCATTCCGGCCATGGCTGCGACGGTGCGAGGGCTGGCCCGATCCTCAAGACGATCCGTTAACGATATCTTAACAGGCGCGCCTCGGAGGCGGCGGGTGCGGCCAGTGCCGTCACTTCCGGATGGGCAACCGGCCGACCAGCCAGCCGGCCTCGTTGCGCACGAGCAGGGTCCAGAGCGGTTCTCGGCCGCCTCCGGTGATCTCCTCGGCCATCTCGGCGATCACGCTGCGGGCCTCGATCAGGGCTTCCTCGAGGCCCGCGGCCTCGACGCCGACCAGGTCGCGGATCGTCTCCTCGGCATTTGCGATCTCGAAGTAGAAACGCGCCGCCAACAGGATTCTCCTCGGTCGGAACTCTTTCGGGAGTTCTCTGCTATAGCCCGATGCGCGCATCTTAGCCGCGTGCGCCCTGAGATGAAGCGGTCAGAAAAGAGCAGCCGTCTTTGGCAATTCGGGTGATGCCTGTGCGCAATCTTCGCCGGATCGCCGAAGGATGGCTCGACGTAGGCCGAAGGGCGTAGCCGTCTGACACCCGCGATGTCCGGACGGTGATGTCGGGGCAGCACGGGTGCGGACCGAAGGACGGGGGATGTCGAGCCCTGCGCGGACGTGCCGGCGCCTCCCAAGCCCCCAGGCTGGGGCGGGGAGACGCGTCCGGCGCCGCGCTGCGGGGCGCCGCCAAGCGCGAGGCGGGCGTGGCCCTGAATGCGGGTGGCGGCGGTCGGCGGCCGGGTGCGCGATGCCTGGACGGGCGGCGGCCCACCAGCGGCCGAAGCGGCCAGTTCCGGTGCGGCCCGGCGCCCGCATGCCCGACGGGGCGGGCGAGACGCTGCGCGAACTGCCCGCGACGGAGTGGGGCGGCCGGCAGGGAAGCGATCTCGACTTCGCCCACGATGGGGCCCGTCGCCGCGCGAGCCGGGATCTGCGCCGATGATCGCGCCCGCCGGGGCGGCGCGGGCGATCCGTCCGCTTCAGGAGCCCGATGCCTCGAGCGGCGGCGAGGCTGACGAGGCCCCTCCCGGGCCGATCAAGCCGTCGACCGGAGAGGAGTCCGTGAAGCCCCGCTTGGCGCCGCCGGATCGCGGTCTCGCCGGGGTCACCCCGCGACCGCGGGAGGGGCGCCGGGAGCGATCAGGCCGCGGGGGCCTTCACGCTCGCCAGGCTCGAATCCTCCCGGAGGAAGTACTTGTTCGTCAGATAGGCGACTTCCGTCCGGTTCTTGGCCTTGAGCTTCTTCATGATGTTGCGGACATGAACCTTCACGGTGCTCTCGCACATGTTCAGTTCATACGCGATGATCTTGTTCGGCGTGCCCTTCCGCAGCGCCCGCGCCACGCAGAGCTGCCGCGGCGAGAAGATCTCATCGTCGCCGGCCTCGACCGGCTCGTCCACCTTGATGTTGGCCAGCAGGGGCAGGAGGCACTCGGCCGGGATGTAGACGCCGCCGGCCTGCACGAGCTGGAGGGCCTGCAGGGCGATGTCGACGGAGGTCGTCGTCGGAATGTAGCCTTTGACCCCGAGCTTGATGATCCGCACGATCTGCTCGAGGTGCTCGCCGTCCGAGATGACCGCCACCGGCGGCGTGCCGGCCTCGCCCTGCAGGAAGGTCAGCTCCCGGGTGATCTCGGCCCACTCGGTCTCGGACAGATTGCCGTCCGGCCGGCAGAGGACGACCACGCTCGCCGGAACGAAGGGCGTCTGACGCTTCCACGATTCGATGTCCGCGAAGACTTCGAACGAAGTCTCCCGGTCGGCCTCGCTGAGCGAGGCGGCGAGGCATCGGCCGACGAGTTGGCGTCGATCGATGATCACGATGCGGCTGGAGCGGCCCCGGGACTGGTCCCGTTGCTCGACGACGGCCGGGTTGTCACCGGCATGTGCACCCGAAAAGCCGCCGCGGCTCTCGGCCGTGTCCCGCTCAACGATGATGAGCGCGTCTCGAGTACCAAGACTGGCCATGAGAAATTACCTCCTTTCGAAGGAAGTCCATTGTCAGCGATGACGTGAGTACCCAATGAGCCCGCCGACGGCGTGACACTGAGATACGCGGTCGCTCCGGTCGTCTGGGGCGATGGCCGATGACCACGGATACAATGCTAACTTTCGTAAAATCGCCTGTAAATACCCTGTATGAAATTAACTGCCTAAATTTCTTCTCTAAATACAATCATCGCTCACTACGTACGTACAGGGTGATTTGTTTGATAGCCGGTTCTTGAACTGATCGAGATGTGCATTCGCAAGGTCGTTTGTCGTCGGGCAGCGATCGGTCTCAAGATCTTTGCGAATGTAGTCCATCGTTCATCGATTTTCTGAATGATCAAACTTTGCTTTGCTTGCCTCCGCTTATTGCTAAGGCGTTTGGCTTGGCTTTCGAACCGATTTCGATGATCCGAATGCGCTTCAGGTATTAGATTGCAAGTATTCGCCCCAATGCGATCCGGTGTCAAATGATGAGGCTAAAATGCAACATATGTGGGTGTTTGTTGGGGCTGTTTTGAGTCGAGTACTGATTTCATGGGTACGCTGCGGCACCGAATGGCAGGGCATCCGGATCCGCGGCGCGGCTGGGCGTGCCGCCCGGCGCGGCGGGCGAATCAGCCCGCGCCTGCGCGCCGGAATTGCGATGCCCGGACTGCTCTGAAGAGGCCTGTTCAGTCCACCCGGACCAGGAGATCGCGCATGCCGCCGACATCGACGAACGTGGCGAGGTCGCAGGCGAGCAGGCGGGCGTGTCGCTGCGCGTAGACGGCGGGCGTCAGCGTCCGCAGGAACGCCGTCACGGAATCCGCGAGCGGCTCGGGGAAGGCCCAGCCGAGCCCTTCGGCGACCGCGTAGCGCCCGGTGGCGGTCGAGGCGCGCGCGAGCGTCAGCGCCCCGCACAGGCCGCCCTCGTAGAGCCGGTTCGGCAGCAGCCAGTCCGAATTCAGTCCGTCGTCGAGGTAATCGACGGCCCAGCTGAAGTGGATCCCACTGTAGATCTCGGGGAGATCGCGGGGATTGGCGTAAGGACCGCGGAACGCCATGTTCGCACGGCCGTCCAGGGTTTCGGCCAGCACGCGCGGGGCTATGTCCTCCTCGGAGAGACGCCCCGCCAGGACGATCCGCACCGAGTCGCCGAGGGCGTCGGCAATGGCGGCGAGAAGCGTCAGGCTCCTGCGGCAGCGCAGCGTCCCGAACCAGCCGATCACCCAGGGCGGCTCAGCCGCGCGGGTGCGATCGAGCCGGTCCGCCACCTCGCCGAGGCGATGGCCCATGACCTTGTTCTCCAGCAGATGCCACGCGCCGGTGAAGCCTTGGACGGGCCGGAAGTACCGGTCGATGAAGTCCGGTGCGCTCACGACGAGGAGGGCGCTGCGGCGGAGGAGCCAGCGCTCGACCGTGCGGGCGATCCGCCCCGGGGCGTCCGGCCGGACCATCAGCCGCTGGATGTCGAGCACCTCGTAGACGAGGCGCGCGCGGCTTCCGGCGAGGCGTGAAGAGGTCCAGGCCACGAGGGCCATGTCGAGGTTGCGCACGTAGATCACGTCCGCCGCGCGCAGGTCGGGCCCGCGGCGCAGGGCGCGGAGGATGCCGAGGGCGAGGCGCGGCAGCCGGCTTGCGTAGTTCCGGTCGACGGTCCGGCCGAGCGGGACGGCATCGTCCGCCTCCCGGGGCGTGGCTGCGCCGCCGGGTCGGGCCCGCTCGAAGGCGTAGACGACCACGGACCAGCCGGCTTCCCGGATGGCATCGACCCGCTTCCGGACCGTCGGCTCGGCCAGATCGTGGCCGAAGAAGGCGACCCGACGGCCGGGCGCGGTCTTCGGGTTCGCGACCGCCGGGGGCGCGGTGGCCGCGCCCGGCCCGAAGGCCGAGGTCCGGCCGATGCCCCGGCTGAGCGGGCCGATCACAGAGCCGCCTGGGTTGCGTCGTGGGTCCGCCGCGGGGCCGTGGCCCAGCGCCGGAGCGCGCTCCTGAGGCCGCCGCGCCGGACCGTCGTCCCGTCGCTCGTCTTGTTGAGCACGATGCCCAGGACGGTGCTGCCGCTCGACTCGAGATCGTGGACGGCGGCGGCGACCTCGTCGATGCTCGTCCGCCCCGCCTCCACCACGATGATCAGACCGTCGAGGCTGTCGAGGAGCGGCTGGAGAGTGGGCAATTCGTCCACCGGCGGCAGATCGACGACGACGCGGTCGAGGGTGGTGCGCTCGTCCCCGACGACCGACGCGACGCCTTCCGGGGTCATCAGGTCGCTGAAATGGGGGTCGTTCGGGTGGCGGTTCCCGCAGGCGAGCAGGCGGACTTCCCCGGGCTGGGGCCGGACCGCCTCCGTGGCGCAGCAGCGGCCGGCGAGCACATCGAGCAGGCCGCGCTGGTCCGTGGCCCGGTTGATCTGCGAGAGCGTCGCACGCCTGACGTCCGCGTCGATCACCAGCACCCGCCCGGCGCTCGACCGGACGCGGGCGAGGAGCTGACCGAAATTGCTCGCGAACAGGGTCTTGCCCGCGCCGGACCCCACCGAGGTGACGCCGATCGCGAAGACCGCACCGCGGCGATCGCTGCCCAGCACATGGGCCTTCAGGCTGTGCAGGCGCTCGACGAAGACCGATTGGGGCATGAACCGCACCGCGCTCGCCTTGAACGCTTCGACATTGGCCGGGCGCTGCGCCTCGCTGGCATGGGCCTGAGCCAGCGCCAGGGCGGCCCGGAAGCCCGGCTCGCGCCGCAGCTCGGGGAGAGCGGCGAGGCAGGTCAGGCCGTGGCCGGTGAGCTGCCGGGGCGAGCGGATCGTCCGGTCGAACCAGTGCCGCGCGAAGGCGCCGCTCACCCCGAACCCGGTGCCGACGAAGAGGCCGAGAAGCAGGATCAGGCTGCCGCGGGGCGCGCTCGGAGCCTCCGGCACGGTCGCCGGCGTGATCACGTGGGCGGAGGGCTGCGGATAGGATTGCTGGTTGACGGCGTCGATGTAGCGCTGGAGCAGGTTCGTGTAGATCTGGTCGTAGGTCTCGGCGGTGCGGTCGAGTTCTTTCGCCTTGACCCGGGCATTGCTCATGATCAGCGTCTTCGAGATCAGGGCGTCGAAGGCCGCCGTCATGCTGTCCTCGCGTGCCTTGGCGACCTCGTAATCGTGGTCCAGGGACATGGCGAGGCGCTCGAGTTCGGTGCGCAGCGACTGCTTGGCCGCCTGAATGTCCCGCTGGATCGCCTGGACCGCCTCGTGGTCGGGGCCGAGCCGGCGCTTCAGGTCGTCGGCGCGCTGCACGAGGTCGACATATTGCCGGCGCAGCTGGATGATCACGCTATCCTTGAAGGCCTCGGTGATCCCGGGATCGGCGATGTCCGAATCGAGGAGCCCGCGGATCTGGTCGCGCACCGCCCGGGCATCCATGGTCTTGGCGCGGGCCGCGGCCACGGCGGTGTTGAGCTCCTCCACCTGCTGCTCGCCCACGAGGCCGCGCTTGCCCAGGTCGATGATGGTGTGCTCGGCCTTGTAGGTCTGGGCCTCGCGCGAGGCCTGGCTGGCGCGCTGCTGGAGTTCCTTCAGCCGCGGCAGCATCCACTCGCCGGCGACCTTCCAGATCTGGGCCCGGTTTTCCAGCTCGGTGCTGACATAGGCCTCGGCCACCGCGTTCGCGACGGCGGCGGCGGTGGTCGGGTTGTCGGCGCTGTACCCGACCTCGATGACGTAGGCCGCGCCGATGCGGTTGGCCTCCACGTTCTCCCGGAGGGTCCGTGCCTGGCTCAGTTCCGGGCTCACGGGGGCAGTCTCCCGGACCGGCGGTTCGGTGCCGATCAATCGATGGGGGAGCGCCTTGAGGGCCTTCACGACCTCACGGATCTTCGCCACCAGCGGGTGCGAGGGCACCGCGAGGTCCTGCAGGGGGGGGAGGCCGAGCCGGCGCACGGCGGCCAGCGCGATCTTCTCCGAGCGTATGTACTCGACCTGGCTCTCGACCTCGGCGATCTCGAGCGGGGCCCCGGCATTGGGCGTGTCGCGGGCCGTCACCGGGCTGGTGCGGCTCTCGATGTAGATGCGCGTCCGGGCCGTGAAGATCGCGGGTGCGGTCGCGACGTAGAATCCGGCGCAGACCAGGCCGATGGTGGCGAAGACCAGGATCGACCGCCAGTTCTGCCGGGCGATCGTCAGGATGGAGACCTGCGCCTCCGCCTCGGACGAGAACGGCAGGCTGCGCCAGGGGCCCGTCCCACCGGCGCGGGCCGCACCGATCGGCAGGAAGGACGCGCTGGTCGAGTGTCGGTTCATGGCTCTCTCCTCACCGCGGCGGACACCGCCTCGGAGCGCTCTCTGTCGAAGGGGATGTCGGCTCGGCCCATGGGGTGCCGAACCGGGGGGCGTCAGTTCTGGCCGGCTCCGTCACCGATGCCCCGCAGGGTGGGATCCGGCTTGAGCGCGACCTCCAGGACGTCGCCCGGCTGAAGCTCCATGTCCTCGGCGGCGTCGAGCTGGGTCCGGGACGTGCTGCCCTGGCGGAAGACCGAGATCGCGGCCTGCGCCCGGCTTCCGGATAGGAGCTGGGCCCGCAGGGCGCCGGTGTAGACGAGCTTGTCGTTGATGCTGTTCAGCTTCGAGCGAAGTGCCGACAGGTTGCTCTCCGCGGCCTGGAGCTTCTCCAGGGCGTCCATGGCCTGCAGGTCCTCGACCCGCTCGAGCTTGCGGGCGACGTCGCTCTTGTCACGGTCGAGCTGGGTGAGCTGGACCGTCGTCTGCAGGGCGCGGGTCGAGGAGAGCAGCACCGCCCGCCGGGCGTCGGTCAGCCGCGTGGTGACCACCGCGCCGCGCTGGAACAGGGCACGCACCGTGTCGTACTCCTCGGCATCGGCGTTGACGCCCTCCTTCTCCTTGACCTGCTGCTCGCTGAGATTGGCGTACTGCGTCTGGGCCCGGGCGAGGGAGCGCTGCAGATGCTCCTTCTCCTTCGCGATGTCGGTCAGCTGGATCCGGAGCTGCTGCTCGGCGAGCTTCTGCGCCGGTGTCGGGCGGCCGCCCGAGGCGGCCTGCGGGTCCGCGGCCGGGGCGCTCCTGTCCCGCGGCGCGGCGATGATCGCCTTCAGGCGCCAGATCGTCGCATTCTCCCGCGCGATGCTCGCCCAGGTCGCATCGTAGTCGGCGCGCAGGTTCGCGGATTCGATGATCGGGTTCTCCATCCGGAACCGCAGGAGATTGTAGCCGCCCGCGAGGGCGACCGCCTGCCGGACGGTCATGCCCGGATGGAACGGGTGCTCGCCCTGCTTGGTCACGTCGCCGCTCAGGTAGATCGGCTGGTACTTCGCGACCCGCACGCCGATCTCGTCCGGCTCGATCACGGCGATCGTTTCCCTGCCGTCCGGGCCGCGCTGCCGCACCGCCTTGGCGGCCAGGGTCTTCTGCAGGTTCCGGCGCAGCTCAGCGAGGGTCAGGCCGGCGGCCGGCACGTCCCCGAGCAGCGGGACCATGAGGGCGCCATCGGTCGAGACCGTGGATTCCTGCTTGAAGTTCGGGAGGCTCAGGGCCGACACCTCGATCGTGTCCCCGGGGGCGATCCGGTACTCCGCCGCCGCGGGGACCGTGAACAGGGCGAGCAGGCAGGCCATGATGCCGGCTCGGGAGGCGCGCCGGGTGACGGCGGACCGATATCCGGCAGGCATAGGCTCAGTCTTCGCCAGAATCCTCGACACGCGTCGTCCCCTCGAATGCGCTGCCATGTCCGGGCGTGGCCATCGAGCGGCGAACCGCGCGTCGGCCTCACGGGCTTATGGGTGGCTGAGGCGGCATGATGCGTAACGGCAAAGTCCGCCGGGACTCCTCCAAAAGGTGGGCCGGCGCCGTCCCGTCGGGGCAGGATCCCCGCCTTTCGGCGTAGGCGCGGCGACCGGAGCGCCGCCGGATCGCGACGGCCGGCAGCATCGGGCAGACGCTATTCGCCTTTCGACGGACGAACGACATCGAAAGCCTGGGTTCCCGGCCACCTGCAGCTCTGTGCAGCTTTACCGCACGGAAATTCGGCGGGTGGAGCGACCGGTATGCCGATTAATGATGTCAATATTGGTTCCGATGTGGGCATATTGTACCCAGATCTGGTCAATATTTATGGATGTCGAATCGAAGACGGCTCGCGCATCGGCCCGTTCGTGGAGATCCAGCGCGGCAGCCATATCGGCCCGCGCTGCAAGATCTCCTCGCACAGCTTCATCTGCGCGGGCGTCTCGATCGGGGCCGAGGTGTTCATCGGCCACGGCGTGGTCTTCACCAACGAGCTCTATCCGGAAGCCACCAACGCGGACGGGAGCCTGAAGCGGGACGGCGAGTGGGAGCTCGTCGAGACCGTGGTCGAGGCCCGCGCCTCCATCGGCTCCAACGCCACCATCGTGGCGGGGATCACCATCGGCGAGGGCGCCCTGGTCGGCGCCGGCGCCGTCGTCACCCGGGATGTCCCGGCCTTCGCCATCGTCGCCGGATGCCCCGCGCGGGTCGTCGGGGACACGCGCACCAAGCGCGCCGAAAGCGCCGCGCGCGCCCGTTCCGTCCAGTCGCCGCGGCCCGAGCCGGCCGAGCCTCTGCAGATTGCTTGAGGGGAATGCACTCATGATCTCGATCGGTATCGTCGGATACGGCTACTGGGGGCCGAACCTCGCCCGGTGCACGTCGGAGAGCGAGCGCTGCCAGCTGGTGGCCATCGCCGACCAGTCGCCCGCCGCGCTCGCCCGGGCCGGCAAGCGCTACCCCGCCGTCCAGCTCCATCAGGACTGGCGCGACCTCGTGGCCGATCCCGCGATCGACGCCGTCATGGTGGCGACGCCGGTGAGCTCGCATTTCGAGATCGCCATCAACGCGCTCCGGGCCGGCAAGCACGTCTTCATCGAGAAGCCGATCACGCCCTCGGCCTTCGAGGCCCGGCTGCTGATCGAGGAGGCGGCCAAGCGCAACCTGAGGCTGATGGTCGATCACACCTTCGTCTACACGGGCGCGGTCGAGAAGATCCACGAGCTCGTCACGACCGACGCCATCGGCGACGTGTTCTACTACGACTCGACCCGGGTGAACCTCGGCCTGTTCCAGCGCGACGTGAACGTGATCTGGGACCTGGCGGTCCACGACCTCGCGATCCTCGACCACATCCTGGATCTCGCCCCGGTGGCGATCTCGGCGAGCGGCACCGGCCATTTCAGCGGCCGTCCCGAGAACATGGCCCACCTGACCGTCTTCTACCCGCGCGGCGTGGTCGCGCAGATCAACGTCAACTGGCTCGCGCCCGTGAAGGTGCGGCAGACGCTGATCGGCGGCAGCAAGAAGATGATCGTCTACAATGACCTCGACCCGATCGAGAAGGTCAAGGTCTACGACCGCGGCGTCACGGTCGGCGGCGGCTCGGACGACATCACCGAGCTGATGGTCTCCTACCGGACCGGCGACATGTGGTCGCCGCACCTGTCCTTCCGCGAGGCGCTGATCGTCGAGATCGAGCACTTCGCCGATTCCATCGAGAACGGCACCGCGCCCATGACCGACGGCCACAGCGGCCTGCGCGTCGTCGAGATGCTCGAAGCCGCCATGCGCTCCCTGCGCCAGAACGGCGCCCCCATCGACCTCATGCCACTTGCGAGGGCCTCGTGATCCCCTTCCTCGACCTCAAGGCGCAGTACGCGGCGATCGGCGGCGACGTCGAGACCGCAATCCTCAACGTCCTGCGCAGCGGCGACTTCGTCCTCGGCCCGGCGGTCAGCGCCTTCGAGACGGCCTTCGCCGAGGCCTGCGGCGCCCGCCACGCGGTCGCCGTCAGCAGCGGCACCGCGGCCCTGCACCTCGCCCTCCTCGCCCTCGACATCGGCCCGGGCGACGAGGTGATCACGGTCTCGTCGACCTTCGTGGCGACGGTCGCGGCGGTCCTGTATGCCGGGGCCACCCCGGTCCTCGTCGACATCGACCCGGTCACCTGGACCATGGACCCGGCCCTGGTCGAGGCGGCGATCACGCCCCGCACCAAGGCGATCCTGCCGGTGCACCTCCACGGCCGGATGGCCGATCTCGACGCGCTCGGCGCCATCGCCCGGCGCCACGGGCTCGCCCTCGTCGAGGACGCCGCCCAGGCGCATCTCGCCGAGCGCGGCGGCCGCAAGGCCGGCACGATCGGGGATATCGGCTGCTTCAGCTTCTATCCCGGCAAGAATCTCGGGGCCTACGGCGAGGGCGGCGCCATCGTCACGGACCGGGACGACCTCGCCGCGGCGGCCCGCTGCCTGCGCGACTGGGGCCAGCAGGGCAAGTACAACCACGTCCGCCACGGCTTCAACCTGCGCATGGACGGCGTCCAGGGCGCGGTGCTGGGGGTCAAGCTCCCGCACCTGGAGGGCTGGACCCGCGCCCGCCAGGCGGTGGCGGCGGAGTACGGCGCCCGGCTCGCGGGCCTCGGCCTGGAGCTGCCGGCGCCCGCCGGGCTCGACCACGTGTTCCACGTCTACGCCGTGTCGACGGCGGACCGCGAGGGGCTGCGCCAGTACCTCAACGCGGCCGGCATCGCCACCGGGATCCACTATCCCGTCCCGGTCCACCGGCAGCCCGCCTACAGTCACCTCGACGACGGCGCCGGCCGCCTGCCGGTCACCGAGCGGCTGGCCGCCCGGACCCTGTCCCTCCCGATGTTCCCCGAGATGACGTCCGCGCAGATCGACACCGTCTGCCGGGCCGTCGCGAGCTACTGCGAGGTCGCCGATGCCCAAGCTGCGTGAGGTCACCAAGGGAAGCCGGTTCAGCGGCGACCTGCGCGGGACCCGGATCCTGGTCACCGGCGGATCGGGCTTCATCGGCTCGCACATCATCGACCTTCTGGTCGAGGCCGGCTGCGACGAGATCGTGGCCATCGACAACATGATCCGCGGCCGCCCCGAGAATCTCGGGGACGCCCTCGGCTCCGGCCGCGTCCGCCTCGTCCAGGGCGACATCCGCGACCGCGCCCTGATGGAGACGCTGGTCAAGGGCACCGACGTGGTGTTCCACCAGGCGGCCCTGCGGATCACGCAATGCGCCGCAGAGCCGCGCCACGCCTTCGAGGTGATGGCCGCCGCGACCTTCAACCTGCTTGAGAGCTGCGTCGAGGCCGGCGTCGCCAAGGTGGTGATGGCCTCCTCGGCCTCGGTCTACGGGATGGCGGAGGTCTTCCCGACGACCGAGAAGCACCACCCCTACGACAACCGGACCCTGTACGGCGCCGCCAAGTCCTTCGGCGAAGGTCTGCTGCGCTCGTTCAACGACATGTACGGGCTGGACTACGTCGCGCTCCGGTACTTCAACGCCTACGGCCCGCGGATGGACCTGACCGGCCGCTACACCGAGGTCATGGTCCGCTGGATGCAGCGCCTGGCCGAGGGCCAGTCGCCGATCGTCTTCGGCGACGGCCTGCAGACCATGGACCTCGTCCATGTCCGCGACATCGCCCGGGCCAACATCCTGTCGGCGATCTCGCCGGCCACCGACGTGGTGCTCAACGTCGGCACCGGCGTCGAGACCTCGCTGGTCGACCTCGCCGGCCATCTCACCCGGATCATGGGCCGGGACGGCACGCCGCTGATCCACGAGGCTGAGCGGGCCGTGAACCCGGTGCCCCGGCGCCTCTGCGACACGAGCCTCGCCAAGGCGCTGATCGGCTTCGAGGCGAAGATCGGGGCGGCCGAGGGCCTCGCCGACCTCGTCGCCTGGTGGCAGGACGAGTCCCGCTCGGAACACCTGCGGCGGGCGCTGGCATGATCCCGATCGCCAAGCCCGAAGTCGGCGACCCCGAGGCCGAGGCCGCCGCCGCCGTCGTCCGCTCCGGATGGCTGACCCAGGGGCCGCAGGTCGCGGCCTTCGAGACGGAGTTCGCCGCGATCGTCGGCGCGCCCCATGCCTGCGCGGTCTCGAACTGCACGACCGCGCTGCATCTCGCCCTCCTCGCCGTCGGGGTCGGCCCCGGCGACGAGGTGGTGACGGTGAGCCACAGCTTCATCGCCACCGCCAACGCCATCGCCCAGTGCGGGGCGACGCCGATCTTCGTCGACATCGACCCGGCGACCTACAACATGGCCCCGGACGCCGCCGCGGCGGCGATCACCGGGAAGACGAAGGCCATCGTCTGCGTCCACCAGATGGGCATGCCCTGCGACCTGGAGGCGATCGTGGCGATCGGGCGCCGGTCCGGCATCCCGGTGATCGAGGACGCGGCCTGCGCCATCGGCTCCGAGCGGCTCCAGGGCGACGTCTGGCGGCCGATCGGCAGCCCGGCGGGGGACATCGCCTGCTTCTCGTTCCACCCGCGCAAGGTGCTGACCACCGGCGACGGCGGCATGATCACCACCGCCAACGCCGCGTGGGACCGGACCTTCCGGCTGCTGCGCCAGCACGGGATGAGCGTCTCCGACATCGCCCGCCACGGCAGCGCCCGGGTGGTGGTCGAGGAATACGCCATCGCGGGCTTCAACTACCGGATGACGGACGTGCAGGCGGCCATCGGCCGGGAGCAGCTGAAGCGGCTGCCCGACCTGATCGTTCGGCGCCGCGACCTCGCCGACGGCTACCGCGCGCGGCTGGCCGACCTCCCCGGGGTGACGCCGCCGCCCGAGCCGATGGGGCTGCGCAGCAACTGGCAGAGCTACTGCGTCCGCCTCCCGGACGCTGCGGACCAGCAGGCGGTCATGCAGGCGATGCTCGACCGGGGCATCGCCACCCGCCGGGGCATCATGTGCGCGCATCTGGAGCCGCCCTACGCCGAGGCGCCGCGGCGGTTCGCGCTGCCGGAATCCGAGCGGGCCCGCGACCACGCGATCCTGCTGCCGCTCTACGCGGCGATGACGGAGGCGGCGCAGGATCAGGTCGTCGACGGCCTGCGCGCCGCCCTGCGATGATCTCCGCACCGGTCAAGAGCCTCGCCCGGACGGTCGGCCTGACCCGCCCGCGCGTCGCCGCCGCCCGGATGGCCTGCGAGCGCACGACGCTCGCCCTCGCCCGCCGGCGTCGGGCCCTGCCGGGCGGGCGCATCCTCTGCTACCACTCGGTGGGCCAGCCGGAATGCGGCGTCAACGACGTCGCCCCCGGGCGCTTCCGGCATCAGATCGAGCGGGCGCTCCGTCTGGGCTACCGCTTCGTGCCGGCGGCCGCCATCGCCGAGGGACGCGGCGGCGCCCGCGACCTCGCCATCACCTTCGACGATGGCTGGCACAGCGTGCTGAGCGCGGCGGCCCCGATCCTGGGTGATTACGGGATCCCGTGGACCCTGTTCATCGTGGCGGGCTGGCTGGACCGGCCCGAGACCGGGCCGCGCGGCATCCTGGACTGGCGCGCCATCGAGGCGCTCGCTGCGGCCGGGGTCGAGATCGGCAGCCACTCGGTGACGCACCCGGATTTCGGGCGCCTCGACACGGATCGGACCGTCGAGGAACTCGTCGTCTCCCGGGCCATCATCGCGCGGCGCCTGGGCGTCGCTCCGGCGAGCTTCGCGATCCCGCTCGGTCAATCGATGAACTGGACGCCCTTCGCCCAACAGGCGGCCCGCGAGGCCGGCTACCGGACCCTCTATGCGCAGGCGGAGGAGACCAAACCTGAGGGCACCGTGGGGCGGACCTTCGTCACCTGCTTCGACCATGATCTGATCTTCCAGGCCCTGCTGCGCGGCGCCTTCGATGCGTGGGAAGAATGGGTCTGATCTCCGGCGTCTCGGGGTGCTCCAACAGTCCGAGGCCGTACTGCCCTGTCATGTCGCAGCAGATCCATCGGCCTGGGAGGCGCCCCGATGCAAGACGGTCCGAGGCTGGTTTCGGTCATCGTGCCGACATTCCGGCGGCCCCATCTTCTGCGCGGTGCGCTCGCAAGCATCCGGCGCCTCGAAGATCGCGATCTCGCGTTTGAAATCCTCGTCGCGGACAATGGGGGCGCGTGCGAGAACCGGGCGATCGCCGAGGCGTTCGGGGCCACCTACGTGGCGGTGGAGCGCCGCGGGCCGAGCGCGGCACGGAATGCGGGCCTGCGTTTGGCGACCGGCGACTTCATCGCTTTCCTCGACGATGACGACGCGTGGCTTCCGGGGAATGTGCGTGCGCAGATTGCGGTCCTCGATGCGGATCCCGCCTTGGACGGCGTTCTGGGGCAGGCCGTCGGCACGGACCCGGACCTGAAGAATCCCTCAGCCCCTTGGCCGGAACGGCATCCGGGCGTCGGCGACGCGCTTCTTCGGACCATGCTGAGCGGCTACTTTCCTCAACTGGGCACGCTCGTGGTCCGCAGACGCGTCCGCGATTTGGTGGGTCTGTTCGACGAGACGCTCATCGGTGGAGAAGACCTGGATTGGCAGCTCCGTATCGCCCGCCGGCGGACCCTGGGCTATGTCGAGACACCCTGCATGCTCTTCCGCGGCCGCGCCCACGGCACCTACGACGCGATTCAGTACGACCGTCTTGCCTACGACCGGCTGGTCTTCTTCAGGCATAGTGTGCCGGAATGGCGTATCTGGCCCTCGCCCCTCGCGTTCCTCAGGGCGTATCAAGGCACGCTGCAGCACTTTTACTGGTATTTCGTCACGATCATGATCGCCGCAGCCTCGCGCGGCCAGAAGCGCCGGGCCTTCAGGGCCATCGTCGGAGCGCTGAGGGTCTTCCCGGTCCGCGCGACCTATCATCTGGTCGCGCGCCGGGATTGCCGAAGGGCGCTGGTTCAGATGGCCTCGATGCATCGGCCGATCTGATCGGACGCCAGCCGGGCCGTCACGGGGATCGGCGGGATCGCCCCCGCGGCCGCCCTCACGCCGTCAAGCGCATCGACCGCATCGACGCGGAACGGGCCGAAGCCGATGCCCGCCCGGTCGCGCGCAGGCCCGAACCGCCGCGGGACAGAACGAACCGATCTATGGCAGAGGCGACTCCGTCGACGGCCGCATCCAGCCGGGTGTCGCGGCTCATCTGCGGCTCCGCATGCGACAGCTGCTGCAGACGCTTCGCGGCGATCCAGGTCAGCATCTGATTGACGGGCTTGAGAGTCGGCATCGTGCTCGAACGCGCCGCGCGCCAGACTTCGGCGTTGGGCCAAACGGCGTGATACATCTCGCGGATGTTGCTCGGCAGCAAGGCATGCGGGCGCAGGTCGATCTCGAGGGACTCGGACCAGTCCCGCCACTTCATGCGATGCGAGTGATGGAGCGGCTTGGCGGCGATCCAGGGCGTGCGGAGGGCATCGGCGACGATGGCGCCGTGCATCGCCTCGGTGATGAGGAGCCTGGCGCCCCTGATCTGGGACAGGATCCGCCCGACATCGTCCCGGGGATCGATCAGCGTGACGCCCGCCATCCGGCAGGCCACCTGCCAGAAGCCACGCTCCAGGCTTTCGTAATGCGGCATGAAGGCGACCGTGATGCCCGACGCGGCCTCCGGCAGCGGCAGCAGGCGCAGCAGGACGGCTGGATCGCAGATCGCCCGCTCCGCCGGGAGGCCGAGGCGCCGCGCGGTCCCGGGGCCACGGACGAACAGGACGTCCCAGGATCCGTCATGCACGTCCGGCATCGCCGAATAGCCGCCGTAGCCGGACCCGATAACGTATTTTCTTGCCGATCTCGGGTAAATGTCTTGGATGATCGAGCCGATCCCGAGGAACAGCGCCTCCTCGCGATCATCCAGAAAGCCGTCCGGAAGCATCGCGCTCCAGACCAGCGGGTTGAGTTCATCCCCGAAGTTCGGCGGATCGCCGGCAAAGTAGGTCAGCTTCATGTCGGGCGCCGTGGCGTGTCGGGGTTCGACCGGGGCCGCGTCGGCGCGTTCGGCGCCGGCACGCTTCCGAGAAACTCAGGAGAAGGCCGGCTTCGCTATTGGAGGCCGAGGTTCCATCTGCAGAAGCATCTGAAATTCCACAGCAGCCAGCGCAGACGCCATTTGAGCCGGGTCTTGAAGCCGATGCCCGCATTCCGCAGGAGGCTCAGGCCGAACTCGGCACCGCGCAGCTCCTTCAGGTAAAGCCACGCCAGAGGATGCCATTCGTCGCGGCGCCAGGGTTTGGTCGCGTCGGTGAAGTGGATGATCTTCGGCCGCGGGGCGCTCCGGGTCAGGGCGGTCCACGTTGCGAACTTCTCGTAGAGGAAATTGCGCTGGAAGTTCCAGTGCGGTGGAATGCTGGTCCAGCGGTTCCAGAAGCTGATGTTCAACGCATCCTGATCGTCGTAATCGTAGACGTTGCTTGCAAGGAGCGCGATCGTGTGATCGAAGCTCTGGTCCGCTCTGAGTTTCTGGACATCCAGCAGGAGCACGCCCGCGTTGAAGTATCGGCCCTGGGCCGGCAGGCCGTACCGCGCGGCGAAGTCGCGCGGGTTGAGGCCGGCATCGACCACGGCTCCGAGCGCATGGGCGCCGAGGTCGAAGTCCCAGAGTTCGGCGATGTCGCTTTGAAGGATGAGATCGGAATCGAGATAGATCGCACGGCTGACGTCAGGCGGCATAAATCGCGGGATCATCAACCGGAAATACGTCGCCCGACTCATGCTCGGGCGATGGGCGTCGAACCCGAGCAGGATCGGATCGCAGATCTGAATCCACTCGATCGTGGCGCGTTGGGTCGAAACCTGGGCTCGGCTGGCCGCGTCGATGCCGTCATGGAAGACGAAAAACCGCAGCGGGTTGCGTTCGTTTCGTGTCTCGATCGAGCGCATGACCACACGAAGTTGTGGGATGTACGACTGATCGATGCCGAATGCGACGTTTATGACGGGCCTCTGCACGTCGTCCTCCGCTCGATTGCACCTGTGCTGACATGCGGCGCCGAGAAGCCACCGTCCGCGACAGGATGTTCAGGCGGGCCACCAGCCGGTGACCTCGCCATGGTTCGTCCAGTCGAGACGACAGTCCCGGATCGACCGTCCGTTCGATCGGTGCAGCTGCCTGCGGAAGGTATGGAGCGCCGAACGACCGATCACCCGCTTCAGGGCGAGCTTCCACCAGTCGCGCCGCAGGAGCAGGTGCGGATCGAACTCCGCTGCAGCTGCGAGGATCTCCTTCCAGTCGTCGTCGTGATGCAGGGTGAAGGAGTTGCTCGCCGTGATCAGGAGTTCGCGTCCGATCCGCCGCTGCATCGCGGCCACCCATCCCTGAAGCTCGGGGATCCTGTCTCCCTGCTCCTGCAGGATGACGCGGCAGGTTTCCATCTGCTCACGGCGATCGCTGATCGCCTGTGCATAGTAATGAGAACTCATGTTCTGGTTATGCCAGCGGTAATAGGCCTGCTTTGCATTCAGGATGACCACGGGCCCATGGCACGCGAAGCGCATCCACATCTCCATGTCGGAGGTGTGCCGCATCTTCGGATTGTAGCCGCCGAGACGATGCTGGACGGATGTGCGGACGATCACGACCGGGGACGCGAACTGGTTTCCGAAGTCGCAGAAGCGCTTGATGAACGTGCGCCCCGGGACGAGCCGGCATTCCGGGTCCGATGCGTCGGCGACGGCCACCGGCTCCACGTCGCCGGCCTGGGACACCGCCATCCCGCAGACGAGCCCCGCTTCGGGATGCCGGTTCAGCGCCTGCGCCGCGCGGGCGAGCGCCCCGGGCGTCAGCATGTCGTCGGCCGAAAGCAGCAGCGTGTAGTCGGCCGTGGCCCAGTCGATGATTCCTTCGTTGAAGGTCTTGATATGTCCCTGGTTGACCGTGTGGCGCCGATAGGTGACGCGGGCATCCTCCCGGGCCAGGGCCCGTCCCACCTCTTCGGATGAGTCGTTCGACATGTCGTCGATGATGAGAATCCGGACGTCCACATCGCGCTGCGTCAGGATACTGTCGACGCATGCGCGGAGGTAGCGGCCGTAATTGTAGCAGGGGACGACGACATCGACCGTGCTCATGGTTCTTTGCCTTCCCGATAAGTCTACCTGCCGAAGGTCCAGTGACCTTCTTCGTGGAAGATGCCGAAGATGTACGGATCGAGATCCGGGTGCTGAACGTGGAACCGGGCGCCGATCTTGGCGTCGGCGATCGTGTCGAAGCCCTTGCGGCGCACGGAGATCGACACCCGGTAATCGTCCGCGGTGAGCCGGAGCGGCGGTGTCAGCAGCTCGATCGTCCCCGTACCGGTGATCACCGGCACCGGTGCCGCGTCGAGCAGCGTGCTGAACGTGCAGCAATGGGTCTCGTCGGCGCGGGTGAAGGAGCAGGAGACGTTCGCGTCGTGGATCGGCAGATCGGCCGCATACCGCATGCGGATCCGCATCCGCTCGCCGTGGGAGAAGACCGTCTTGCCCTCTCCGGCCGCGTCGAAGATCTCGACGCCGGTGATCCGGAAGTCCTGGCTCGACTGTTCGGGTCTGTACCACGAGGGGTGGGACAGGTAGCTGTCCTGCTCGTAGATTTTGAGGCCCGCATCCACGGGCCCGTCATAGGCCACCGTCCCGTTCTTGATGTAGATCACGCGCTTGCACATCGTCTTCACGCTGAACATGTTGTGCGACACGATCAGGATGGTGGCGCCGCTCGCTTGCAGGCGATGGGCGAAGTCCATGCATTTTCTCTGGAAGGCGTAGTCTCCGACGGCCAGGACTTCATCCAGGAGCAGGATGTCGGGCTCGAGATGGGCCGCGACCGAGAAGGCCAGCCGGACATACATGCCGCTCGAGTAGCGTTTGACCGGCGTGTCGATGAAGTCTCCGATCTCCGAGAACGCGACGATCGCGTCGAACTTGTCGGCGATCTCCTGCCGGCCCATGCCCAGGATCGAGCCGTACAGGAAGATGTTCTCCCGGCCGGTCAGCTCTCTGTGGAAGCCAGTGCCGACCTCGAGCAGGGCACCGACCCGACCCTCGAGGCGGATGCGGCCGGTGGTGGGGGCGGCGATCCGTGAGAGCAGCTTGAGGAGCGTGCTCTTGCCGGCGCCGTTCAGGCCGATGATGCCGACATTCTCACCGTGCTTGATGCCGAAGCTGACGTCCCTGAGCGCCCAGAAGGATTCCCGTGCCGGGCGCGCCTCGGAGCGGCGGGACAGGAGGCCCCGGACGCCCTCGCTGAGGGCGTCGCGCAGGGAGTTCTGGTGCGCGGCCCGCGGTGCGCGCCAGTACTGCTTGCCGATATCTTGTACGCTGATTGCCATCGACATCAGATTACATCCGCGAAGGAGCGCTCCATGCGCTGGAAGAAGATCAGTCCGCTGACGAGCAGGACGAACGCTGCCGTGACCGAGACCGTGATCGCGAAGGCGTCGGGCGGCGTCCCGCCGAGGACGGCGAACCGGAACGCCTCGATCAGGCCGACCATGGGATTGAGTGCGTAGAGCCAGCGCACCGAGGCGGGCACGATGCTCGACGCGTAGACGATCGGCGAGGCGTACATCCAGATCTGGATCAGGAACGGCAGCGTGTGCTTGACGTCCCGGAAGCGGACATTGATCGGGCCGAGCCAGAGACTCACCCCGAGGGCGAGCATCGCCGTGACGATCAGGGTCGGGACGGCCAGCACGAGGTGCCAGTCCGGCACCACGCCGTACCAGACCATCAGGGCCAGCATGACGGCCAGCGCGATGGCGAAGTCGACCATCGGCGAGATCACCGTGGCGAGCGGGATGACCAGCCGCGGGAAGTAGATCTTGCGGATGAGTTCGGCCTCCGCCACGAGGCCGTTGGCGCTGCGCCGGACCGCTTCGGCGAAGTAGGTCCACAGGACGACCGCGCTGCCCGCGAACAGCGCGTAGGGCGCGCCGTCGGTGGGGATCTTGGCGAAGTGGCCGAAGATCACGGTGAAGATCAGGACGGTGAAGAGCGGCTGTGCGATCGCCCAGCAGGCGCCGAGGGCGGTCTGACGATAGAGGACCTTCAGGTCCCGCAGGATCAGGACGCGCAAGAGACCGCGATACTGCCAGAGGCCCACGGCGTCGAAGGCGATGATCCGGTCGTCGGGCGCAATCTCGGTGACCCGCAGCGTCGACGGATCGCCCCGCTGTTCGGTCAGCCCGCATTCCGACGGGCCGAGGGCAAGCGCATCCAGAGATTTCATCATTCGAGGGGGTCCCGCATGACGCTTCGAGCCCGTGATCGAGCTCGCGGGATCCGGTTCGAATCGACTGTCGAGCCGTCCGGCTGTCCCGCCGGAACGGGCTATCATTGCGGTGGGGCGGTCAGAATTACACCTTTCGTCGTATCGGTGCGGCCAACCGAAGTGGTGGTTGTGATCAATGCCCGTAATCGCGGCCAATCACGGCAGATGAGCCCTCGGATGCGGGACCGTCGGCGTCCGCTTCCCTCCGGAACGGCCGGCCCGGATCCGCCGACCACCGGGGCCCGGTGTCGGGAGAGCCCCCATGAGATCACCCACGAGCCCCCCCGCGCGCGCCGCCGGTGCTCCGCTCGTGACGATCGCCATGCCGGCCCTCGACGAGGCCGACCACATCGCCGAGGCCATCGCGTCCGTTCTGCCCGACCGGGATGCGGTCGCCTGCGAATTGCTGGTGTTGGATGGCGGCAGCCGCGATGGCACCTGCGCGATCGTCGCCGCCCTGAGCGCCGGGGATCCGCGGATCCGGCTCGTCCACAACGAGCGCCGGATCCAGGCGGCGGCCCTCAACCTCGCGGCACGGCTGGCGCATCCCGCCTCCGCCTACCTGGTCCGCGCCGATTGCCACGCCGTCTATCCGGAGGGGTTCGTGCAGAACCTCGTCGGCACGATGCAGCTGCGGGAAGCCGTCTCGGTGGTCGTGCCGCTCCGGACCGTCGGGGTCACGCCGCTGCAGCGGGCCATCGCGGCGGCGCAGAACAGCCGCCTCGGCAACGGCGGCTCGGCCCACCGTCAGGGCGGCATCTCGGGCTACGTCGCCCACGGCCACCACGCGGCCTTCGACCGGCGGGCGTTCCTGCGGGTGGGCGGCTACGACGAGACCTTCACCCACAACGAGGATGCCGAGCTCGACCGGCGGCTCTGCGCGGCGGGCGGGCGGATCTACCTCGCCGCCGACCTCGCGATCACGTATTTTCCCCGCGCGCGCTTCGGCAGCCTCGCGCGGCAATACCGTCAGTACGGTCGCGGCTGCGCGCGGACCCTCGAGAAGCACGCCAGCCTGCCGCGCGCCCGCCAGATGCTGCCGGCCCTGGTTCTGCTCTACGCCGTCGCGGCCCTGCCCCTGGCGGCCCTGATGCCCGCCCTGCTGATCCCGCTGCTGCTCTACGCCGGAGCCTGCGGCCTGTGCGGCCTCGCCCTGGCCCTCAAGGCGCGGGACCCCGTCCTGCTCCTGAGCGGACCGGCGGCGGTGGCCATGCATCTGTCCTGGGCGGCGGGGTTCCTGTCCCATCCGGGCTACTGGCGGACCGTCCTCCGGGCCGCCCTGCGCCGCAAGCGGCCCGGGCTCGGCGTCCCGCCGGGATCCGACGCGGCGCGCGTCAACTGACCGGTTGACGCCGGGCCGGTGCCGCGCCTGGCGATGGGCTGGGCGCGGCCCTGCCATGTCAGAAGCCCGACGCTCTCTCGCATCCGTCGCCCATTCGCCCATTGGGGCGGTGGCCTCACGGGGCCAAGGCGATTATCGACACGCGCAACGATCCGGCCGCGCAGGGCCCGGAGACCGGCCGCGCCCCGCGTGCGGCAGCGCAGGAGAGTTGTGACCGTGCCCGACAGTACGCCGCGTCCCGTGATGCTCGTGATCCTCGACGGCTGGGGTCTGCGGGACGCGGTGGCCGACAACGCCGTCCACCAAGCCAAGACCCCGGTCTTCGACGCGCTGATGCAGGCGCATCCCCGGGCGCAGCTGAAAACCTTCGGCGCCGATGTCGGCCTCCCCGCGGGGCAGATGGGCAATTCCGAGGTTGGGCATCTCAATATCGGGGCGGGCCGCGTGGTCCTGCAGGACCTGCCGCGGATCGACTCCGCCGTCGCCGACGGTTCGCTCGCCCGGAATCCGGCGCTGATCCGGTTCATCGAGACCCTCCGCGCATCGGGGGGCACCTGCCACCTCGTCGGCCTGCTCTCGCCCGGCGGCGTCCACGCCCATCAGGACCACGCCGTGGCGCTGGCGCGGTTGCTGGTCGCGGCGGGGATCCCGGTCCGTCTCCATGGCTTCACCGACGGGCGCGACATGCCGCCCCGCTCCGCGGCCACCTGCATCGCCGATGTGGCGGCCACCCTGCCCAAGGGCGCGCGCATCGCCACCCTGTGCGGCCGCTATTTCGGGATGGACCGCGACCGGCGCTGGGAGCGGGTCCAGACGGCCTACGACGCCCTCACGGAGGCGCGCGGGACCCGGTTCGAGCGGGCCGGGCAGGCGGTCGCCGCGTCCTACGCGCAGGACGTGTCGGATGAGTTCATGCGGCCCGCGATCATCGGCGACTATGCCGGCATGCGGGACGGCGACGGCCTGCTGTGCTTCAACTTCCGCGCCGACCGGACCCGGCAGATCCTGGAGGCGCTCCTCGACCCGGCCTTCGCGGGATTCGACCGCACGCGGACGGTCCGGTTCGCCGCCGCCCTGGGGATCGTCCAGTACAGCGTCGAGATCGACGCCTTCGCCGAGACCCTGTTCGGCCCCCTCGACCTGCCCAACGGCCTCGGCGAGACCGTAGCCCGGGCCGGCCGCACGCAGTTGCGCATGGCCGAGACCGAGAAGTACCCGCACGTCACCTACTTCATGAACGGCGGCCGCGAGGACCCGTTCGCGGGGCAGGACGCGGTCCTCGTGCCCTCGCCCAAGGTCGCAACCTACGACCTGCAGCCGGAGATGTCGGCGCCGGAACTCACCGATCGCGCCGTGGAGGCGATCGGCTCCGGGCGCTACGACCTCATCATCCTGAACTTCGCCAATCCCGACATGGTCGGCCATACCGGCAGTCTCGCGGCCGCCGTGAAGGCGGTAGAGACCGTCGACACCTGCCTCGGCCGCGTAGTCGAGGCGGTGACGGCGCAGGGCGGGGCGCTGCTGGTGACCGCCGACCATGGCAATTGCGAGATGATGCGCGATCCCGAGACCGGGGAGCCCCACACCGCCCACACCCTCAACCCGGTCCCGGCCCTGCTCATCGGCGTCGACGGCGTGTCCCTGGCCGACGGCCGCCTGGCGGATGTGGCGCCCACCCTCCTCGACCTGATGGGGCTCGACCAGCCGGCCGAGATGACCGGCGCGTCGCTGATCCGGAAGCGGGGCGCGGGCTGAGGGCCGGGTCCGGCGGCACGCCGCCTGCACGGCCCGGGCTGTCATGCCCGCCGTCCCTGCGTTACGTCCCGCCACGAAGCCGGTCTGTCCCAGCGTGGTGCGAGGTCGTGGTGCGTGTGACCGGTTCTAGGACATGATCGCCCGACACAGCCTGATCTATGTCGGCTCCCGGGGCTTCGCGGCAGCCCTGAACATGGCCTCCGTGGCGGTGTTCACGCGGCTCGCGCCGGTGGAGAGCTACGGCACCTACCTCTACGTCCTGTCCTGGTCGCTGGTGCTCTACGGGGCGACCTGCCAGTGGCCGAAATTCGCGTTCTTCGCCCTCTACGACGAGGCGCGCGAGCCCGCGCAGGTCGGCACCGTGGTGCGGATCCTGGGCGGCACGCTGCTGCTCGCGGGGCTCGGGAGCGCGCTGGCCGCCGGCCTCGGGCTGATGTCGGCGCGGATGGCGGCCGCGATCCTGGCGCTCGCCTTCGGGAGCACCCTGTTCGAGGGCTCCACCGAGATCGCCCGGACGCGCCTCCGGGCCGGGGCGGTGGCAGCCTCGGTGATGAGCCGGGCCGTCCTGATCCTCGCCCTCGGCAGCCTCGCGCTGCATCTCTCGCAGGATCCGCTGCATCTCGCCTTCGCGGTGGCGGCCGCCAACGTCCTGGCCTCGCTCCCCGCCGCCGCCACGATCGCGCCGATGATGCCCGGCCGCGGCAGCCGGGCCGAGGCCCTGCGGCTCTTCGCCTATGGCTGGCCGCTGGTCCTGTCCTTCGGGACGGCGGCGCTCGCCCAGAGCCTCGACCGGCTGATCATCGCCAAGACGGTGGGGCCAGCGGGGCTCGGCGCCTACGGGGCGCTGGCCGACTTCCTGAAGCAGAGCTTCATCGTGTTCGGCGAGGCGATCGCCCTGTCGCTGATCTCCATCGCCAAGCGCGAGGCGCGGGCGGGCGGGATGGCGGCGGCCTCCGGGGTGCTGCGCGACGCCGCCCGGGCCATGACGCTGATCGCCGCCTTCGGGGCGGTGTTCTTCCTGTGCTTCGACGATCTGGTCGTGGCGGTGCTGCTCGGGCCCGCCTACCGGGCGGAGGCGCGGGAGCTCGCGCCGGTCCTGATCCTGGCCTCCATCCTGATGATGTTCCGCGCCTATTATTTCGGGCAGGTGATCTACTTCACCCGCTCCAGCGGCCTGGAGGCCGCCGCCGCCTTCGCGACCCTCGCCGCGGTCGCCGCCCTGTCGCTCCTGCTGATCCCGCGGTTCGGTGCCGCCGGGGCGGCCCTCGCCTTCGCGGGCGGCCAGAGCGCGGCCTGCCTCGTGCTGGTGCTCGGCGCCCGCCGGGCCGGCACGACGATGCCGCTGCCCCTCGCCGACATGGCGGGGATCGCCGGGATCGCGCTCGCCTGCGGCGCGGTGAATGCCGGCATCGCCCTGGTCCCGGGCGGGCTGATGCCGCCGGGGCAGGCCCTGCGCCTGGTCCTGCTCGCCGTCGCCGCCGGCATGACGGCATGGCGCTACGACGTGCTCGGCTTCGCCGGCGCGATCCGCCACCGGCTCGCGGCCTGACGGTCCCGCCATGGCAGACATCGCCGCGCTACCGGGGGGGTTCGTGGCGGCGGTCCGGCCCCTCGATCCCCGAGCCCCCTGGATCCCGGCCTGGCGGGCGCTGGGCGCGGCGTCCCTCATCCGAAACCCGTTCTACGAGGCCGGCTACGCCCTGGCTGCCCGCGACGCCTTCGGGGCGGGCGTCCGGCTCCTCCTCGTCGCCGACCGGCCGCCGGAGGCGCCGGGGGCCCGGCTCGTCGCCGTCTGGCCGTTCCGGCTGTCGCGGCGGCGCTGGGGCCTGCCGCTGCCGCTGCTCATGGGCTGGACCCACGGCTACGCCCCGTTCGGCGCGCCGCTCCTCGACGGTGCCGATCCACAGGCCGGACTCGCGGGGCTGCTCGCCGCGCCGGGCGTGCTCGGCCTGCCGCCGCGGCTCCTCCTGCCGAACGCCCCCGCCGACGGCCCCCTGCCGGACCTCCTCACCGCGCAGGGCGGACGCCGGGCCGCCTACTGGCCGCATGACCGCGGCCTGCTGGATCTGAGCGGGTTCGGGCCGGAGGCGCGGAGCGGCTATCTCGGGCACCTCTCCGGTCAGCGCCGCCGCAAGCTGCGCCGCGCCCGCGCGCGCCTGGAGGCGGCGGGGCCCGTGACCTTCGAGATCCTCGCCGCGCCCGAAGCCCTCGGCCCGGCCCTGGACGCCCACGTCGCCCTCGAGACCGCCGGCTGGAAGGGGCAGGCCGGGACGAGCCTGGCGCAGCGGCCGGCGGAGATCGCCTTCCTGCGCGCCGCCCTGGCCGATCTCGGCGCGGCGGATGGCGTGCGCATCGCCCGCCTGCGCCGGGGGGAGCAACTTCTGGCCTCCCTGATCCTGCCGGTCACCGGCCGGGAGGCCTGGGTGCTGAAGATCGCCAACGACGAGACCCGACCGGAGACCGCGCCGGGCGTCCAGCTCGTCCACCGGCTGACCGAGGCCCTGGCCGCGGGCGACTGGCCGATCGACCGGATCGATTCCTGCGCGCCGCCGGGCTTCGCCCTCGGCACCACCTTCTGGACGGAGCGCCGGCCGATCGCCCATCTCCTGGTCGAGGGGGGGCGCGATCCCCTGTTCCCGGTCGCCCGGACCCTGGAGCGCGCCCGGGAGCGCGTCGCCCGGGCGCGTGTCACCATCCGAAGCGGGCGATCTGCACCAGCCGTGCCCGCGTCGCCGCCGCGTCGCCGCCCATGACGGCGATCCGCCCGGACAGGTCGTAGCAGGCCGCGCAGAACGGCAGCTGCAGCAGCGTGTACCCATCGTCGCGCGCCCGGGCGACGGAGGCGATCAGGCAGGGCAGGACCGGCCCGTCCGCGGGCCCGGCGAGGCAATCGGCCCGGGGGCTGCCGAAGGCCGGGCGGTTCGGCCAGGTCAGCAGGAGCGTGGTGCCGCCCCGGCGGTCGGGGGCCGGCGGCAGGGTGTAGCTGCGCAGGAACAGCGCGCAGGCGGCGAGGAGCAGGAGCGGCAGGATCAGGGCTGTGCGCATCGACGGATTCCTCGCGCCTCAATCCCCCGCGTCGAAGCGCGTGCGATAGAACACCTCGCGGCCGGCACCGTCGATCACCCGGACGGCCTCGGCCGGCTCCCCCGACCGCTGCGGCACCCGGGCGCGGGCGAACAGGCGCAGAGCCCGCTCCTGCGCGCTCTCCAGACTGCCGACCCGCACGGAGATCCGCGTCTGGATCTCGTCCGGTTCCGGTCCGAGGACTTCGATGTGGAAGGTCTCGCGCAAGGGCATCCGCCTGATCGAGGGGCATCCGGTTGCCGGATCGCGTGGTCCGGTCGCGGGCGGCCATAGCACGATCCGGCTTCCGGCGCCGGGGTCGCCGACCGCCCTCGGTCAACACGGTCTGCCGACGTTTCGGAACGCGACCCAGGGACGCGCCGGCGCCCTCGCGGTCAATCCAGCCCCGGAATGCGCGCCGGCCGCCCCCTGGGCCGCGCATCGGGCGTGTTCTGCCGGGATGCCAGCCGGAACTCCGTCGGCGTCAGGCCATGCCGCTCCTTGAAGCGTCGGGCGAAGTGGGCCTGGCTGGCGAAGCCGCTTCCGTAAGCCAGCATGCCGATCGGCAGATGGGCGCAGGCGGGATCGGTCAGGCGCTTGGCCGCGAGCTCCAGGCGGCGCTCCCAGATGTAGTCTGAGATGTGCCGGCCACGCTCGTGGAACAATTCCTGAAGGCGGCGCAGCGACACGCCGACCGCGGCGGCGAGCTGTGGCGGGTCGAGGGTCTGATCGCTCAGGTTCGCCTCGATATAGGCCATGGCGCGCTGGACCGTGACGGTGCCGTGGGTGGAGCGCGGCACATTCTGCGCGAGACGCTCCGCGAGGCTCGCCACGATCAGGTCGATCCCGATCGACGCCATGCGCGCGGCCGCGTCGGGGGCGAGCCGGTCACCCAGCCGGACAAGATCTCGGAAATAGGTGCTCGCCAGGGTCGCGGAGGCGAGATCCGCGCCGACTGTGAGGGCACTGAACAGCCGGGACGGGCCCAGAACGGTTTCCAGGCGCTCGCGCGGCAGATCGAGCACCAGCGAACTGCTCGGCTCCGTCATGCAGACGGCCGGACGCGCATTGAGGACGACGAGATCGCCGGGCCGGGTCTTCGCCTCCTGGTCGCCTTGTTGGTAGCTGGCGTTCCCGGAAAGCCTCAGAATGGCATAGACGCGACTGTGCCGACCGTTCCGCCGGACCATGTCGGCTGTCGCTTCCGTCCGCAGGCTTGTGTGGGCGAAGTGCGAGATCGGCACCCCGCCGATATCGGTGACCTCGAGCTTGCCACGGAAGTGGCCGGCGTCATCGGTCTGCAACGCGACGGGTACCAAGCGTTCACAAACCATCTCCCGCCAACGCCGGAACGCGGCCTTGGGATGAACATCATCGGTCGAGAAGAACGGTTGCATTCGTGTTTCAGGGCGAAGGCCGAACGGCCAATACAGTTCCTACACGGTCAATTTCCATAAGGGATAATTTGCGCGCGGTCAATGACGATAGATACCGCCCAAATAAAGCGAACGCATTGCGACAATAGAACAAAAGCATCGCGATAATATTATTAAAGCAAGATGTATTGCATATATTATTATGAATTGCCGTTCGATTAATTCCATCCGTATCTCAGATCGCCCCTCGTGTTGGACATAAGGAAGCGATTTTGTCCCTGTCTCGGCGTGACCCGCTGGTCGGCCTGAGAGGTCGTGAAGGGTCACACGGTCCAGATCCGCGAAGGCCGCCGGACGGAGCGCCGCGCTGGCGGATTTCCAGTACAGGTACGGGAAGATCCCCACACGCCGGTCCCACTCCGGGATGGTGCGCGTTCGGAGAGAGCCGGCGAACCTGCAGCTTCGAGGAAGGACCGGACGCCTGTCTCGGCGTCAAGTCCAATTGCGCCCGGGCCGCCTACGGCTCTATCAGTCCTCACGCGTCAGGAGGCATCACCGGAGGAGGCCCTTGGATCCGCTCAAAGCCGCCGCAGCGACCCTGCTCTGCCTCGCTCTGTTCTGGCTGGCCTTCCGGCTGACCCGGCGCCTGGTCGATCTCGCCATCGCGGGGGGCTACGCCGAGGAGCGCCGGCGGCTCGCCGAGGAAGAGGCCGCTCAGGCCGAGGCGGGCGCCGTTCCGCAGGCCTCGGCCATCCGGGCCACTCCGGCGAGCTTCGCCGCGAACAGGGACCAGTCATCCGCCGCGGCGATCGGCGCCCACAACGCCTCCACCTCGTCGATCAGGAGCGTGCAGGGCGCCTCCGCGAAGTAGGGATGGTCGAGCCGCGCGCCCGGTGCGGGCGCCAGCGGTTCCAGCGCGGCCCGCACGGCCGTGAAGGCCTCGGACCGGTACTGCGCGGCGGCCGGTCCCGCCTCCGCCCGCCCGGCGCTCGCGAGCCCCCCGTACCAGTCGAAGAAGAACCGCTCGAAGGGCGCCCGCGTCGCGGCGAGGAACCGCCAGACTGCCGAGACCAGCCGGTCGGTCTCCGGCTGCGGCGCCGCGGCGAGGCCGAGGCGGCGGAACAGGGCTTCGGCGAAGGCCGCCTGCAGGGCCGGGCCGAAGCCGGAAAGGGCGGCTTCGAGGCGCGCCTGGGGGGCCAGCGTCAGCAGGCAGTCGGCGAGCCGGGCGAGATTCCAGAACAGGGCCTCGGGCTGACGGCCGAAGCTGTAGAGCCCGGTCTCGTCGAAATAGGCCGCGGTGAAGTCCCGGTCGAAATGCGGCAGGAAGCGCCAGGGCCCGTAATCGAAACTTTCGCCGGTGACGTTGATGTTGTCGCTGTTGAGCACGCCATGGACGAAGCCGGCCGCCGCCCATTGCGCGCCCATCCGGGCGACCCGGAAAACCACATCCTCCAGGAAGGCGACGCCGCGATCCTCCAGGCCGGCCCGCCAGAGGTCCGGCCTATGGGTCTCGATCGTGTGGTCGAGGAGCCGGGCGACGTTGTCCGGTTCGCCGAGCGCCAGGACGCGCTGGAAGCTGCCGATCCGGATATGCCCGTGCGAGAGGCGCACCAGCACGGAGGAGCGGGCCGGCGAGGGCTCGTCGCCGCGCACGAGGTCCTCGCCGGTCTCGATCAGGCTGAAGCTCTTCGAGGTGTAGACGCCCTGTGCCTCCAGGAGCGCGGTGGCCAGCACCTCGCGCACGCCGCCCTTGAGGGTGAGCCGTCCATCGGCGCCGCGGGACCAGGGCGTGGTGCCGCTGCCCTTGGTGCCGAGGTCGAGCAGCCGCCCGTCCTCGAGGTCGTGCAGCTGCGCGAACAGGAAGCCGCGGCCGTCGCCGAGCTCCGGATTGTAGGAGCGGAACTGATGGCCGTGGTAGCGCAGGGCCAGGGGCGTCTCGAAGCTGCCGGGCAGCGGCTCGAACCGGCCGAAATGGGCGATCCACGCCGCCTCGGAAAGGCCGCCGAGGCCCACCCGCTCCGCCCAGGCCTGATTGCGGTAGCGCAGGATCGTCTGCGGGAAACGGGCCGGGGTGACCGGATCGAAGAAGGCGGGCCCGAGCTCGGCGTGGCGCCGGGAGGGCTTGAAGGCGGTGTCGTCCATGCGGCGCGTCTCTCGGGTCGGGCCGGGCGTGCCCCTCCCGTCACCAAGCCGGCGGAACGGGATCCGTTGCAGCATTCCGGTTCTTGCGCGCGGAACGAAGCAGGCCGGCGTCGCAGGCGGCTTCGGGCGTGGTGCTGCGGGCGTGCTTCGCTCTGCGCGCAGGGGGCGTCCGGCACCAGGGCTGCCGTCGGCGCCCGTGCGTGTGAGCGCGATCCGCCTGGCCGTGCGACTGTCTAAAAGGAGTGGTCTCGTGGCGGTCTGCTACCGCGCGGACGGTAGAGGACGCAGACATTCGAGCTGTGGCAGCAGGGGTCGACAGTCGTGCGCTCGGCACCAGGAGCGCATCGCGCTGGATTGGACATGCCCCTGCCCGATCGATCGTAAGCGAGACCGCTCTTCCGAGGTCTGACGAGCCGACACGATCCCCCGACAGCATGGGGGCCGGATTGAGGTGATCCAGCCTGCCTCTCTGGCACGCGTCGGAGGAGCCCTCGTTTTATGGACACGGTCCGGCGCCGATATGAGACGACGCGGTGGGTCGGTCTACAGAATGTCCGGGTCCTTCAAGCGCGAAACGGCCCGCGCAGGCGCCCCGCAGCGCCAGCGCTCCTTCAAGGCAGGTCGATCCCGGAATGACCGCGATTGTTCGATGCGGCCTTGCGACGGGACGAACGATTTAAGGCTCATTGGGGATCTCAATCTATTTTATCATCCTGGCGATGCAGGATGTGATCAGACGTATCTATAAATATCATGCTCGGCGCGCCAATTAGGAGCAGATATATTTCATGGATGTGCGTCCAATACTGAAAGTACAAGACACCCCATCTCGCCGTCGAATCTCTAAAAGAGCTATTGTTTATCGAATGAAATAGATAAAAATTAAGCATAGCCTGAGCGTGTGATCTGTCACTTCGAGTCGGCCCAAATCAATTTATGAGTTGATGCCATAACCGCTAGTGGATGGCGGGAATGCGGTGGGATGTAAGTTTTTGAAATCCATACGAGCCCTCCGCCCTACGCCCGTTCGACCAGATATTTTTGTGACCCTCTATCTTCAGCAGGACAATCGAAAATCCTGCGCGCGCCAAGGAGCCTGTTCAATGCGTATGATCAAAGGTTTTATAAGAATTTGGCTCGTCGTGTCCGCTGCTGCCGCTTCAGTACTGCTGGTGTATGTCGTGAACCAGTCCGCCCCGGCCTGGGTAACCGCTGTTCTGCTGTCCCCTTTGTTTTTGATACCCATAACGCAAACCGATGAATTTCTGGCGCCCGTCATAAATTGGGTCAGGCGCGGGTTTCACGGCAATCCTTCCGACAACCCGCATTGACCAAGTAAAAAATTTCCAAAACTTGTTGCGCATTGAGGTGGTTAGAATTTGATTTTGCGACTGTGCATAAATTATTGCGGCTAACAGTACATTCTATGAAGAGTGCGGATTGCGAACGACTCCGGCAGGCGGTGGCGGGATACCGACAACCGCGTCCGGCCGCATTCGTCCTCGGGCTACCGACCACCTGCGCCTGTCACCGTCCCGGATCTGGCCTTCCGGCTTCCCATGGCCCCGGCCCTGCAGCAGCCTCTCAATCAGCCTGGTCAATAATACTGGTCAGCTCAGCGTCTATCGCACAATAGATTGTATTTTCCGACATTTCACACCTAATGTAAATCAATTTTAGCGCTTAATAACAGTTTTTAGTTTCTACAAATACTGACTGACCGCCTCACAACCTCAGCGATCATAGAGAAGGTATATTTGCCGATAACTCACTCTTAGATTTGTTTTTGGCTGAGATTTGTTAGATTTTGACATTACGCCATTTCCATATCATAAGCCACATTGCATCAGAGTTCGTCGAGAATTCATGCATTACAAGTGATGGTATATTTAAATATAGACAGAAATACATGCGGACACTATTTTCAACGGAGAAATTTCATCCTCGCGACAGATTTAGAAGCTGGCGCGATGCCATGTCTGACATGCGCGTGCCGGCCGAGCAGAAGCGCCTGACCGACGATCCATTCGATGCCAAGATAGAAGTTGCTACCGTCGGCTCGATCGAAGCGATACGCACCTCCCATGGCGCTTTACGCGCTGAGGCGACGCCCGACCTGGTCAGGAATCATGGCCAGGAGAATGCTGTCGGAATATTCTTCCGGCAGGCAGGAATTGCAAAGACCGGTCAATCCGACAGGACCTCGGTGCAACAGCCCGGCGATCTCATGGTGCTCGACTGTCGTCCGGCGGCGCAGGAATACAGCTCGGGCAGCCAGATGCTCACCCTCCACATCCCCCGTGAGCGGCTCGAGTCTGTCCTCGGTCCAGCTCGGCTCTACAGCGGGCTGACCATCGGTGCAGACCTCGGCAGCACCGCCTTGGCGACAGGCTTCCTCACTGAGCTGATGCGTGTCAGTGATAGCCTCACGCCGGCCGTGGCAGACCGCATGTCGGCCATCGGCATCGACCTGATCGCGGCCAGCATCGCCGAGCGCTTGGCACAGGAGGTGTCTCGCCCCTTGCATGAAACAGTCACGGTTCAGCGCGCCAAGACCTATGTCGAGGCCAATCTGGGTGACCCCGACTTCGGACCTCCGGAACTCGCCGCGGCTGTCGGCGTCTCGCTGCGCCGGCTACAGGAGATGTTTCATGAGCGTGGCAGGCACGTGTCCGACTACATCTGGGAGCGCCGTCTTCTGAGGGCCGGGCATCAGCTGAGCAAGATCGAGCATGGCCATCTGCAGATCGGCGCAGTCGCGTATAGCTGTGGCTTCTCCAGCCAGGCCCACTTCTCCCGCCGCTTCAAAGCGCATCACGGCATGACGCCGAGCGAGTTCCGGCAGGCTGCTCTTGAGGTGGCCCGGTAAGGACTCTCATCCGTTGACGATCCGAGCCTGGGCTGCGCTGCGTGCCGTGGCCGAACGCTTCGAGCCGCCCAGTCCCGATGAAGGCTTCGACGCCGTGCGCATCGTGCGCCCCTGAGAGCGCGGGCGATCCTTGGCCAAGCTCTGGATCCTGTCCGACCGGCACCTCGAGACGGTGCTGTATCCGGATCAGTTCCGGTCCGAGCCGCCCGCCTTCGACCTGCTGGTCGCGGCCGGCGATATGTGGGAGGCCGCCCCCCGGCAGACGTTCAGGGTCCTGCGCCGCCTCGCCAACGACGAACCCGTCGTGTTCGTGATGGGCAACCACGAGCACGGGCACGACATCGTGCCCGAGGCTCTCGCCCGCGCTCAGATCCTGGCCGGATGCCGGTTCGTCGGCACCACCCTGCGGAGCGATTGTCGGTTGGCCGGACAGCTCGATCCCGACACGCCGACCGGCGAGCCGATCGATGTCGCCCATGACGGCGGCCATCACCTGCTCACGGTCGGGGACGCCGCGGCCCTGCACCGTCACGCCCGCGCCGAGCTGGCTGCGCTCATGGACGAGGGTGATGGTGCGCTGTCGCTCATCGGGGTCACCCACCACGCCCCGCATCCGGACTGCATCGCCCCCGCTTGGCGCGGCACCTGGAACGCAGGGAGCTTAACCTTGGACCTGTCCGCCCTGACCGATACCGGCCGCGCGGCTCTGAGGATGCACGGCCATGTCCACCACAGCCTCGACCTGGTTCGGCCCGGCGGAACCCGGATCCTGTGCAACCCGGCCGGTCCCCGCTTCGCCAATCCCGCCTTCGACGCGGCTCAGGCGATCACGATCGGCTGATCTCACACGGGCTCAAGCCGAGGGGGCGTCGCGTGTCAGCTCTTGGACGAACAGCTCGGCCTGATCGACGAGCAGGTTCAGATGCGCCACGCTGTCGCTCATCTGGCCGACCAACGCCGCGGTGAGCTCGGTCAGCCGGGTCTCGGCACTCGGCTGCACGCTCTGCAGATTGGCAATCTGGGCCTTCAGCTCGGTCCGTCTCCGACGCAACACCTGCAGGAGCGTCTCGATCCGCGCCACGACCAGATCGGCGGCGAGCGCGTCCGTCCGTGATCCGACGGCGGTCTCATCCTCCTTGGAGCCCAGCGGGATGTTCGTTCCGGTCATGGCGGCTTGGTTCTGCCTCAAGGTGAAGCAGCTTAGGCCGTGACACATTCCTCAGGCTGACCGGCGTCGGCGATGACGCTCGGATGGCCGAGCCCCGTATCGCACCCGATCCAGCCGCCTGCACGCAGTCGGGCGAGCGGGAGGGGGCTCGGAGCCCGCGCCAGTCTCAGGCGGCTCGGACGGTGGCGAGGAAATGCGCCACCTCCGCCCCGAGATGCTCGGACTGGCGCGACAGCTCGTCCGCCGCGCTGAGCACCTGGGCCGCGGCCGCGCCCGTCTCCTCGGAGGCCTTGGCCACGCCGGTGATGTTGCTTGTCACCTCGGCCGTGCCGGTGGCCGCCTGAGCGACGTTGCGCACGATCTCCTGCGTGGCGGCGCCCTGCTCCTCGACCGCCGCGGCGATCGAGGCCGCCACGCCATTGATCTCCCGGATCCGCGCCGTGATCGCCCCGATGGCACCGACCGCCTCGGCCGTCACGCCCTGAACACGCGTGATCTGGCCTGAGATCTCCTCGGTGGCCCGGGCGGTCTGCCCGGCGAGTTCCTTGACCTCGGCAGCGACCACCGCGAAGCCGCGCCCGGCATCGCCGGCGCGGGCCGCCTCGATCGTGGCGTTCAGCGCCAGCAGGTTGGTCTGCCCGGCGATCGAGGAGATCAGCCCGACCACGTCGCCGATCCGCGCGACCGTCCCGCTCAGCTCCTGCACCAAAGCCGCCGTCTGATCCGACTCGTCCACCGCCGCTTGCGCGAGCTTGGAAGAGCCGTCCACCTGCCGGCTGATCTCCTGCACGGACGTGCCCAGCTCCTCGGCGGCGACCGCCACGGTGTTGACGTTGCTCGCGGCCTGTTCGGCGGCGGACGCCACGGTCGTGGACTGGCCGGCCGTCTGGGTGGCGGTGGCGGTCATGGCCTGGGCGGTGGCCTGCAGGTCCGTGGCCGAGGACGAGACTTGGCCGACGATGCTGCCGACCGCCCGCTCGAACTCGTCGGCCAGCTCCAGCATGGTGCGCTTGCGCTGCGCCTCGGCGGCGGCCCGCGCTTGAGCAGCCTCCAGCTCCAGGTGCCGGCTCCGGATCAGATTATCCTTGAAGACCTGCACGGCCGCCGCCATCGCGCCGATCTCGTTCTTCGTGGCCGTGTCGGGAACGACGAGGCTGGTGTCACCGTCGGAAATCCGGCTCATGACCTGTGCCATGCGGCGGATCGGCATCGAGATCCTCCGGACGCAAACCACGATCACGCCGCCGCACATCACGAGCACCGCGCCGCCGCCCATCAGGAAGAGGACGAAGCGCGTCCGGGCCGCGGCGATGCGCGCCTTGATCAGGTCGAAAGCCCGGACGAACAATCGATCGCGAAGTTCGACGATCGCGCTCATGGCCGGGACATAACGGGCGGCAAAGTCGTGTACCGTCAGGGTCGCGGCCTGACCGGATAAGCTTTGGGCCACGAGATCGGCGGCCAATTTCTGGCCGCCTTCGATGTATTGCGCCCGCATGGTCCTGATGAGCTCATCGACACCCGCATCGTCGCCGATTTTCCCACGGGCGAGCAGGATCTGCCGCATCTGTGCGTCGACATAGCCGCTCAATCGATTGTATTGCCCGATCTCCTCGTCCGTCATACGCCGTTTGGTCACGAGAGCAGGGGTGAACACGGATCCGATCTGACCCGCGAAGTCACGCAGCTCCGTCGCGGTCCGGGCCATCGTCAGCCAGGAGCCCAGGCTCGGATCGGCCGACATCGTGGCATCGTCCACAGCATTCAACGCCTGGTCGAGCACTGGCGGGACGGCGATCAAGGCCTTCACGATCCCCGCCACCGCGTCCTGGGATCGCTGTGCCTGAACGTGAGCCGTCACGGCATCGGCCTGCTGCCGCACGGTGGCGAGGCGCCGAACGGTCTCGGAGACGGCCTCGGCAGCCTTGGCTCCCCATCGCTCCGGCAGTGTGGACACGGCGAGGCTGGCCTCTCGTAGGGCCGCATCGGTGTCGGTGCGAGCGTCGCTGAGCGCCTGCTCGACAGCGCGTGGCACCGGTCTCTCACTGCCGAGACTGCTGTTGGTGGGCCCCCGTTCCTGCGCGATGCGGGTCGAAGCGCCCAGGATCTTCAACGACGCGGAAGCACCCGTCAGCGCATTGACGCTATCACTGTATGATTTGTACTCGTCGATTTCCATCTTTGCAGTAACAGTCACGCACAGCGCACCGACACATCCCGACACAGCGACGATCAAAGTCGATATTTTCACAACAACCTCCGCAATCGACCAAAATCTCTAGGTTAAATCATATTACGATTTTGCAAATTTTTGGTTTAAAACTGTGATACAGGCAGTTGATTGATCCGTTTTTTGGATCTATGTCCGCAAATCTAAGAAGATTGGAATTCCTAGGGAGATTGTACGGACGACATAGAATTACATATGGAGGACAAATTGGGGACAAATTCGAAAAACGACGGTATTGTCGATTACGGATACGCGGCTTGGGCGGGATTCCTAGGCGGAAATCTTTCGAGCTTCGTCAAGTGGGGATCCGAGATCCCTTTCCCGCCCCGGGAGGCCGGCCGCATCTCGCCACCCTTCGCCATCCTCAAAGCGCTTGGCCTGAACGCCGAGGACATGACCTACGTCTTCACCGGTCACGTCATCAATTACGGCGTCGCCCTGGTGCACCAGGGCTTCTCGATCGTCTTCGGCCTGCTCTATTGCCTGCTCGCAACGGCATGCCCGCTCGTGACGCTGGGGCAAGGACTGGCCTTCGGACTGATCATAACCCTCCTGTTCCACGCCATCCTGCTGCCGCTGGGCGGCTGGGCGCCCCAGGTCTGGGACATTTCCGCCCATGAGGTGTTCTCGGAGGTGTTCGGGCACCTGCTCTGGGCTTGGACGATCGAGATCGTCCGGCGCGACATGGTGAGGATGCGGTTCGCGTCAGCGTCCACCTTGGCGAAAGCCAGCTCTGACGTTCGATCGATGGCAACGAACAGGTAGAGGGTGCCATCTCCCGTCCAGACCTCTGCGAGATCGATGTGGACATAGCCGATGACATCATCGGCAAAGCGCGTGTCTTGCGCTGATCGCCTTTTCGGCCCTTCGCCGCATCGGCCGCCGTCTGCCGAGCTCGCCACGTCTGGCGTCGTCGGGCTGACGCCGCAGCGTCCGGCGGCGGCCCTCACACCGTCTTGACGGCGCTGTCTTGCGCGACGGAGCGCCTCCGTCGTGCGGGCGCTGCCGTGGCGCCTTCGGCCCAGCGCGCATCCCGCGGGATCCAACACCCGATCTCAGGGGTCTGCCCGCAGCATCGCCGACATGGCGGGGTCCGCGGGAATGTCGGCTTCCGCCGCCTCCGGGGAGGACGGAGCGCGCCGCTTTCAGCCTTTGCATGGGTTGCCGGTCATCCAGCGCGTCGTCGGGGATGCGGTGCTGGCGTGTCTCGCACCTCTCCTTGCACAGGGCTTGCAGGTTGCCGACGGCAGTCGGGCAACTGAGGTGCGATCAGCCATGGAGGAGCGGGCAGGCAACGCAACGTCGAGCACTTACTGGCGCACGCAGGAGATGTTCCTCATCCAAGAGGTCATGAACCTCGTCGGTAAGGGCCTGCACCTCGACCAGGTCGCCCGCGAGATGCTGCACCTGCTCTCGGAGATCGTCGGGCTCAACCGTGGACGCATCGTCCTGAAGGACCCTGACGGCGCCGGCTATCGCATCGCCCATTCCTACGGCCTGACCCGCGAAGAGGTCGCCCGCGGCCGGTATGCGCCGGGCGAGGGCATCACCGGCCGTGTCATCCAGGACGGCCACCTCGTCATCGTCCAGGACATCGACAATGACCCGGTCTTCCTAGGGCGTGCGGTCGAGCGCGCGCGACTGCCCCGTGGCGCGGTGTCGTTCCTGGCGCTCCCGATCCGGGTCGAGCAGAGAACTGTCGGCGCCATCGCCTGCCACAGGATCCGCCACCGGGAGCGACCGCTCTCCGACGACCTCACCCTCCTTCGCATCATCGCCACGATGGTCAGCCAGTTGCTGACCCTGAACGAGCGGGTCGAGCGGAAGACACGCGCGCTCGAGGAGCACAACGATATGTTGGCTCGCGAGTTGCGCATCAAGCGGGCCCGCTACGGCATCATCGGCACCTCGCCCGCGCTGCTGCGCGCGCTCGTACAGGTCGAGAAGGTCGCGGACGCGACCGCGAGCGTCCTGCTGCTCGGCGAGTCCGGCACCGGCAAGGAACTGTTCGCTCGCGCGCTCCACCTCGCAAGCCCCCGGCGGGACCGGCCGTTCGTCAAGGTGAACTGTGCGGCCATTCCCGAGAGCCTCTTCGAATCCGAACTGTTCGGCCACGAGCGCGGCGCGTTCACCGGGGCGGTCGCGGCACGCGCCGGCTGGTTCGAGCAGGCGAGCGGCGGCACCATCTTCCTCGACGAGATCGGCGAGATGCCGGCGATCCTCCAAACCAAGCTGCTGCGGACCCTGCAGGAGGGGACGGTCGTTCGCCTCGGCGGCAAACGGGAGATCCGCGTCGACATGCGCCTGGTCGCCGCGACCAACCGGGACCTCGCGGCCGAGGTCGCCCACGGCCGCTTCAGGGAGGACCTTTTCTACAGACTCAACGTCATCCCGATCACCCTGCCGCCCCTGGCCGAACGGCGAGACGACATTCCGGACCTCGTGCTGCATTTCCTGACGCAGGCGAACCAGGCCAACCAGCGCAACGTCAACCTGACCCGGTCGGCCGTCGCACATCTCGCCCGCCAGCCCTGGCCGGGCAACATCCGCCAACTCGCCAACTTCATCGAGCGGCTCGTCTTGCTGGCCAGCGAGGGCGTTCTCGACGTCCACGACCTGCAGCCGATGCTTGGGGGCGTGACTGTCTCGGGGGCGGTTGCGCCGGGGCCGGCACGGCTCATCGTGCCGACAGGGGGAGACCCGGTCCATGCGATGGGCGCCCTTCGGCCCTATCTGCCCGCCGACTCGCACGATGGCGCGCAGTTGCGCATGGCCCTCACGCAAGCGGGTGGCAACAAGACCCGCGCCGCGCAGAGGCTTGGCCTCACCGAGCGCCAGTTCTCCTACCGCTGGCGGAAGCTCCAGCCGAGGGCCTAACCAGCCTCGCCCAAGTCCGACAATGTCGACACAATGTCGACATTCACTGTCGGAACCGGGCGATCAAATCACCGCGGCCCTCACCTAAGAATTTGGAAAACCTGGATTTTCAAAGATAATCACCGGCTCGGCCATCCTGGCATCTGCCTTGCGCAAGTCCTTCCGAGCCGCCCCCGACAATTGCGGGGCTGAGCCGGAAGGAACACCAGATGAGCGCGAGCGCCGCCCCGAAGACCGTCACCACCTACCTGCGTCCGATCGACCGCGACGGCCTGATGCAGTTCGCCGAGAAGGGCCGCTGCAATCCCGGCTCGCGCGGCACCAACAAGGTGCACACGGTCGTCGACGGCCAGTACCGCACCCTCAGCTACGTCGGCGACCATGCGCCCGTCGTGGTCGACGAGCCGCTGCATCTGTTCGGCGAGAACACCGCGCCGGCGCCCGGCGAGATCGTGCTCTCCGCCCTCGGCGGCTGCCTCGCGGTCGGAATCACCGCGGTGGCGACCTGGAAGCAGGTGCGCCTCTCCCGCCTGGAGCTCCACCTCGAGGGCGACATCGGCAACCCGGCCGCCTGGGGCGCCGGCGGGGCGGAGAAGAAGCCGGAGGATATGGGCTTTCAGGAGATCCGGGTCGCCGTGACCATCGAGGGCGACGCGACCCGCGAGGCGCTCGACGAGATCGTGCGCCACGCGAACCACTTCTCGCCGGTGGCCAACACCCTGCGCAACCCGGTCCCCTTCAAGATCGGCCTGGCCGATTGAGCCCGTCGGCATGACCCGGCGGCCCCGCCCCCTTTCCCCTTCCTGAGGAGATTGCACGATGTCGAGCGCCCTCGCCCTTCCACCGGCCGGGCCCTCCGTGACGGAGGCGCCGTTCGCGAGCCCGGCCGGCCGCACGTGGACGGACGAGACCGTCCTCGCCGAGACGACGGCCATTGCCGACGGCCCCCTGGGCGCGGCGGCGAGCAAGATCGACCACGGCGCGTACCCGCTCGACATCATGGGCAGGCTCGGAGACGCAGGCGCGCTCGGCGTCCACCTCGACCGGCACGGCGCGCGCGTCGGCCTGGCCATCGCCGCCATGCAGGCGGCGAGCCGGGCCTGCGGCGCCACCGGCTTCCTGATGTGGTGCCACGATGTCTGCGGCCTCTACCTGGAGCGCTCGGGCAACCCGGCGCTCTCCGGCGCATTCCTCGACGACCACGTCGCGGGCCGCACCTTCGGCGGCACGGCGCTCTCCAACCCGATGAAGGCGTTCGCCGGGATCGAGCCGATCCTGCTGCGCGCCCGTCGCGTGCCCGGCGGCTACCGGGTCAGCGGCATGCTGCCCTGGGTCAGCCACATCGGCGCCGGCCAGTACTGCGGGGCCATCGCGGGCGTCCTCGGCGCCGGCGACGCCATCAGCCACGAGATCATGTTCCTGCTGCGCTGCGACCGCGCGGAGCTGCGGCCCTGCCCGCACTTCTCCGGCATGGAGGGCACCAGCACCTGGGGCGTGCGGCTCGACGAGTACTTCGTCGGGCAGGACGACCTGATCGCCGATCCGGCCCGGCCCTTTATCGGAGGGATCCGGGGCGCCTTCATCCTGCTCCAATGCGGCATGGGGCTCGGCGTGGCCGAGGGAAGCCTCGACGCCATGCTGGCGGTTGAGGAGACCCTCGGGCACGTCAACCAGTTCCTCGATGACCGCCCCGACACGGTCGCGGCCGAGCTCGCGGAGCTCCGCGCCCGGGTGATGCGGCTCGCCGAGACGCCCTACGATGGCTCGACCGACTACCTGATCGACGTCCTCGACGCCCGGGCCCAGACCGCCGAGCTGGCCCTGCGCGCGTCGCAGTCGGCGCTCCTGCATCAGGGCGCGCGCGGCTACCTGATGTCGGCGGCCCCGCAGCGCCGCGTCCGCGAGGCGCACTTCGTCGCCATCGTCACGCCGGCGATCAAGCACCTGCGCTGGGAGATGGCGCGCCTGTCCCAGGAGGTGCTGCCGAGCGGCGCCGGCGTGGGAGGTCGGGCATGACCGTCCTGGAACCCACCGACGGCCTCGGCCCCTGGAACCAGTTCCTCTGCCGGGCCTGCGGGCTGATCTACGACGAGGGCGAGGGCGATCCCGACAGCGGCCTGGCGCCCGGAACCCGGTTCGGCGACATCCCGGACGAGTGGGCCTGCCCGATCTGCGGGGTGACCAAGTCCGACTTCGAACCGTACCGGCGGCGGGCCCCGGTCGCGCCGGCGGCCGCGGCCGCGGCCGCGCAGCGCCGACCGGGCGTGGTGATCGTCGGCGCCGGTGCCGGGGGATGGGCGGCCGCTGAGGCGATCCGGACCGAGGACACCCAGGTTCCGATCACACTGGTGACGGCCTGCGGCGGCGACGTCTACCACAAACCGGAACTCTCGGTTGCGCTGGGACGCAACCTGTCGCCGGACAGGCTGCGTCGGGAGACGGGCGCCGCGGCGGCTGCCCGCCTGGGCCTGCGCCTGATGGCCGACACCGTGGCCGTGGGCCTTTCCCCGGAGCGGCACAGCCTGCGCACCACGCGCGGCACCCTGGGGTACACCGCCCTCGTCCTGGCCCACGGCGCGCGTCCGGCGCTGCCGGCCTGCCTCGACCCGACCCTGTGCTGGCGCGTGAACGACCTCGCGGCCTGGGCCTCCCTGCACGCCGAACTCGCACAGGGCCCCCGTGCCGTCGCGGTGATCGGCGCCGGCATGGTCGGCTGCGAACTCGCGGAGGACCTCGCCCGGGCCGGACACGCCGTGACGCTCGTCGGGATCGGGGCGCTGCCGCTGCCCGAGCTCCTGCCGGACGTGGCGGGCCGCCGGCTCCTGGCCGGACTCGAAGGGCTGGGCGTGCGCTACCGGGCCAACGCCGTCGTGCGCGGCCTCGGCCGCCGGCCGGACGGCGAGGTCGCGCTCACGTTCGCGGACGGGACGATTCTGGTCGCCACGACGGTGATCGCCGCGACCGGGCTCGCCACGCCCTCGCGGCTCGTGCGCGGGGCCGGGCTCGCCTTCGACCGCGGGATCGTCGTCGATCCGGCGACCCTGCGCACGAGCGGACCCGACATCTTCGCGCTCGGCGACTGCATCAGCATCGCGGGGCGACCCTGCCGCTTCATCGAGCCGATCGCCCGCCAGGCCGAGGCCATCGCCCACGCGATCCTGGGCCGGGAGCATCAGGGCTACGCGCACGCCGCGCCCGTCATCCGTCTGAAGACGCGTTCGACACCGATCGCGCTGCACGGCGCGCCGCTCCCCGGGGAGCCCTGGCACATCGTCGAGCACACCGAGAGCCGGCTCGCGATGGAACAGCGGCGCGACGGCGAGGTCACCGCCTGGCTGGCCGCCTGAGGCGCTGACGATGACGAACGATTTTCACGCAACCGATCCCGCCTTGGCGCAGGCGCACGGGCAGGTCGAGGCCAGCCTCTCGGCCACGACCCCGCGCCCCGCCGTGCACGGCCTCATCGACGAACCGACCCATACCGCAACCTTCGCCATGCACGATCCCCGGAGCCGCGCCGCGGCGGTGATCGACAGCGTGATCGCCCAGGTCGGCGAACAGGGCCGGACCGTCGCGTGGATCCTGGAGACCCCCGGCCACGCCGACCCCCTCTCGGCCGCGCCGCACCGCCGGGAGGGTCTTGGCGGCCGGCTCGGGATCGGGTGCGGCATCCTCCAGGTGCAGGACGCGTGCGGCACGCTGTTCAACGCGGGGACTGAGGTCGCCCGCCCAGGCGCCGCGTTCGACCGGTTGTTCGACGAGGGTGACGGCTTCCGTGACGGTCGGGACGGGAGCGTTCGCGATCGCGGGCGTCTCCCGCGTCTCCCGCGTCTCCCGCGTCGACTGAGCCCTGGTCCCGGCCTTCGCGGAAGGCGCCGGCAGCGGCCGCTCTGGGCTTCCCCGGCCCGCCGCCCGTGCAACCCGCAAGAGCCCGCTCGACACGGTGCCGGTAAGGCTCATCGGAGGTGCCGGCCTCGCGATGCTGCTCCGGTGATCCGGCACGGCTCGACGCTGCCGAGAGACCGTCACCGGCCCACCGTCTCGACCTTCGCCAGCCAGGCGGGGGGATGCTGATCCGAGCGAAGATTTCATGATGCGGCGCGCTTGGCGCGACAGTTGCTGCGAATTTCAAGACTTCAACGCCGGAGTTCTCGATGGCCCGTTCCGACAATCCTTTTGATGCCCGGCGCAGGCTCGGCGGCTGCTCCTGCGGTGCGCATGCGGACCAAGCCGCGCACGAAGCCTCTCTCCCGTCGGGCGACGCCGCGGTCGTGCGCGTCGTCGAGGCGGCGATGCTGCGGGCGCTGTTCCCGCACGATGCCGGACGCCGCGCCTTCCTGAAGAGCGTCGGCGCCGCGACCGCCGCAGCGGCGGTCGCCCAGTTCCTGCCCACGCAGTTCGTGGCCGAGGCGTTCGCCGAGGCCGGCAGGCCGGAAAGGGCGGATCTCAAGGTCGGCTTCATCCCGATCACCTGCGCCACGCCGATCATCATGGCCAAGCCCATGGGCTTTTACGAGAAGCAGGGCCTGAACGTCGACGTCGTCAAGACCGCCGGGTGGGCGGTGGTGCGCGACAAGACCCTGAACAAGGAATACGACGCCGCCCACATGCTCGCGCCGATGCCGATCGCGATCACGCTCGGCCTCGGCTCGAATCCCGTTCCCTTCGCGGTGCCGGCGATCGAGAACGTCAACGGCCAGGCGATCTGCCTCGCCAACAAGCACAAGGACAATCGCGACCCGAAGAACTGGAAGGGCTTCAAACTCGCCATCCCGTTCGACTACTCGAACCACAACTACTTGCTGCGCTATTACTTGGCCGAGCACGGCATCGATCCCGACACCGACGTGCAGCTCCGCTCGGTGCCGCCGCCCGAGATGGTCGCGAACCTGCGCGCCGACAACATCGACGGCTTCCTGGCGCCGGACAACATCGTCCAGCGCGCGGTCTACGACGGCGTCGGCTTCATCCACGTGCTGTCGAAGGAGATCTGGGACGGGCATCCCTGCTGCTCGTTCTCGGTCGCGCAGGACACGATCCGCGAGATGCCGAACGCCACGGCCGCGCTCCTGCGCGCCATCCTCCAGGCGACCGCCTACGCCTCGCGACTGGAGAACCGCAAGGAGATCGCCGCCGCAATCGCGCCCGCGAACTACCTGAACCAGCCGCTCACCGTCGTGGAGCAAGTCCTGACCGGCACCTACGCGGACGGCCTCGGCAGCGTCAGGAAGGATCCGCGGCGGGTCGCCTTCGACCCGTTCCCGTACGAGAGCTTCGCGATCTGGACGCTGACCCAGATGAAGCGCTGGGGCCAGATCAAGGGCGATGTCGACTACGCCGCCGTAGCGAGGCAGGTCTACCGCGCCACCGATGCCGCCAAGCTGATGAAGCAGGACGGCCTCGCCCCGCCGGAAGCCACCACGAAGACGTTCGTGGTGATGGGCAAGCCCTTCGATCCGGCCAAGCCCCAGGAATACCTGGATTCCTTCAAGATCAAGCGCGCGAGCTGAGTCATGCAACGCACCCTGACCCTGCGCGCCGGCATCCTCTCCCTGGCGCTCCTCGCGGTGATCCTACTCGGCTGGCAGGTCGCGGTGAGCGGCACGGCCAAGACCGAGGCGATGGATCCGGAATACGCGGCCCTGATGGGTCAGTCGGCCACCACCGGCAAGTCGGCCATGCCCGGCCCCCTGGATGTCGGGGCGACCATCTGGGGGCACCTGAGTGACCCGTTCTACGACCGCGGCCCGAACGACAAGGGCATCGGTATCCAGCTCGCCTACTCGATCGGGCGCGTGGCGCTCGGCTACGGCTTGGCGGTGCTGGTGGCGATCCCGGTCGGCTTCCTCATCGGCATGTCGCCGCTGATGAGCCGGGCGCTCGATCCGTTCATCCAGATCCTGAAGCCGGTCTCGCCGCTCGCCTGGATGCCGCTCGCCCTCTACACCATCAAGGACTCGGCCCTGTCGGCGATCTTCGTGATCTTCATCTGCTCGCTCTGGCCGATGCTGATGAACACCGTGTTCGGCGTGTCGAGCACGCGGAAGGAGTGGCTCAACGTCGCCCGGACCCTGGAGGTCGGGCCGGTGCGCCGGGCGTTCACGGTGATCCTGCCGGCCGCCGCGCCGACCATCCTCACCGGAATGCGCATCTCCATCGGCATCGCCTGGCTCGTGATCGTCGCGGCCGAGATGCTCGTGGGCGGCACCGGCATCGGCTACTTCGTCTGGAACGAGTGGAACAACCTCTCGATCACCAACGTGATCACCTCGATCTTGGTGATCGGCGTCGTCGGCATGGCCCTCGACCAGCTGCTGGCGCGCGCGCAGCGCCTCGTCACCTTCCCCGAATGAGGCACCCGATGAGCAAGCTGCTTCCCTTCGTGCGGCGCTCCAGCCGTGCCGCCCCCGCTCCCGTTCAGGCCGGGACCAGCCGCATGTCGAACGCAGAGAAGTTCATCTCCATCGAGGGGATCGCGCGGCGCTATCCGGGGCCAGGGGGCAAGACGGCCACGATCTTCGAGGACCTGTGGCTGCCCATGCGCCGGGGAGAGTTCGTGTGCATGATCGGGCACTCGGGCTGCGGCAAGACCACGGTGCTCAACATCCTGGCGGGGCTCGAGGCCCCGTCCGAGGGCGTCGTCATCGTGGATGGGCAGGCGATCGAAGGAACCAGCCTCGATCGGGCGGTGATCTTCCAGGGCCACGCCCTGCTGCCCTGGCGCAGCGTGCTCGGCAACGTCGCCTACGCGGTCTCCGCGCGCTGGCGGACGGCGCCCAGGGCCAAGGTCGAGGCGCGCGCGAGGAAGGCCATCGCCACGGTGGGACTGGCGGGCTCCGAGCACAAGCGCCCGTCCGAACTGTCGGGCGGCATGAAGCAGCGCGTCGGCATCGCCCGGGCGCTCTCGATCGAGCCGAAGATCTTGCTGATGGATGAGCCCTTCTCGGCGCTGGACGCGCTGACCCGGGGAACCCTGCAGGACGAGGTCCGCCGCATCTGCGTCGAGACCGGCCAGACGGTGTTCATGATCACACACGACGTCGACGAGGCGATCTATCTCGCCGACCGGATCGTGCTGATGACCAACGGACCCCGAGCGAGGGTCGCGGAGATCGTCGAGAACCCGCTGCCGAAGGACCGTGATCGCACGCAGCTCCACCATGCGCCCGGGTATTACGCCCTGCGCAACCACCTGATCGACTTCCTGGTGACCCGCTCCACGACGCTGCGGGACGCGATGCCGGACGGGTACGACCCGCGCCATCCGCCGGTCGTGCGGCCTTCCCTGAGCGAGGCGGACGCGGCAGCCGGCGCCGCCGAGCCTCCAGCCCGCCGGGCCTGATCCGCGGCCATCGCCCACGCGGCGGGATGGCCGCCGGATCGCGCGGAAGGCATCGGCAGTCCCGACGGTAAACCGCTTCGCCCGTCGCCCTCCCCCGGTGCGCGAACGCGAGGCGTGACTTGCCGAACTCCTCGGCCTCACCGAAGCGGAGGAGTGGATGCTCAACGAGCCGCTGATCTACCGGTTCTACGAGCGGGTGATGGTCTACGGCACGACCTTCGAGGAGCTGATCCAGGAGGGGTTCGGCGACGGCATCATGCCGGCGATCGACTTCAACATGGACATGGCCCGCGAGGCCAGCAACAAGGGCGACCGGGTGCGGCTCACCATGTCGGGCAAGTTCCCGCCGCACAAGTCTTGCGGCAACAACGACGACAGGCCGGAATACGGGCTCAAATCATAATGAAATCAGGTCCGATCGGCGACTCGCAACGTGGCGGAAATGCTTCCAGTATAATTTTGGTCAGAACAACTTGAGATTTACGATCTGCCAATGAGCCTGTAATGTTTCGGTGTGAGCCCGGTCAACCGCCGAAAAGCCGTTGCCAGATGGCTTTGACTGGAGAAGCCCGTATCGAAGGCAATCGCCGTGACGGCAAGGTCGGTCGAGAGGAGCATGGTCTTGGCCCGCTCGACACGGCGTGAGAGGACATACTGGTGAACCGTCGTTCCCCATTGCTTGAGGCACACGCGGGATAGGGTGCGGGGGGATACGCCGATCTCGGCGGCAAGCGCCTCGAGGGAGAGATCCTCGGCGAGCCGCTCTTCGATCAGGTCGCGGATGCGCCGCATCTCGCCGCGATCCAGCGCATCGTTGTCCAATACCGTCCGTGATGAGCGACCGTTCGCCGTATAGGCCCGGACAAGGCGCACGACCATCGCGTGGACCAGCTCGTCGACATAGAGCGCCGATGAGGCATCGGGCTCCTCCCGCAGGATCTCCAGGATGGCCAGGGCCAGCTGCTCGAGGAGCGGATCAGACGTTCCGAGCGGAATGTCGAGCTCGACCCGTGGCGCCGTCGCACTCCACATCTGGCGCGCGGTCTCGTCGATCAAGCCCTGGCGGAGATGCATCGCAAGCATCTCGGAGCGTCCGCGTCTTTGCCACTCGCTCTTGTGGTGGGCGGGGATCAGGTGGAACTGCCGGGGGCGCAACGTGCTCGCCTCGGTCGCGCCGCCGCGCCCGATGCGTCGACGGATCTGGGCCGGACGCGCGACGCAGTAGCCGAGGCAGGGATTGCCGACCGGATCGAGTGTCCCCGTCCACGGCTCGACGGCGACGTGCTGCGCGTGAATGTCCCGCCAGCCCCGCCCCGTGCTGCGGGCCAGCGCGATATTCTTCGGCCAGGAGCCGATGTCACGCGTCTGCATCGTCGCGCTCGTCATGTCCCCGACCCTGTCGGCACGTCCCGCCAGCCTCCGCGCTGCACGCTGTCCGGAATCTGTTCGAGCCCGGCCCGAATTTGGAAGAGTGCCGTCCAAAGCTAAGGGCAGTCTAGGGCTTGAACAAGTCATCACTGGCGGACAGCTCGGCATTCGACTGCTCGTTCCGCAACTGTATTGGCTCAATTTCGAGCAGATAGCCCGCTTCTCCGGCAGGATATTCGGCTGGACGGAGCGTGCGTGGAGAGCGGGCACGATGTCCTCATTGTTCAGCGAACTCCGGGTCCGCGATGTCACGTTGCGCAACCGCATCGCGGTCTCGCCGATGACCCAGTTCTCGTCGCCGGACGGCCTCGTGAACGATTGGCACTTGGTCCATCTGGGCTCGAAGGCGGCGGGCGGCGCCGCGCTCGTGGTGGTCGAGCAGGCGGCCGTGTCGCCGGAAGGCCGCATGTCCACGCAATGCGCGGGCATCTGGAACGACGAGCAGGGTGAGGCCCTGGCCCGGATCGCCCGCTTCGTCTCGGCCGTCGGGGCCGTGCCCGGCATCCAGCTCGGCCACACGGGCCGGCGGGGCTGCGTCGAGCCTCCGTGGAAAGGCGGCGGCCACCTGCCGGAAGATCACCCCGACGCGTGGGAGATGATCGGCCCCTCCGCGGATGCGTTCGGCGGGGTCATGCCGCGCATCCCGCGGGCCATGACGCACGACGATATCGCGACCGTCACGCGCCAGTACGCCGAGGCCGCACGCCGGGCGCGGGACGCCGGCTTTCAGTGGCTGGAGATCCACTGCGCGCACGGCTTCCTCCTGTCGAGCTTCTTTTCGCCCCTGGCCAACCGGCGCACCGATGAATACGGCGGCGATTTCGCCGGGCGCAGCCGGCTGCTTGTCGAGGTCTTCGAGGCCGTCCGCTCGGAATGGCCCGAGCGGCTGCCGCTCTCCATGCGGTTCGGCGTGACGGAATTCGCACCCGGCGGCCAGACCATCGACGAGTCGGTCGAACTGGCTCGCCTCCTCGCGCCCCGGGGACTCGACCTCGTGGACGTCTCCTTCGGCGGCAACTCGGGCCGCGCCCAAACGCCGTGGGACGAGGAGGGCTTCATGGTCCCGGCGGCGCAGCGAATCCGCAAGGAGGCGGGGGTCCTGACCGCCGCGAACTGGAACCTGGCTGATCCCGTCTTCGCGGAGTCGATCGTCAGGGAGGGCCAAGTCGACATCGTCATGCTCGGCAGGCCGATGCTCGCGAACCCCCACTGGCCGGTCTACGCGGCGATGGTTCTGGGCGAGGCGCGCCCCTACGACATGCTGCCCGTCCAGTTCAAAACTTGGCTCAACAAGTATCAACGCAGCCGCGTCAACAACGGATTCGGCCACGTGGTCGCCGATGCCGCATCGAAGGCTGCCGAATAAACGCCCGATCCAACATCAACGCGTCGAAGCCGGAGGTCGAACGGTGTCAGCAGAGGAAACACATCTCGAAGTCCCGAAGAACGATCTGCCGCAGGCCCGACTCGGATGGATCATGGCGTGCATTCAAACGGTGATCTACGGCAGCTTCGTCGGCACCTTCATCGTTTCGCCCGCCACCATGACGCGGCCGATCGCGCCCGGGATGGCCGTGACGGTCGCCACCGTCGGCGGCCTCCTCGCCATCCTGTCCACCATGATCCTGACGGGACTCTACGTCCTGCTCGCCAACCGTCTCACCGCGCGCTGAGGAGGCGACCCCATGCGAAGATCCCTATTGGCCACCCTGCTGCTCCTGGGCGCGACCGCCCCGGCGCTCGCGGGCGATCCCGGCGGCGGCCTGAACGCCGCGGCGATCGGAATGTTCGTCGGCATCGTCATCGTGACGCTGGGCATCACCTACTGGGCGGCCCGGCGCGCTCAATCCGCCGATCAGTTCTATGCCGCCGGGGGCCAGATCTCCGGCTTCCAGAATGGCATCGCGCTGGCCGGTGACATGATATCGGCCGGCGCGCTCCTCGGCCTCGCCGGATTGATCTGCTCCTCCGGCTTCGACGGCCTGATCTTCGCCGTCGGCTACGCGACCGGCCTGCCCTTCGTCGTCTTCCTGGTGGCCGAGAGATTGAGGAAGCTCGGCCGCTACACGGTGGCCGACGTCCTCGCGACGCGCCTGTCGGAAACGCCGATCCGCATCTTTACTGCCGTCGCCACCCTCGTCATCGTGATGTTTTACCTCATCGCCCAGATGGTCGGGGCGGGACAGTTGATCCGACTGCTTTTCGGGCTGGACTATCTCTACGCGCAGATCCTCGTGGGCGCGCTGATGATCTGCTACGTGATGTTCGGCGGCATGGTGGCGACGACTTGGGTGCAGATCGTCAAGGCGACGCTGCTGCTCGCCGCCGGCGTCGCGATCGCGCTGCTCATCCTGGCGCGCTTCGGATTCGACTACGACAGCCTCATCGCCCAGGCCATAGCGGTGCATCCGAAGCACGCGGCCATGATGATGCCCCAGGTCTATTCGGGCAGCGTGTGGCAGTCGATCTCCCTTGGCATGACCCTGATGCTCGGGGCGGCAGGCCTGCCGCATGTCCTGATGCGCTTCTTCACCGTCCCGGATACCCGTGCCGCCCGCGTGTCGGTGTTCTGGGCGGTGATGTGCCAGAGCGGCTTCTTCGCCCTCATCTTCGTCATCGGCTTCGGAGCGCTGGCCATCATAGGCGGGGACCCGGCCTATCTCGACGCCAAGGGCGCCATCCGCGGCGGCGGCAACATGGCCACCGTCCATCTGTCGCACGCCTTGGGTGGCGACACGCTCATGGGCCTCGTCTCCGCCGTGGCGTTCGCCACGATCCTGGCGGTGGTCGCAGGACTGACGCTGACGGGAGCCTCGGCGGTTTCGCACGATCTCTACGCCCGCATCATCGGCCGGGGCCGGGCAACGGAGCGCAGCGAAATCCGCGCCTCGCGGCTCGCCACGGTCGGCCTCGGCATCATCTCGGTACTGCTCGGCATCGCCTTCCAGACCCAGAACGTCGCCTACATGATCAGCCTCGCCTACGCGGTCAGCTGCAGTTCGACCCTGCCGCTGCTGATCCTGGCGCTGTACTGGAGCGGCCTGACGACCCGGGGCGCCATCGCGGGAGGGGTGACCGGGCTCGTCGGCGCGACCGTCCTGACGGTTCTCGGCCCGCCGGTCTGGGTGAAGGTGCTCGGAAACGCCGCACCGATCTTCCCGATCGATCCGCCCACGATCGTGACGATGCCATTGGCATTCCTCACGGCGTTCGTGGTCTCGGCGATGGACCGCAAGTCCGCGCCCGCGGCGGCGATGTCGCCCGCGACCTAGCGCTACTCCTGCGGGGCCTCGCGATCTCGACCGTTGCGAGCCCCCCTTGACGGTTCCGCCATGGGCACGCGCCGGTCAGGCATGGAAGCAATCCATCGCGGAACGATGAAAGGTCCGCGTCCCAAGTATAAGGTTCACAAAGCGGGAATTCTGCTTCCGGCCATGACCGCCGGATCGGGGGCGCTTCAGAATGACTGGGTTGGGTGCTTTCCTGCCCATCGGCTTTCGGCGGCCGAATCCGTAAGTTCGCCCGTTCGCCCGGATCGTGTCGGTCGACGGATGCGCGCCCATTTGGGTCGTCCAAGTCCCCCAAGGCAGTGCCCGAAAGCGGCACGCGACATGACGGCGTGCGCCGGCTTGCGCGCATGACAACGGCAGCCAACCGAGACCAGCCAATATGCCCCACGGATCGTTGCGGGCGGGCACCTCTGCGCAACGCGAACCTGCCCCATGGTGACGCTTGTCGCCCCAGGGCAGGACGGCAGCGTCGAAAATCGAGCAGAATGGCTTTGTGCCGCGCGGTCACACGACGATGGCGTGCACGGTCCGGTCCGTCGGGGCCAAGGTCGAGACTGGTCACGCTTGCTGCCAGGGCCAAAATCCAAGTGCCGGCTCTTCGGCAGCAGCCTCAAGGTGCTTCTGAACCAGCCGAACAGAACTGCACTTGAGACGGGCGAATATTTAGGGATCTCGAAACCAGGAAACATGGACATCGTTCCAGGTCGAGGGTCGTGCGCTTCACCGGCCGGACCGGTAGCGCGCTGAACGCGCCGCGATGGAAAGGGGCGGCTCAAGCGAGGATCTGCGCCTCCGACGCAACGCCGCTCGCCGACGAAGCAAGTCACACGAACAACATTCCAACCGGCCGACCCTCGCCCCCAGTGCGTCCGGTGCGCAGATCCGAGGCGCTGCAGGCCAATCGAAGAGTCCTTCCACCCGCCCTCGACGAAGCGGAATCTTAGCCTCGTCGCCTCAAGCAAAATGGCATTCTGTTTTCTTGAACGACGATATCTTTTGCGCATAAGTTCTTTGCCTGAGGGGACACAAGCGATCTTTCCCCGAAAAAATATAAACAATATGATTCTTTACTGGGGCATCACTTCGGATGTCCTTGCTATACCGAGACGACTCGCCGATGCAGTTTGCACCTTCCGCCATCTCTCGCAGAGTCTCATCCCGGCTCGGGGTTCGGCGAGGCTGTCTCGCACTCCTTGCCCCTCTCTCCGCCGAGGCCCTGTCGCCGAGCGCCGTCGAGACCGTCACGGGCGAGGCGGGCCCGCAGACGGATGCCGGCGCGATCGGCGGCGCCCCCCATGGCGGCGTCAAATGGCATGGGCCGCGGGCGCCCGACGCGGCCTCGCTGGCTGCGGCGGGGTTGTCAGGCCAACCTGATCTCAGGAGGCACCGGCGGCGCCTGTTCTCGCGACAAGCTCGTGTTCGAGGTCCACGCTCATCTTGCCGTAGGGAACGGCATCTTCTTCGAGCCGGTGGTCCAGTACGTCGTGAACGGTGATCCGTACTGGAATCCGCACACGGATAATCGCTCGAAAGACGGCGTCTACGTTGACGCCACGCGGATCGTCCCGCTGGCGGCGATCTTCGGCCTCGCTCCGGGCTGAACCGCCCGACCTTCCCGCCCTCACCACACCGACTGCGACGCGCTGCCATGCCCGGCCAGACCATTCGCTTCAACGCCTTCGCCATGAATTGCGTCGGCCATCAATCGCCCGGCCTCTGGGCCCACCCGCGAGACCGTTCGTGGCGATACAAGGACCTGGAATACTGGCAGGATCTCGCTCGGACTTTGGAGCGTGGCATCTTCGACGGCGTCTTCATCGCGGATGTCGTCGGATACTACGATGTCTACAAGGGCTCCAACTGGCACGCCCTCGAGCAGGCGGCCCAGATCCCCGTGAACGATCCGCTGCAGCTGGCCGCGCCGATCGCCCTCGCCACGGACCATCTCGGGATCGGCATCACTGCATCCACATCCTTCGAGCCCCCCTACACCTTCGCAAGGCGACTCTCGACGGCGGATCACCACACCAAGGGCAGGATCGGCTGGAACATCGTCACGTCCTACCTGGAGAGCGGAGCCAGGAATGTCGGCCAGAGCGGCCTGCAGCGCCATGACAACCGCTACGAGGTCGCGTCGGAATACGTCGAAGTTCTCTACAAGCTCTTCGAGGGGAGTTGGGAGGATGGGGCGGTCCTGCGGGACCGGGATAGGCGGATCTTCACGGACCCGTCGAAGGTCCATGAGATCGGCCACCGCGGGCGGCACTTCACGGTCCCCGGCTATCATCTCAGCGAGCCCTCACCGCAGCGCACACCCGTGCTCTACCAAGCCGGCGCGTCGGGCCCCGGCAAGGCCTTCGCGGCAACGCATGCCGAATGCGTCTTCGTGGCCGCGCCCCTCAAGGCGATGCTCAGGGCCTATGTCTCCGATGTCCGCGCCAAGGCCGTCGCCGCGGGGCGGTCGGCTGAGGACATCCTGATCTACAACCTCACGACCGTGATCGTCGCCGAGACCGACGAAGCCGCGCAGAGGACGTTCGAGGACTATCAAAACTACGCATCCTACGACGGCGCGCTCGTCTTCATGTCGGGCTGGAGCGGGATCGACTTCGGGCAATACGCACCGACCGATCTCGTGAAGAAGGTCGAGACCAACGCCATTGTCTCGATGGTCGAGACCTTCACGGCGGACGAGAAACCCTGGTCGATCGCCGAGTTGGCCCGGTGGGGCGGCATCGGCGGAATCGGGCCGGTCTTCGTCGGCTCGCCGACGACCGTCGCCGACATTCTGCAGGAATGGGTCGAGGAGACCGGGGTCGACGGCTTCAACCTCGCCTATGCGGTCACGCCCGAGACCTTCGAGGATACGGTCAACCTGCTGGTGCCGGAACTGCAGCGTCGCGGTGTCTATCCGAAGGCGTACAGGCCCGGGACCCTGCGCGAGAAACTGTTCGGACGCGGCGCCTACTTGCCCGAGTCCCATCCGGCTCACGGCTACCGGGACATCGAAGCCGTGAAGACGCGCGAGGCCGCGGGCCTTGCGGCGGCCGAGTGAGGGCGGCGATGCCCGAACCTCTTCTCGACGTCTTGGACGTCTCACTCTCCTTCAGAGGCCTGAAGGCGCTCGACGCGTTGAGCTTCTCGGTGACGCGCGGCGAGATCTGCGCCCTGATCGGTCCGAACGGCGCGGGAAAGAGTTCGGTCCTCAACATCCTCAACGGCGTCTATCGCGCCGATGGCGGGGCGATCGTGTTCGACGGCGGCCGCCTGGGACAGATCCGTCCGTTCACGGCCGCGCGGCGGGGCATCGGGCGGACCTTCCAGCACGCGGCCCTGTTCGGCGGCCTGAGCGTGCGTGACAACGTTCTCGCCGGCCTGTCGCGCAAGAGCCGGACGACGCTCCTCGACGATGCCCTGGGCCTGCCGCGCGCGCGCGCGGAGACGCGCGGATTTCTCGCTGCAGCCGACGAGATCCTCGGCTTCCTCGATCTCGCCGCCCACCGCGACCGCCTCGTCTCGACCCTTCCTTACGGCCTTCAGAAGCGCGTCGATCTCGGGCGGGCGCTGATCGCGAAACCGAAGCTCCTGCTTCTCGACGAGCCCATGGCCGGGATGAACGGCGAGGAGAAGCGGGCCATGGCGCGTTTCATCAGGTCCGCGCGCGACACCCTCGGGACGACGATCGTCCTGATCGAGCACGATATCGGCGTGGTCCTCGGTCTCTCCGACCACGTCGTCGTCCTCGATTACGGGCGCAAGGTCGGGGACGGCCCACCGTCCCAGGTCCGCAGCGATCCGGCCGTCATCGCCGCCTATCTCGGCAAGCCGCAGTGAGGACCGCGCGATGAGCTTCTTCCTGGAGACGCTCGTGGGCGGAGTGCTCGCGGGCGTGATGTATGCCCTCGTCGCGATCGGCTTCGTGCTGATCTACAAGGCGTCCGGCGTGTTCAACTTCGCGCAGGGCTCGATGGTGCTCTGCGCTGCGCTGACCTTCGTGACCCTGACGGAGAAGGGACTTCCGTTCTGGCTCGCCGGTCTCGTCGCCTTGGCGATCATGGTGACGCTCGCCGTGGCGGTCGAGCGGGTGGTGCTGCGCCCGCTGGTCAACCGCTCGCAGGTCACCCTGTTCATGGCGACGCTCGGCCTGTCCTACATCATCGAGGGCGGCTCGCAGTTTCTCATGGACGCGCGCGTCCACGAACTCGACCTCGGGATCGCCGACCTTCCGGTCGCGCTCGGACCGATCCAAGTCAGTTCGTTCGATCTGGTGGCCGCCGCCAGTGCCGGCGCGCTGGTCCTGGGTCTCGCCCTGTTTTTCGAACGCACCCGGATCGGCAAATCCCTGCGCGCCGTCGCGGACGACCCACAGGCCGCGCTGTCCGTGGGAATCCGGCTTCCGGCACTCTGGGCGGCCGTCTGGGCCGTGGCCGGGTTCGTCGCGCTGGTGGCGGGACTGCTCTGGGGCGCACGGCAGGGCGTCCAGTTCTCACTGACCTTCGTGGTGCTGAAGGCGCTGCCGGTGCTCATCATCGGCGGATTCACCTCGATCACCGGCGCCATCGCCGGCGGCCTCATCGTCGGGGCGGGCGACGCCCTGGCCGAGATCTATCTCGGGCCGCTCCTCGGCGGATCCGTCTCCACGTGGTTCGCCTACGGGCTTGCGGTCGCCTTCCTGCTGGTACGGCCGGCCGGATTGTTCGGCGAGCGGCCGATCGAAAGGGTCTGACGCGATGCCTCCCGCCGCCGCGGCCCTCGACGGCCGCGCCCTCGCCGCGACGTCCACGCCGGCCGGTTCACCGATCCGGGCAGCGGGCATTCTCGCCGCCCTTGCCATCGCCGCCGTGGCGGTGCCGGTCGTCGCGGACGACTACTGGTACAACGCGATCCTGATTCCGTTCCTGATCATGGCGCTGGCGGGCCTCGGCCTGAACCTGACCATGGGCTTCGCGGGCCAAGCGTCCCTCGGCACGGGCGCCTTCATGGCGGTCGGCGCGTACGCAACCTACAACCTCCTGCTCAGGGTGCCGGTGCTCCCGCTGCCCTTCAGCCTGCTCGGTGGAGGGCTGATCGCCGGCCTCGTCGGCCTCGTCGTCGGCCTGCCGAGCCTGCGGATCAGGGGGTTCTACCTCGTGGCGCCGACTTTGGCGGCGCAGTTCCTGATCGCGTGGACCTTCAATCAGGTCGGCTGGTTCTCGAACTACGCCACGTCGAGCGCGATCTCGGCCCCCCATCTGGCCTTGCTCGGCCGCGATCTGTCGAGCCCGGCCGGGCGTTACGCCTTGACGCTCGCGAGCGTCGTCGTCGTCACGGCCGTGGCGTGGCGGCTCGTGCGGAGTCGGACCGGCCGCGACTGGCGCGCCGTACGCGACGGCGAAACGGCTGCCGCGATCATCGGCGTCCCGGTGTCCCGAGCGAAGCTGTCGGCCTTCTTCGTCGGGGCTGCCGTGAGCGGCGTGGCCGGCGCACTCTGGGCCTTCGCCTATCTCGGTACGGTCGATGCCCGAAGCTTCGATCTCGATCGCTCGTTCCAGGCGATGTTCATCATCATCGTCGGCGGTCTGGGCAGCCTGTCGGGAAGCTTCCTCGGCGCAGCGTTCATCGTGCTCACGCCGATCCTGCTCTCGCACCTGTCCGGCACGATCCTGGGAACGGGCCTCGACGGCGGGCAGATCGCCAATCTCCAGCGCGTCGTCTTCGGCGCCCTCATCATCGGCTTCCTGATCAAGGAGCCGAACGGCCTCGCCGCGCTCCTCGGGAGCCTCGTAGACCGCCTGCGCCGTCTGGCCCACCGACCTGACCCTCTCGGAGAAGACAGATGACCCGCCTCGCACGGACCATGCGCATCGTTGCGCTGGCCGCCCTTCTCGGAACCGGCACGGTCACCTCGGCCCCGGCCGGAGACGCGGCCCGGCAATACTTCCCGCTCCCAACATTCCGCGTGGGCGCCTACGCCTCGTCCGGCATTCCCGTCTGGGCCGGGACCATCGATTACCTTCGCTACATCAACGAGGTCGAAGGCGGCATCAACGGCGTCAAGCTGTTCTGGGACGAGTGCGAGACCGAATGGGCGGTCGAGAAGGGCGTGGAGTGCTACGAGCGGGTGAAAGGCGGCCGTGACGGCTCGCCCGTGCCCCTCTTCCTGCCCCACGGCGATCCGGTCTCGAAGGCGCTCACCGAGAAGTCGGTGGCCGACAAGATCCCCCTCGTGACCACCGGCTACGGCCGAACGGAGGCCATCGACGGCCGCGTGTTTCCCTACAGCTTCACGGTTCTGTTCAGCTTCTGGAGCGAGGCCTCCTCGGCAATCAACTATATCGCCGAGCAAGTGGGCGGGAAGGACAGGCTCAAGGGCCTGAAGATCGCCACCGTCTACCACGACAGCCCGTATGGGAAGGAGACGCAGATCCCCCTCGACCTTCTGGCCAAGACCTACGGCTTCGAGAATATCCAGATCGCGGTGCCGCATCCCGGCAACGACCAGTCCGCGCAATGGGCGCGGATCCGGCAGATCAAGCCGGATTGGGTGTTCCTGCGGGGATGGGGCGTGATGACGCCGGTGGCGATCAAGACCGCCGCCAAGACGGGTTTCCCCGTCGATCACATCATCGGCGGGATCTGGTCGGGCTCCGAGGAAGACGTGCGCCCGGCCGGCAGCGTCGGGAAGGGATATCGCGCCATCACACCGTTCCCGGCGGGGCAGGACTTCGAGATCCTCAAGAAGATCAAGGCCGCCATCGTCGACAAGAGCCTGAGCGACCTGAAGGACCCGAAGAGCTTCGGATCGGTCTACTACAATTCCGGCGTGATCGAAGCGATCATCGCCGTCGAGGCCATCCGGACGGCGCAGGGGCGCTTTGGCCGCAAGCCGATCGACGGCGCACAAGGGCAATGGGGCCTGGAGCACCTCGTCCTCGACGAGCCCCGCCTGAAGGCGCTGGGCGCGGAAGGGCTGGTGCAGCCCCTCCGTCTCTCGGTGAAGGACCATGAGGGAGGCGGCGCCGGCAAGGTGCTGCAGTGGGACGGCACGCAATGGGCGGTGGTCAGCCACGGCTGGGTGAAGTCCGACCGGGACCTGCTCCTTCCGCGCATCTACGAGCGCGCCGCGGCCTATGCCCGGGAGAAGGGCATCACGCCCCGCAGCGAGGAGACCGCCGAGGCGATCGCGCGATGACGGCGCCGGCTGCCTTTCTCGAGGTGGACGGCATCGAGGCCGTCTATGGGAACGCCATCCTGGCGCTGAGGGACGTCTCCCTTTCCCTCGGTGCAGGAGAGATCGTGGCGTTGCTCGGCGCGAACGGCGCCGGGAAGACCACGACGCTCAGGGCGATCTCGAACCTGCTCGGTGCGCAGCGCGGCTCACTTCGCCGCGGCCACGTCCGCTGGCAGGGGGAAGCGACCGCGCGGCTCGATCCGGCCAGCCTCGTCCGAAGGGGCTTGGTGCAGGTGCTCGAAGGCCGGCACGTCTTCGGCCAGCTCACGGTCGAGACGAACCTGGAGATCGGCGGCTATCTCCGCCGACCGAGCCGAGCGCAACTCGCCCGCGATCTGGAGCGGATCTACGCGTGGTTCCCACGCCTCAGGGAGCGCCGGCATACGCGGGCGGGACTGACCTCGGGAGGCGAGCAGCAGATGGTGGCCATCGGCCGCGCCCTGATGACGCGTCCGAAGCTGCTCCTGCTGGACGAGCCTTCCATGGGCCTCGCCCCCCGCGTCGTCGCCGAGATCTTCGAGAGCCTCGCTCGCCTGAACCGCGAAGAGGGGCTGAGCCTCCTCATCGCCGAGCAGAGCGCTCACCTCGTCCTGGAGCACGCCCACCGCGCGGTCGTGCTCGAGAACGGGCGCGTCGTCGCGACCGGGAATGGCCGCGACCTCTCGGCCAGCGGCCGGCTCGACGCTCTCTACCTCGGTGAGCCGGGCGCCACGCCGACACGCCACTGACCCGCGCCCGGCTCCCATCGCATCCGGAGGACACGAGACCGCCATGACTGCTTCGGAACGACAGGGATCTGCCCATTGGGGGGTCGCGCCGAGCCCGCGCTACGAGGCCCTCGCGGGGCGATTTCGGCCGCTCTTTGCCCAAATCCGCGAGGGCGCCATCGAACGGGAACGGAACCGAGACCTTCCCTATCCGGCCTTCGCCGCGTTGCGGGACGCGAAATTCGGTGCCCTTCGGGTCCCCGAGGCCGAGGGGGGGTTCGGGGCGAGCCTGCCGGACCTGTTCGCGCTCCTCGCCGAGTTGGCCGAGGCCGATTCCAACCTGCCTCAGGCGTTGCGAAATCATTTCGGCTTCGCGGAGGACACCGTCGGCAGCCCGAAAGACGAGCGCCGCGCGCGGTGGATCCAGCGTCTGACGGCGGGCGACCTGTTCGGGGGAGCGTGGTCCGAGACCGGCCCGACCAAAGTCGGCGTGTTCGAAACCCGCATCCATCGCAGCGGTGCGGGGTGGGGCGTGACGGGTCGGAAATTCTACACGACCGGCTCTCTCTTCGCGGACTGGATCGACGTGGTCGGCACTGGTCCTGATGGCGAAGAGACCTCCGCCATCGTCGCGGCGAAAGGACCGGGCCTCGAGATCGTCGACGATTGGGACGGCTTCGGCCAGCGGCTCACGGCCAGCGGTTCGACCGTCTTCGACGATGCCGACGTTCTAGGGGATCCGCTTCCGACCGCCTCGCGGTTCTCCTACGGGCCGGCCTTCTTTCAGGCCGTCCATCTCGCCACCCTCACCGGCATCGCCCGGGCCGCGGCCACGGAGGTGACGAGCGCCGTCCGGGACCGCAACCGGACCTATTCCCATGCGGCGGGGGCCCGGCCGAGTTCCGATCCGCAGGTGCTCCAGGTGGTCGGGCGGGTCCACGGCCTCGCCTATGCCGCCGGCGCCATCACCCTGCGGGCTGCGGAGGCCGTCCAGCGCGCCTACGACGCCCGCATCGGTGCTGTGCGGGAGGAGGAAGCCCATGCGATCAACGTGAGGGCGGAGATCGAGTTGGCGCAGGCCCAGAGCGTTCTCACCGGACTCGTCCTGGACGCAGGAACGATCCTGTTCGACGCCCTGGGCGCGTCGGCCACCCGGTCCGGTCTCGCGCTGGACCGACACTGGCGCAACGCCCGGACGATCGCGTCCCACAATCCGCGGATCTACAAGGACCGCATCGTCGGGGATTTCGCCGTGAACGGCACCGAGCCCCCGTTCCAGTGGAAGATCGGTCAATCGCCCGCTCCGTCCGGCGGCACGTAATGGGCGAGAACGATGCCCGCGGGCACGGCCAGGTCGGACAGGCGGCGCAGGCCGCGATCGCCCGGCCGCCCCTGCAGTCCTGCAGCGATGTCAGCCCCGACGAGGCGGCGCACGGCCGACCGGAGCGGAAGCGCTCCAGCGCCAATGCCTGCGTCGCAAAGCTCTGATGCGAAGCAAAGGTCTGACGCGGAAATCAGACCGGCTTGAACGCCGGCACAGCTGTCATCCGCAGGGCCTTACCCACCGATCGCCGGTGCAGCGAATGGGCCAGTGTCTCCGCCGATGCGCAAACGCGGCATCGTGCCCGTGCGATGGGCTTGGCCGCATGATCCGGTCCCGAGCGTGCGGACAGGGGCAGCTTCTCGCCGAGCCGCAAGCATGTCACTCCGCACGATGGACAGCGCGGTCGCGCGTGGGACGTAGGGCACGATGGAGCGCGTGGACTTCCTGGGGCTCCAGGCCTTTCTCAGCATCGCCAACTGGGGAAGCTTCAACCGAGCGGCGGCCAGCCTCAACCTGTCCCAGGCCGCCTTGAGCCATCGCCTCAAGAAGCTGGAGGACGAACTCGGGGTGAAGCTCGTCGCCCGCACGACGCGCCAGGTCACCTTGACCCCCGCCGGTGTCGACCTGCTGCCGAGCGCTCAGCGCATCGTCGAGGAGCTGTCCCAGATCTTCGGAAAGCTGCGCGCGCAGGGGCGCGAGAGCCAGGACCTCGTCCGCATCGGGTGCCTGCCAACCATCGCGAGTTCTCACCTGCCCCTCATCCTGCAGCGCTTCGGCCAGCGCGACCCAGGGGTGCTCGTACGCATTCTGGACCATTCGGCGACTGCCATCGTGGAGCGCGTGCGGGCGGGCGAGGCGGAGTTCGGCGTTACCATCATGTCCGCCCAGCACTACGACCTCGACATCGCTCCGATCCATCAGGAGCCCTTCGTGCTCGTCTGTCGTGCCGGTCATCGGTTCGCGGGGGAAAAAGCGGTTACATGGAGCGATCTGCGCGACGAGCGCTTGGTCAAGATCGGCGAGCAGACCGGCAACAACCTGCTCATCGCGGCCGGGCTCGGCGGGCGCTATGCCGAGATGGGCTGGACATACGAGGTTCACCGCGTCGCCACGGCGATCGGCCTCGTGCTCGGCGGCCTCGGCATCACCGTGGTCCCGCGCCTTGCCTTCCAGACGGCACCCGGCAGCGACCTCGTCGCCGTGCCGCTGCGAGGGCCCAGCATCTCGCGCACGATCGGCATCGTCACTCGCCGCGGCCACACGCTGTCGTCGCCGGCCGAACGTCTGGCGCGGATCTTCCGCGAGTATTTTCAGACGGTCTGAGCGGGGACGGCGGGCCGTGGGATCGCACCCATCTATCGATTTTATGCAATAAAAACTGCAATCATTTCATTTGTCTCATACATGGGCGTTGACTAGTCATCGATCCTGAAGACAGCGCGCAGGTCCTGCCTCGCCGCTGGAATGAGGGAGGACACCGACGGCCATGACTTCAGTTCCCAAGTCAGGTCTCGTGGTGACCGCCCACCCCGGCGATTTCGTCTGGCGAGCAGGCGGGGCCATCGCGCTCCACGCAGCGAAGGGCTACCGCCTCAAGATCGTTTGCCTCTCTTACGGTGAGCGCGGCGAGAGCCAGTGGGCCTGGAAGTCGGCCGGCGTGCGCCTCGACGATGTGAAGGCGCAGCGGCGGGCCGAGGCGGAGGAGGCCGCCGCGATCCTCGGCGCCGAAATCGAGTTCTTCGACGTCGGCGATTATCCCCTGCGCGTGGGCGAGGCCGAGCTCGACCGCTTGGTTGATGTCTACCGCGAGTTGAATCCGGCCTTCGTGCTGACGCACGCGCTGAAGGATCCCTACAACTTCGACCATCCGGTCGCCGCCCATCTCGCCCAGGAAGCGCGGGTCATCGCACAGGCCGCCGGCCATAAGCCGGACCACGAGCGCCGCTACAGCGCGCCGCCGGTCTTCCTGTTTGAGCCGCACCAGCCCGAGCAGTGCAACTTCAAGCCCCAGGTGATCCTCAACATCGATTCCGTCTGGGCGACGAAGCAGCGGGCCTTCCGGGTGCTCGCCGCCCAGCGCCACCTCTGGGACTATTACGAGCGCGTCGCCCTCAACCGCGGCGTCCAGGGCGGCCGGAACTCCGGCACGGCGATGACGTACGGCGAGGCCTACCAGCGGCTCTTCCCGATGGCGGCGGAGGTGCTGTCATGAGGAACGTCGTCGTCCGCAACATTCCGCGCCTCGCGCCCGAGGTGGCGCAGCGGCTCGCCGGGCATGGCGTCTCCACCGTGCACGAGGCCCAGGGACGCACGGGCCTGCTGAAGCCCTACATGCGTCCGATCTGGGAAGGTGCTGCCATCGCCGGCAGGGCCGTCACGGTGCTCGCCCAGCCCGGCGACAACTGGATGCTGCACGTCGCCATCGAGCAGTGCCGGCCGGGGGATGTCCTCGTCGTCGCCTGCACCACCGACAACACCGACGGCATGTTCGGCGATCTCCTCGCCACCTCGCTGAAGGCCCGCGGCGGGATCGGCCTCGTCATCGACGCCGGCTGCCGCGACGTGCGGACCCTCAAGCAGATGGGCTTCCCGGTCTGGTCGCGCGCGATCTCGGCCAGGGGCACCGTGAAGGCGACCCTCGGCAGCGTGAACGTCCCGGTGGTCTGCGCCGGCGCCCTGGTCCGGCCGGGCGATGCGATCGTGGCGGACGACGACGGCGTCGTGGTCGTGCCTTGCGCCGACGCGGCCGCGGTGGCGGAGAAGGCCGACGCCCGGACCGCCAACGAGGAGGCGAAGCGCGCCCGCCTCGCCGCGGGCGAACTCGGCCTCGACCTCTACCGGATGCGCGAGACCCTCGCGGCCGCCGGCCTGGAATACGTCGACGATCCGCAGGACTGACGCCCCCCGTACCCGGGCGCCCGGCAGACCGCCCGAAAGAGGCGGCGCAGGGCACGATCCGTCGTGCCAGGAGGAAACGCACCATGATGAAGCTCGGCTGGTACCACGACCTCGACGATACGGAGCGGCGAACCTACTGGGCCTGCTTCGCGGGCTTCGGCCTCGATGCCATGGACACGACGATCTACGCGCTCGTCATTCCGGCCCTCATCGCAACGCTCGGCCTCACGCAGGCCGAGGCCGGCTACCTCGCCACTGCCTCCCTCGCGGGCGCCGCGGTCGGCGGCTGGGCCGCCGGCATCCTGGCCGACCGAATCGGCCGGGTCCGGATTCTCCAGCTCACCATCCTGATGGTAGCCGGCTTCACCTGCCTCGCCGCGTTCATGAGCGATTTCTGGTCGCTCGCCGCCGTCCGGTTCCTGCAGGGCGTCGGCTATGGCGGCGAGGCGGCCGTTGGCGGGGTGCTGATCAGTGAGGTCATCAGGCCGGGCCTTCGGGGCCGGGTCGCGGCCTCTGTCCAGAGCAGCTACGCGGTCGGCTACGCGATCTCGGTCAGCCTTCTGCCGGTCATCGCCGCGCTCTTCTCGGAGGAGATGGGCTGGAGGGTGTTCTTCGCCCTCGGCATCGTGCCGGCCGGCCTCGTCTTCTTCATCCGCCGGCTCGTGCCGGAATCCGGCATCTACATGCAGGCAAAGGCCGCGCAATCCGACGGCGCGGTGTCGCCGCCGGTCTGGACGATCTTCACGGGCCGGCATCTGCGCCGCACCCTCGCGGCAGCGGTGATGTCCACCGGCATCTTCGGGGGCGCCTACGTGATGATCACGTGGCTGCCGACCTATCTGCGGACGGCCCTCGGCCTCTCGATCAAGTCGAGCACCGGCTATCTCGCGATGAATATCCTGGGCTCCCTCGTCGGCCCGCTGCTCTACGGCTGGCTGTCGGACCGGATCGGCCGCCGTCCCGCCTTCATGACGTTCCTCGTCCTGCAATCGGGCAACGTCGCGATCCTCCTGCTCGCGCCGATCGGCCTTGGCACCACGATCGTGCTGAGCTTCTTCCTGGGCGCGTTCCAGGGCGCCCTGGCCGCCGGCATGCTGCCGACCTTCGCGGAGCTGTTCCCCACGTCGATCCGGGCGAGCGGCCAGGGCTTTTGCCTCGGTGGCGGACGCGGGTTCGGCTCGGTGGTGCCCGCCACGGTCGGCATCCTGGCGGCCAGCCTGCCGCTGGGCACCGCGATGGGCGCCTGCGCCCTGTGCGCCTACGGCGTCGCCTTCTGCGCGACCCTTCTTCTCCCGGAGACCGCCGGCGCGGATCTGCACGGTGACCCGGGCGCCCGGGACCCGCGCCCCGTTGCGCCCGGCCGGGCAGACGGTCACGCCGTGACGCCCCATCTCGCTCGAACCGACGCATGAGGGCCACGCTGCCCACGGCAGGGCTCAGGGAGCAGCACGGCATGGCCCAGGACACCACGGCACGCGGAACGAGCCGGAGAAGGATTCTGCAGGCGGCGGGCGGCCTCCTCGCCACCGCCGCCGTGCCGGCCCGGGCGGCCCCGGCCGGGGCCGAGATCACCGGGCGGCTCGCCCGCTACATGGTCGAGGCACGCGACAGGCCGCTTCCGCCGGATGTCGTGCTGGCCTGCAAGCACCGCATCCTCGACACGTTCGGCGCCATGATCTCCGGTGCTCGCATGCGGCCAGGCGAGATGGCGACGGCCTATGTCCGCAGCCTCGGCGGCATCGATCAGGCCACCGTCGTGGCCTCGGATCTGCGCACCACCGCGATCAACGCCGCCCTCGCCAACGCCATGTGCGCCCATGCCGACGAGACGGACGATTTCGAGCCTGTCACCAAAGCGCATCCCGGCTCGGCCACCGTGCCGGCGGCTCTCGCGATGGCTGAGAAGGAGGGCCGCTCGGGTCAGGACATGATCCGCGCCGTCGTTCTCGGCTACGATCTGTGCTGCCGCCTCCTCCTGGCGCTCGGGCCGGATCTCGTCCGGGGCTCCCACCGGAGCGCCGAGGGAACGAGTTCCACCTTCGGGGCCCTGGGCGCAGCGGCCGCGCTCGCCCGCCTCGACGAGCGGCGCACGCGCTTCGCGCTCTCCTATGCGGCCCAGCAGGTCTCCGGGCTCTGGAGCTGGGTCAAGGACGAGGACCATATCGAGAAGGCCTTCGACTTCGCCGGGATGGGCGCCCGCAACGGGGTCACCGCGGTCACGATGGTCCAGGCCGGCCTGACTGGCGTCGCCGACGTCCTCGACGGCACGCACAATCTGTTCATCGCGCTCTCGACCGACCCCAAGCCCGAAGCGATGCTGGATGGGCTCGGAAGCCGGTATTTCATCACGGAAACCGCGATCAAGACCTTCTCGGTCGGGTATCCGATCCAGTCGCCCCTCGATGCAATCCTGACCTTGCGCGAGCGCCACGGCCTGCGCGCCGCAGATGTGCAGCGGATCGTCGTGCACCTGCCGACCGACGCGGTTGGCATCGTCGGGCACAGCGCCATGCCGGATGTGAACTGCCAGCATCTCGTCGCCCTGGCGCTTGTGAGAGGAGCCGTCTCCTTCACGGACAGCCATGATGCGGGCCTGATGCAGAATCCTTCGATTCGGTCCGCACGCGAGAAGGTGGAGGTGGTGGGCGATCCCGGCCTGATGACGCGGGAGGCCCCGCGCAGCGCGCGGGTCGAGGTGACCCTCACCGACGGGAGGAGGCTGGAACATTTCACGAAGTTTCCGCCCGGGACCAAGGAGAACCCCCTGAATACGGAGCGGGTGAACGCGAAGGTGCGCGACCTCATCACGCCGGTGCTCGGTGTGCCGCGCGCCGACGCGCTGATCGCGCGTCTCAACGACCTTGAAAACCTCACCGACATTCGAGGGTTGCGGAGTTTGATCGCTTCCTGATGGGCGACCTTGCCCCCTGTTTGCCCTCGTTCATAACCGGAGCCCGTTCCGGTTCTGGTCGTGCTCGGACCGGGTTGCAGATGCGTTCGGGGTTGAGCCCGCCGAAGCTCGTGTGAGGGCGGCAGGTGTTGCAGTCTGCCCGCCACACCTCGGCCATGGTCCGAGCCGCCGGCAGGCTCCGGAACAGCTGCTCGCTCAACCACGCGTCGCGCAAGCGGCCGTTGAGGGCCTCGACGAAGCCGCTCTGCTGCATGCACTGGACGTCAGAAGGTTTTCTCCAGAGCCTCGCGCAGCGTGGCCACGTCGAGCCTCGCCTCGACCAGGAGCGTCTTGCGCTTACGGCTCTCCTCGTCGAGCGCCTTCAGCCGGCGCGCATCCGAGACCTCCGTGCCGCCCCAGCGCGAGCACCACGTGTAGAACGTCGCGTCGCCGATGCCGCGACGGCGGCAGATCTCAACAACCGGCAATCCGGCCTGCTGCTCCTTCAGGATCCGATGCTCTGCGCTTCGCTGAACCGGCTCTTCTTCATCGTCCGTCCCCTGATCGACGGACTCTCGCTTCAGAACGAGGGCAAGCCAGCGGCCAAAGGAGGAGTCGCATTGCGCGATCTCCCTGGCATCCACGCCCGCCCGCTACGGTCGGAGGTGTGGCGAGGCGAGCGTGGAAGGTCAGTGGGGGCTTAGGCCACCGACAAGCTCGGCAGTAGCAAGCGAGCTTTGCCGGATCATGTCCCGACCTCACGAACGCTGATCGCGCATCCAGTGCAGGCGTCAGCCGTTACCGCGTGGTTCCGCTGTTACCCACAGCGTTAACCCGGTGCGTTCGGAAATGTCTTGAAATCTAGCTAGGTGATGGCGCGCCCGAAAGGATTCGAACCTCTGACCCCCAGATTCGTAGGCTGACCCGGTCCACTGAAAACATTGGCGTTTTCTGCAAAACAGCACCGAAACAGACCACGAAGTATCAAGGGGTTAGCCAGGGCTCTACAAACCGCAAACTGTCGCTGAACCGCCCCGAAAATGAAAACGCCGTCGCGGGGGTGAAGGCCCGCAACGGCGTAAAGCTGAAGGGTTCAGAGCAAAGAACCGGGCAGAGAGATAGGGCGGATCGCCCCACGCTGGCAAGCGCGCTGGTCGCCATTCTCGACAGCCACGGGTGCGTGTGCGGCGTGTTCCCGGGTCGCTCGGCCGCCCGCAGCTATCTCCGCGGGGGCGCCACGTGAGCGTCAGCTTCGCCGAGAAGATGCGGCTGTTCCGGGCCATCATGGCGGACCCCTCGCTGCCGGCGCTCGCGAAGAACGTCGGCGCGGTGCTGCTCCTCCACTTCCACAACGCCAGCACCGGCCGCTGCAACCCGCCTTACGAGCAGCTCGGCGAGGCCTGTGGGGTGAAGAAGCGGGCCACCATCCTGGCTGTGCTCGACCTAGAGGCGGCCGCGTGGATTGCGGTCGAGCGGCGTGGCGGACGGCACAAGCCCAACCAGTTCGCCTTCCGGTTCGACCGACTGGAAAAGGTGCACACCGATGCACCCTTTGAGGGTGAGGAAACGGTGCACGCCTGTGCACCCATTATCGGAGAAAGGGTGCACGGATCGGTACGAAAGGGTGCACAGGCGTGCACCCGAACAGAGAAGAACAACCCACCGGCTTCGCCGGTGGGGGGAGAGGGCTGCTCCCCCGGGCCCGTTGGGCCCGGGTTCTCTGAGTTCTGGGACGCGTGCAGGCACAAGGTCGCCGAGGTGGATGCCCGCGCCGAGTTCGAGCGCGTGGTGGCCACGGGCGAAGCGACGGCGGCAGATCTGGTGGCAGCCATGCGACGCCACGCCGAGGCCACCGCCGGCCGCACCCATCACGTCGAGCCCAAGACCTGGCTGCGGAAGAAGCGCTGGCTTGACGTGCCTGCACCGCCCCGCGCGGCCGGCACCGAGAGCCGCGGTCAGTCCCGCCGTGAATCGTACCTCGACATGGCCCAGCGCATCATCGGGGGCTGGCAGCAATGACCGACATCACGAACCTGTCTCCCGGTCCGGGCCACATCCCCGCGCACAGCAGCGGATCGTTGCCGACATTGGCCGATCTGATCGAGGCGAACCGCAAGGTGACGAGCTACGCGGCCCGGCAGGACCGCGCCCGCAACCTGCCGGATCTGCCGAAGCCCCATGCCCTGGTGGCTGGACAGGCCCAGTATTGGCGAGAGCGGGCCTTGGGGCAGCGTAGGCAGCTTCTGAGCACCCCAGCTGCCGAAAAGGCGGCCGCGGCCGTCAGAGCCGCGTTTTCGGGGCCGCAGCATCCGCCCGTCACCCTGATGCTCGTCGCCCAGCTGCTCGACTGCTACCCCGCGGACAAACTGAACAACCCCGAGGCGTTCTTCCAGACCCTAGCATTCGACCTTGATGATGCCGGCTACTCGAACGCGACGATCGCCGCGGCGTGCATGGACCTGCGGCGCACCTCGAAGTTCCGGCCGTCCATCGCCGAGGTGTTGGAGCGTTGCGAGGCGAAGCGCGCGTACGCCATGGGTGTGCATGCGGGCCACGACCGCTACGCCGAGCGGCTGAGGGCGGTGCATCTGACCCTGCACCACACCGGTGGCGATCCGGATCCGCAGGAGTCTGCGGCCTACTCCCCGTGCCCGGATGAGCCGCTGATCGTGGCCGAGTACGCCAAGGGCTCGACTAACGAGTGGTGGTACGACCTCGACCTGAACACCGACCTGATGTTCCGGCAGACCGAGGCGGGCGAAGAGACCCCCGAGGAATGGAGGGCCCGGTTCCACCGGATGAAGGCCGAGGCCGCGGCGGATCCGGAGGCCCTGCGGTTGCGGATCGAGGGCGCCCATGGTGCCCAGGTCGGCCGGCATCTCGCCTGGACCTACCATCGCCGGTCGGGCCTGGGTCGCAAACAGGATGCGATCAAGGAGCTAGAGCGCTTATCTCTGGCGCGTCACCCCCACCGCGAGCCCGAGGATCTGTACTTCGCCTGGCTCGCCGAGGCCGACAAGGCCTTCCGCAGGCGCTTCGCTGAGTTCGAGCCCAACTACATCGTCGACGAGGCCCGCCGGTACGAGCGCGATGCGCGCGAGCGGGCCGAGCGCGAAGCGCGCCTGAAGCAGTACCGCACGCCGTCGAAGGTGCGCGCATGAGCTTCACCCACCCCGGGGGGTATCGAAACTCCGGCGCGATTGCGCTGAAGGGCGGTTCCCAAACTCGACGCGCGATGCCGTGGGTTTTCGCAAAATCGTGCCCATCAACCCCATGGAGACAAAGCATGTTTTGCGGCGCCAAGACGCGATCCGGCACGCCATGCCGGCGCTATCCGGTTGCCGGGAAGCGTCGGTGCCGGCTGCATGGCGGGGCCCCGGGAAGCGGCGCGCCGCCGGGCGAGCGCAACGGCAACTACCGGCATGGCTGGTTCAGCGCCGAGAAGATCGCGGAGCGCGTCCGCAAACTCAACACACCCTGGAAGCCCCTGCCGCCGCCGTATCGGCCGCGGCCCGTTGAGGAGGAGTAGCCCCATGGACAGATCCCGCGAAGTCGAGGCGGCGAACGTCGCCGTTCATGAAGCCATCGGCCGTCTGATCGAAGAGGGACACGACCCTCAGGATCTGGCGAACGTCCTGTTCGCCTATGCCATGAGTTCGATGGTGCAGACGCACGGTCGCAAGGATGTGGCTCGGCATCTCTACGCGATGGCCGTGAAATTCGCTGATGAGCACCAGAATCCTTTGAGGGCGCCGGTGTCTCGGCACTGAAGCCGCTTGATTTCCTCGCTGCTTCGCGCACATTGGATGTCGACCGCATCGCGGATGCCACCGGCTTGCTGGGGTATCCTCTCCGGTCGATCTTCAGGACACCGGCTGGCCCGGGTCGCGAAGCCTTCAGGCTCATTCGAGCCGTCGCTTTGTCGTGACCGGTGCCCATGTCAAAGTTCACGAAATACGATCCTGCGGCCGCTCGGCTCGCGCCTCCGCTCCAGATCAAGCTCGACGCTGGATCGCAGACGGTCGGCGCGGTGTCGGGCTACGCCAGCACCTTCGGCGGTCCGCCCGACGCCCATGGCGACATCATCGCGCCGGGGGCGTTCTCGCGCAGCCTTCGGGAGCACAAGGCCGCCGGTACGGCGCCCGTCATGCTCTGGTCGCACGACATGGCGGAGCCGGTCGGGCGGTGGACGGAGTTTCGCGAGGACGATCACGGCCTGTTCGTCCGCGGCCAGTTCAACCTGGAAACCACGCGGGGACGCGACGCGCACGCGCACGCCAAGGCGGGCGACGTGAGCGGGCTCAGCATCGGCTTCTTCGTCGCCGAAGGCGGCATGAGGGCCGGCGAGCGGGGAACGGTCATCCTGACCGACCTCGACCTGATGGAGATCAGCGTCGTCGCGCTGCCGGCCAACCGCCGGGCGCGGCTCAACAGCAAGGCGGAGGTGGTCGACCTCCTGCGGAAGTCCGGCCTCTCGAAGGAAGCGGCCTCGCGGCTGGCCTCCGGCGGATGGCCCGCCCTCGCTGGGCAGGACGATGACGAAGACGCGGCCCGGCAGATCAGGGCCGCTGCCGCCCGCATCCAGCAACTCACCAAGTCGATGGAGAAGCCCCGATGAACATGCATACCCCTCCAGGCCTCCTGGCGGCCCGCGCCGCCGGCAGGATCCTCCGCACGAAGGATTCCGTCGGCATCGACGGGCTGATGCGCGCGGTCGAGGACAACCATCGGGCGGTCGACGCCCGGCTGAAGAGCATCGAGACCCACGGCGAGAAGAGCGTAGAGACGATCGGCGGCCTCGACGCGCGGATGCTCGAGATCGAGCAGAAGATGGCCCGCCGCGGCGGCAGCGGCGAGCCCGCCGCCCCGCAGACCTGGGGCCAGCAGTTCGTCGATGCCCCGGAGCTGAAGGACTTCGCTGCCCAGACGACCCGCCCCGGCCGGCTGCGCATGCAGATGAAGACGACGCTGACGCTTGCGGACAACTCTGCCGGTGCATTGTCGCGGCCGACTCGTGATGAGGCGGTGCTGCTGCCGCGCCGCAATCTCACGGTCCGCGACCTTCTGCCGGTCCTGCGTGTCAACAGCGGCTCCGTCGAGTACCCGCGCCAGACGATCCGCCCTGGGGCGCCCGGCATGGTGGCCGAGACCACGGTGAAGCCCGAGGCCGAGATGGCGTTCGAGCTGCTGAGCACGCCGACGCGCGTCATCGCCCACTGGATCCCGGCCTCGCGACAGGTGCTGGAGGATACCCCGCAGCTCGCGGGCATGATCGACGGTGAGATGCGCTACGGCCTGGCCCTGAAGGAGGAGCAGCAGCTCCTGTACGGCGACGGCACCGGCCAGAACCTCTTGGGCATGGTCCCGCAGGCAACGCCCTACGCTGCGCCCGTCGCCTTCACGGGTGGCACGTCTCTCGACACGATCGCCCTGGCCATCCTGCAGACCTCGCTCGCCGACCTGCCGGCGGACGGCATCGTGCTGCATCCGAGCGACTGGATGCTGATGCGGCTGCTCAAAAACTCGGATGGCGACTACGTGCTGGGCCCGCCCGGTTCGAACGTCGTCCCGCAGCTCTTCGGCCTCCCGGTGGTCCCGACGACCGCGATGGCGGCCGGCGAGTTCCTGGTCGGCAACTTCCGCGCCGCCGGCACGATCTACGACCGGTGGGAGCCGCGGGTCGAAGTGGCCACCGAGCACGCGGACTTCTTCGTCCGCAACCTCGTCGCCATCCTGGCGGAGGAGCGCATCGGCTTGGCGGTGAAGCAGCCCAAGGCCCTGGTGCACGGTGAGTTCGCCACCACGCCCTGACGGGCTACCCCTTCGGCGCCCCCGGGCGCCGATGCCCCGGCCGGACCGCGGATGTACCGGCCGGCTGGGGCGACCATTCCAGAGGAGCACACCATGCCCGCAGCCATCGGAGCCGCCGTGCTCGGCGAGATCGGCCTCGCTACCTTGGCCGCCTCGGAAGGGGCATCCCTCGTCGTCGGCTACGCCATCCTGGGCACATCCAGCCTCGGGCTCACCTTCACTGCAATCCCCGATGAGGAGACCGCCCGTGACGGCGCTGAACGCGATCCTGCGGCCTGACGCGGCTTATTTGATCACCGACGGAGAGAGCCGGCAGAGCCTCGGAGGCCTACCCGGCTCCGAGCTCGCGCCGCGCCCGAAGGTGCTGCCGCTGCCGCACATGAACGCTGCTCTGGCCAGCCGCGGCTCCGCGGCGCTCCTGCCGATCCTCTACAGCCGCATCGCGCATCTGCGCTCGACGTTCGAGGAGGCCGCAGCCTTCCTCGGAACTGATCTGCAGGACACCGTGACGGGCATGCGCCAGAAGATGCCGGATCTGGCCATGCACGACGTGGTGCTGATCGGCTGGCCGGAGTCGCGGGACGGCCCGGAATGCTGGCTCGCCGTCGACCACTCGAAGTGGGGCCCGCCCGCATTCGAGGCCATCCGCGTGTCGGGTGTGGTGTCGCCGGACGATGGCAGCCTCGCCGAGCGCATGGGCGGCCGAGAGGTTCTCGAGGACTCCACGTTCGATCCGGAGACCGAGTCGGCCGCGCTGATCGAGGCCCAGGGCGCCATGCCGGCCGGCTGTGTGGGCGCCTTCGTTCAGCTCACTACCATCCGGCGGGATCGGATCGAGACCCGCATCGTGAAGTGGTTCGAGGATCAGTTCGAGCTGCAGCCGACGGGCGTGGAGGGGCGCCAGTCGCGGCGGGAGGAGCTATTCCAGACGAGGGGGGATCGATGAACGTTCAATACATCCGAGTGGGACCCGGAAGATGGCGTAGCAGTATCAGTGCGTCTTGCCAGGGTCGCCAAACTCCTCAGGAGCTTGTTGAAGGGCATTGGCCACATCTTCGCCAATGCGCTCTAGCACCTGGGCGAGAGGCGTTCCCTTCTCTGCGCCGAAATCTTGGTAGAGATGATCCGTCAAGAACACCCGCATCAGAACATGACGCCCTTCTTCGCCGATCTTCATCCCCTGCATCCGAAGAACGCCTTCCGGAGCCTGCGGATCTGGATGTTGAAACGCCTCTGATCGAGCGACATACAGAGCCGAAACAAGGGTAGATACCTCGAACACCGAAAGGTTCAGTTCATAATCTCGCCCATTATGGGCGGTCATCGTGACCACTACCCGGCCATCTCGGCCTTCAGTTGTTTTGATCTGCAAGCGTCCAGGCTTTGCCATCAGGTCTCTCGGACGGATGTGTGCGCATCCGGGTGGGGCGCATGGATACGCGGATTGCCCACCTTGGACCTACGTGGATTGAGGTCCGGTTACTGAAGTGCGCGACTCGATGATGCCGACGTAAGGAGCTGTTCCGTCACGAACGTCACCCGTGCATAGGTGAAGGCGACACGAGCAGCACAGGCATCGTGTCCCACGGCCACGCATGGGAAGGTACGATGTTCGACTTCGATGCCATGTTCGAGCGGATGCAGGAAGAGCGAGCGCAGAACATTGCTGCCGCTAAAGCCAAAGAGGAAAAACTACAGCAGTCCAAAGATGACTTTATCCGCAAACTAGGGATGTTTAGAAACAAATACGGGGCGGACTTTATGCCGACCGAGAAGGGCGGAAAATTCGAGCTCAACTCGCCCGACGGACCTTATTTGGAAGTGTCTTTCCTCGATGACGGGAAGTTCGACGTTATCGAGAGGACCAGCCCATCGGCACGGCCATCCGGTTTCCAGCATCTGGGCGTCGATGAAGCCGGGGTGATGCGGGCGATCATTACTTGGACGGGCGTATTGAAGTAGCGTCAGATTGTCTGCCCGGGCGGAACACACCGTCCCGGGCACCAAAAAGGTACGCTATTCGTTTGCGGCCCGAGGCCTTGTGAAATCCTGCGGATTTGCCCGCACAATGACCAAGGGAGGTGGGCCCATTGGCCGGCCTGGATTCTTGACGACGGGCCGACTCATCGACTTTCGCGCGATGTAAGTCGCAAGCAGGATCGCAGCGGGCAGGAGAAAATAGTAGAAAATCTCGAAGGCGGTCATTCCTCATACCTCCTGACGAGGCGGTCGCGAGCGTACAGATGCACGCCCCAACCGGCAGCCAACCACAGGAGCATGGAGAAGATATATAGCGCGCTGGCCTCATGGTTTACCAGGGCATCGCGCGCCTTGATGCCGGGCCCGATGAAGCCGGTGGCCACGATCGCTACGCCTACGTTGTTGAACCATGTGGCGGACAGCTTCTCAGCCTCTTGAGCCGCGCTCATGCCTTTGTCCTGCCAACGTGGATCGATTCGAAGGTCACATGGATCGTTTCTTTGATCCTAGATATGTATTCTTCATCAGGATTGTCTACGGAAGACAGTGCCTGATCTAAGATTTGATACAGATAATTTTTCCGACTTTCTAGAAATTTGGCGGCCTCAGCATCATTTTCTTTATTGCTGGCAAGCTCACCTAAGACGACAGCGAGCATAAGTCGGACCGCCTGCAGGTCGGCGAACGCCTTACTAAGGCCGTCGGCTGTGAGGCGCTCGAAATTCACGTTATCGGCCATCAGGTCGCTCCGACCTTGAGAGCACGTTCGAGTAGGCGCCGGATGGCCTCGGGCCTCGAGGGCTTGGGGTCTGGCTGCTGAGCGATCCAGGCGTCGAGCGGTCCGAGCAGGCCTGGGGCGACGCGCACCATGATTGGCGTGGCGTCAACGCGAGGACGGCCGCCCTTGCTCTTGGTTTCTGATATTGACAACGCCATAGGTAAGTAATATCAGAAACGGCACGGGCCGCCAAGGTGCTACCAACACCGGGGCGGCCCTGACCAACCCGATCGTGTGAGGATCGAAATGGCTACCCGTCACCCTACACCACCGGCCCGCGCCGGTGAACGCCCCGCTGCGCCCGTACGCCTGATCGCATCCGGCGGACCGGTCACTCGCGCCATCCATGCCTGCCGCCACGGGGGCCGCTGATGGGTGGCAACTATCGCCTTCTCGTCCGCTCCACGGACCTGCGCCAGCGTGCCGCCTCGCTACGGGAGCGCGTCCGCCGCCGGGTGCGGCCCGCGCCGACCATGCCGACACCGGCGGCCGTGGCCGCGGCGATCGATCTGGGGCCGCTGTCCGCGCCGGAGCTCACGGCGCTGCACGATGTGGCGGCGCTGATCGCCGAAATCTGCTCCGCGATCACGTGCCAGCCTCGCAGCATCGCCTTGGCCGCCGACGGCTCTGAGGAGCCCAGCCCGGCCGGCCGCTTCGCCGGTTGGCAGATGAGCGTGTGCACTGCGCTCCTGGACCGGGTCGTCGACCGCCTCGAGGAAGTCGGTGCGCCGGCCGGTCGCGACGGGCTGGAGCAGCAGCTCGTCGAGGTCGTCGAATCCATGCCGTCGAGGTTGTGATCCATGGGCGACGTCATCTCGTTCGAGCCGCGCCCGCCGCGGCAGCGCGCACCCGAGACGCGCTTTCGCATTGAGAGCGCGCTCGCGCTCGCCCTCGACGCCACCGACGAACTGGTGGCCGTATTGGATCAGCTCGACGGTGACGGCGCCGAGCGTGGAAACGCGATCGAGCACCAAACCTCCAAGCCGGCGGCGGAGCGGGTCGTGTGGCTGTCCAACCTGCGACCGGACGCCTAGCGCCGCGCGCAGGAGGCGCGCTTGCAAATGTCTCCTGCCGACATTATAAAACGTCTGTGGGAGACATTTCATGCTGCCTTTGCCCCTTGCCCTCCGCCTCGCTGGCTCCACCCGGAGCAAGTTCAACAACTCGAAGATTAGCGACCACTACAACTTCGCGATCCCGGAAGGTCGTCCCGGGGTCGCCACCATGATCACCGATGAAGCCGCGCTCGACATCGCTTTCGTTACGGCGCTGACGCGTCGGGGGTTCGCGCCCCAGGACGCTAAGACGAAGTCTGCGGAATGGGTTGAACGGATCCAGGACGGCCGCGGCATCGAGCCATACCAAGTGTTCGTCGGAGACGGTCTCCAGATACCCGCCAAATCCGGGAACCTTCGCACCGCGATTGAGCACGCGATCGACCCGACCTACTCCCCCGAGGGGCAGACGTTCCGCCGCGCGACCGACCTCGTCGTCATCAACGTTGAGGAGATCCAGGCGCGCATCAAGGAGTGGAGCGAGCACTTCCCCTCGCAGAACGAGTGCTGAGCGTGCCGCGTCGCCAGGTCATCACCGAGGCCGCGATCAGACGGGCCGTGAACGGGATGCAAGCCGCTGGTCTCAAAGTGGGCCGCGTCGAGATCGAGGATGGCCGTATCGTCGTCTATTCCAGCGACGAGATACGACCGGAGCCCACGTCTAAGCTCGACGCCTGGAGGGGCCGCCGTGACGCGCGTTAGGCTCAAGGGCATCAACACGGTCCGAAAGCAGCTCGCGGACGGCTCACGAGCTGTCTACCGCTACCATCGCGCGACGGGCCTGCCGCTGGAAGGCGAGCCCGGATCGCCAGAGTTCATCGCGTCGTATGCGCGGGCCCAGGAGACGCTTAAGGCTCGGCACAGCGGCGAGACCTTCGCGGCGCTTGTCCGCGCCTATACGACCGCGCCGGAGTTCACCGACCGGCTCGGAGCGGCCACGCAGCGCGAGTACAAGCGCATGCTGACCAAGGCTGAGCCCGAATTCGGTGACATGCCGATCGAGGCGCTTGAGGATCCTCGCGTTCGTCGCGACTTCCTCGACTGGCGGCAGAAGGTGGCCCGGGCCTCGGGCGACCGTGAGGCCGACAACAGGCTCTCCGCCATCTCGGCCATGCTGACCTGGGCGGTCGACGGCAGCCGGCTGCCCGCGAATCACCTGAAGGGCTTCAAGCGCCTCTATCACGCCGACCGCTCGGAGATCGTTTGGCTGCCGGAGCACATCGCGGCGTTCATGGCGGTGGCGCCGATCGAACTGCAGCGGGCCCTGATCCTGGCGCTGCACACCGGCCAGCGCCAGGCGGATATCTTGAGCCTGAAGTGGATCGCCTACGACGGCGAGGTCATCCGGCTCCGACAGGGCAAGAGCCGCCGGAACGGCAAGCCGGGCCCGCTCCTGACGATCCCATGCACCTCGGCGCTACGGGCCATGCTGAACGGGATGGAACGCACCTCGCCGCTGATCCTGACCACCAAGACCGGGCAGCCGTTCCTGAAGCGGTACTTCGCCGAGACGTGGGAGAAGGCGGCCAAGCTCGCAGGCCTGGAGAAGGTCGAGCTCCCGAGCCTCGAAGAGCCGGTGAAGCTTCACTTCCACGACCTGCGCGGGACGGCGGTGACGCTGCTGTCGGAAGCCGGGTGCACGCCGCAGCAGATCGCGACCATTACGGGTCACTCGCTCAAGACCGTGCACGCGATCCTGGAGCGATACCTCGCGCGAACCCGGGGGCTCGCCGAGCAGGCGATCCATAATTTCGAGAACTCACCGCGAACGAAGTTTGCAAACCAACTGCAAACTGTCGATCCAGCCGAGAGAGCCGAAAAGGGAAAAGCTAATGTCTAGCAAAAGGTTAGGTGGCGCGCCCGAAAGGATTCGAACCTCTGACCCCCAGATTCGTAGTCTGGTGCTCTATCCAGCTGAGCTACGGGCGCCTGACACGGCGGCGGGGTCTTGGCCCGCCGGTGTGAAGGGGCTTCTAGAGGCTCGGATCCGGCTTGGCAAGACACTTTGGACAACGACTTGCGCGGCCCATGCGTCCCACCTCGCTCCCCCGGACCTACGGAGTCCGCGCGCTCGCCCGCACGCGCTCCTCGGCGGCCCGGATCGCCTCGGGCGTTCCGACATGCAGCCACTGGCCGTCGAGCCGCATCCCGAAAAGCCGCCCCGCCGCGATCGCCCGGTCGAACAGCAGGTTGAGGGAGAAGGCGCCCGTCGGCGTGTCCGCGAACAGGCTCGGCGTGAGGATCGCCACGCCCGCGTAGATGAAGGGCGCCACCTCACGCTCGCCGCGCCGCTCCAGGCGCCCGTCCGGGTCCATCACGAAGTCACCGGCCCCTTCGTAGCCGAGGCTGGTGGCGGTGGGGGCCACCAGCAACAGGCCATCCATGCGGTCCCCATCCCAGCTCTCGATCAACCGGCGCAGGTTGGAGGCCGGCCCCTCGAGCCAGAACGAATCCGAGTTCAGCACCACGAACGGCCCCGCGCCCAGGAGCGGCAAGGCCTTGCGGATGCCACCGCCCGTCTCCAGCAACGCTCCACGCTCGTCGGACACGAGCGTGGCCGGCCCCTCGGTCCGGCCCGCAAGATGCCCCTCGATCAGGTCGGCGAGATAGTGGACGTTGACGACCGCGGTCCCGATTCCGGCCTCGGCGACCCGGTCCAGGGCGTGATCGAGCAGAGCCTTGCCGGCGACCTCCACCAGGGGCTTCGGCACCGTGGCGGTCACCGGCCGCATGCGCTTGCCCAGGCCCGCGGCCAGGACGAAGGCGCGGCTGACGGCGGGGGCGGGCTCGCTCATGCGGTCGGGAATCCGATGGTCAGGGTTCGGGAGCCGGAGCGACGAGGCCCGGCAGATGATCCGCGTGCCACGCCCGCAGTCCGGCGAGCGCCGGATGGGCGAGGTTGCGGGCGAGATAACCCTCGATCCGCGGCAGATGGGCGAGATAACCGGGCTTGCCGTCGCGCCGGTCCAGGCGCGCGAAGATGCCGAGGATCTTCGTGGCCCGCTGGGCCGCAAGCAGCGCGTAGGCGGTGGCGAAGGCCCCGACATCGAAGGCCGGGTCCCGGCCGCGGCGCTCGCGGGCGTAGAGGCCGAGCAGCCGCAGCTCGAACTCGGCGCTGGAATCGACCCGGGCATCCTGCAGCAGGGAGGCGACGTCGTAGGCCGGGTGGCCCATCACGGCGTCCTGGAAGTCGATCAGCCCGACCCGCTCCAGCCCGTCGCGCTCGGGCAGCCAGATCAGGTTCGGGGAGTGGTAGTCGCGCAGGGTCCAGGTCGGCCGGTCCGGGATCGCGCCCTGAAGCGCCTCCCGCCACAGGTCGACGAACGCCGCCCGCGCCTCCGCCGTCAGGCGGACGTCCCGGATCGCCGGCGCGTACCATTCGGGCATCAGTTCCGCCTCGAACAGCAGCGCCTCCATGTCATAGGGCGGCAGCACGTGCTCGATCCCGTCCTCCACCGGCAGGGCCGAGGGGAGCGGGTTGGCGTGGAGCTTGGCGAGCACGCGCACGGCCTCGGCGTAGCGCTCGGGCCGCGGGGCGCCCCCCTCGATCACCGGCTCGCTGCCGAGATCCTCGAGGATCAGCAGGCCCTCGGCGAGGTCCTCGCCGTAGATTTTGGGCGCCGAGAGGCCGAGCGCCCGCAGGCCGCGGTCCAGGGCCACGAAGGCGTGGACGCTCTCGGCGAGGTGCACGATCGCGCTGTAGGGCTTGCCGTCCCGCACCGGGGGCCCGTCCGGCCGAGGCGGCGCGATCATCAGCACGGCGCTGGTGCCGTCGGGCTTGGTCAGACGCTCGTAGGCGCGGGAGGAGGCGTCCCCCTGCATCAGCGTCCGCTCGGCGATGTCCCACCCGCTGCGGTCGAGGAGGCGGCGCACCGCCCGGGCCCGATCGAGGCGGGCGCGCATGCCGCCGGTGCCGTCGATCCGGGCGAGCCGCGCCTCGGGGCCGAACTCCGCCCGCAGGGACAGGTCGACGGTCAGCACCGGACCGTCGCGGGGCGGCATCCGGTCCGGCCACTCGACCAGGGTGATCGCGCCCTCGGCCATCTCGTCGAAGCCGAGTTCCACCAATTCGTCCGGGTCACGCAGCCGGTAGAGGTCGGCATGGATGATCGGCCGACCATCCCGGGCCGCATAGGGCTGGATCAGCGTGAAGGTCGGGCTCGGAACCTCCAGCTGCGCGTCGCCGGCGAGTTCGCGGATCACCGCGCGGGCGAGCGTGGTCTTGCCGCCGCCGAGGCCACCCGACAGGGCGACGACGTCGCCGGGGAGCAGAAACTCGGAGAGGAACAGGCCGAGATCCTCCGTGGCCGTCTCGTCCGGCAGCACGAATTCCCAGGGCACCGGCCGCGCGGATGCGCCTGCCGCCCCATCGGCCATCTGCCCGTCCCGCTCGTCTCCGCCCAAAGCCCGCCTCCGAGACCCGAAGACGCATGGTCCGAAAACACGCACCGGATGCAAGCGTTTCCGCCCGGAGCCGCGCGCTTCCCGCCGGCCCGGTGCATCGAAACCACGCTCGCGGAGGCGGCAAACGTCGCCGCCGAGGCCCGGACTCCCTCAGATCTGGGCGCCGTGGCCCCCCTGCCGCCCGGAATCGGCCAATTCGGCCGGCCCGCACCGCCAGCGCAGGGCATCCCAGGCAGCCGCCGCCGCAAGGGCATCGGCCTGCGGCATCGGACGACCGAAATGGTAGCCCTGGCCCAGGGCGCAGCCCATCGCCGCCAGGGCCTCCGCCTCGGCGCGACCCTCGATGCCCTCCGCGACCGCCGCGACCCCGATCTCCTCGGCGAGCCGCAGGATGGTCTGGACGATCCGGCGATCGCGCGGCTCCGACAGCATGGCCCGGACGAAGGCCCGGTCGACCTTCAGCGTGGTGATCGGCAGGGCGCTAAGATGACTGAGCGAGGAATAGCCCGTGCCGAAATCGTCCACCGCGATGCCGAGGCCGGCCGCGCGGCAGCGCGCGAGGGCGGCGGCGGCGCCGGCCGGATCCTGCATCAGCGTGCTCTCGGTGATCTCGAGCTTGAGGGCCCCGGGGGCGATACCGGTCCGGCGCAGCATCGCGTCGATCAGGCCCGGAATGTCCGACCGGGCGAGGTCCTGGGCGGTGACGTTGAAGCTGACGAACAGGGAGGCTTCGACGGAGGCGGGGGCCTGCAGGCCGGCCTGCAGGATCGGGGGCACGATCCGGCCGATCTCGCCGATCACCCAGGCGGTGATGGCGACGATCAGGCCGCTCGCCTCGGCGGCCGGGATGAAGGCCGCGGGCGGCACGAGCCCGCGCTCGGGATCGTGCCAGCGGATCAGGGCCTCGAAGCCGGCGAGCCGCCCGGTGGCGAGCCGCACGATCGGCTGCAGGAACAGCGCGAACTCGTCCTGGGCCAGGGCCCGCCGCAAGGCGCGCTCCTGCGCGAGGGCGGCGACCGTCGCGTCGAAATCGGCTCGGGCGGCCGGCGACAGCGCCGCCGGCCGGCTCCCCGCCACCGCCGGTCCGAGGCGCGGCAGGGTCTCCCGGAACCGGGCGATGAGCCCCTCGAGGCAGAGGCGCAGGATCGGATCGGCGCCGGCGAGCCGCTGGCGGATCTGCGCCGCCCCCACGGGCACGAGCACGCAGTCCTCCTCGGCGCGGACACCGGCGGAGCGCGGGAGGGCGTCGAGGATGGCCATCTCGCCGAAGAGCTCGCCGGCCCCCCGCCGGCCGAGCACCGTCTCGCCACCGTCGCGCCGCCGGAAGATCGCGATGCGCCCGCTCAGGATCAGGTAGGCACAGTGCCCGATCGCCCCCTCCTCGAACAGGACGGCGCCGGCCGGGAGGGTGACGGGCTCGGAGAGATCCTGCATCGGCCGGGGCGCTGCGACGTCGACGGGGAAGGCCGGAGCGACCCCTGGCACAGCGATCTTAAGATCGGATCAAGGACCTGCCGGATCAGCCGCGCGGGATCCCGTGGGCCTTGATCCGCGAGGCGAGCGTCGTCGGGCGCAGGCCGAGCAGCTCGGCCGCGCCGCCCGGCCCGGAGACCCGGCCGCCCGCCAGGGACAGGGCGGCGACGATCTCGGCGCGATCCCGGGCGCGGCGCTCGGCCTCCGTGGCCGGCCGCCCGCCGGGCGCCGCGGCCGGTGCGGCCAGGTCCGTGGGCCCGGTCGCCTCGCCGTCGGGCAGATCGAGGCGGAGCCGGCCCCCGGCGGAGAGGATCACCGCCCGCTCGATCACGTTCTCCAGCTCGCGGACGTTGCCGGGCCAGGGATAGCGGCAGAGGCGGCGGACATCGCCCTCCGAGAGCCGCGGCTCCGGGACGGTGAGGCGGCGCGCGGCGACCCGGAGCAGGTGCAGGGCGATCGGCGGGATGTCCTCGGGCCGCTCGCGCAGGGGCCGCGCCTGGATCGGGAAGACGTTGAGGCGGAAGTAGAGATCCTCCCGGAAGCGGCCCGCCCGGACCTCGGCGCGCAGGTCCCGATTGGTGGCCGCGACCACGCGCACGTCCACCGCGCGGGTGCGGGCCTCGCCGACCGGCTCGAAGGAGCGCTCCTGCAGGACGCGGAGCAGCTTGCCCTGGAGGTCGAGGGGGATCTCGCCGACCTCGTCGAGGAACAGCGTGCCGCCATCGGCGAGTTCGAACCGCCCGATCCGGTCGCGCAGCGCCCCGGTGAAGCTACCCCTGACATGGCCGAAGAACTCGCTCTCGAACAGCTCGCGGGGGATCGCCGCGCAGTTCACCCGGATCATCGGGCGGGCGCTGCGGCGGCTCGCCTCGTGGATCGCCCGGGCGATGAGTTCCTTGCCGGTGCCGGATTCGCCGGTGATCAGCACCGTGGCGTCGGTTCCGGCCACGAGGTCGACTTGGCGCAGCGTGGCCGCGATGGCGGGGGAGCGGCCGATGATGCCCTGGTGCTGGCGCTCGGCCCGGATTTCCTCCTTGAGATAGGCGTTCTCCAGCTCGAGGCGCTCCCGGAGGGAGTCGACCTCGGCGAGCGCGCTCGTCAGCCGGGCCTCGGCCTCCCGGCGCTGGCTGATGTCGCGAAACACGATGACGGCGCCGAGCAGGCGTCCCCGGTCGCGGATCGGCGTCGAGGTGTACTCGACCGGGAAGGACGTCCCGTCGGCGCGCCAGAAGACCTCGTGATCGACCTGATGCACGATCCCGTCGCGGAACGCCGCGTAGATCGGGCAGTCGCGATGGGGGTAGTGGCTGCCGTCGGCGCGGGTGTGGTGCACGGCGGCATGCATGTCCCGGCCGACGAGGTCGGCGGCCTCGCAGCCGAGCATGCGCGCGGCAGCCGGATTGACGAAGGTGGTCACGCCCTCCGCGTTGACGCCGTAGATCCCCTCCCCGGCCGCGCGCAGGATCAGCTGGTTGCCCCGCTCGATGTCGCGGAAGATCCGCTCCATCCGCTGCCACTCGGAGAGGCCCGCGCGCATATGGGCCTCGGCCTCGCCGTCGACCTGACGGCGGTGGAGGGCGTCCGGATCCGCGAGCGCCACGACGAGGCGCATCTGTTCGCCCGGAAGCGGGAAGGCCACGGTCTCGACCCGCAGGTCGCGGCCCGCCGCGTCGCGGGGCGCCAGGGTCCGCGTCCACCAATGCCCTTTCGCCAGGACGGCCTGGGTGAACGCCGTGAGGGCCGCGAGCTGGCCCGGAAACAGCGCGCTGGCCCGGGCCCGCCGCAGCGCCGGACGCCCGTGACCGAGCAGACGCGCCGCCGCCGCGTTGGCGTCGGCGATCCGGTCCTCCTCGGGCAGGAGCACCAGCATGGGATCCGGGCTCGCCTCGAAGACCGCCCCGAACGCGCCCATCTCGCGGGTGTCACGATATGTCGTCATGGTCTGACGATATCTCGTTTCCAACGAGATGTCGTGATTCTCGCACTGGCCGGCCAACCTCCTGCCGGCGCTGGCGATTCCGGAATTTCCGCGGCTGGCATACCGCTTGCGCAGCGAAGGGGGTCCGCCCGTCGTCCGGCGCCGCTCCCGATAGCGGCCAGGCCGATGATCGGCGGATGTCCGCGTCCGGTCGCGACCGTATCCCCTCACCGGTCGCGATCCGGACGCGCACCCCGCATCGGGGTGGGTGGGGCCGCGGACGACGCGGCCTCACCGAACCCATCGCAGATTGAAACCCAGGAGCCGACCATGAAGCGCGAGGACCTCACCGAGAAGCTTCTCGACATCAAGCGCGAGAAGGGCTGGACCTGGAAGCACATCCACGAGGCGATCGGCGGCCTGTCGCCGTTCCTGATCACCGCCGCGTGCCTCGGCCAGATGAAGCTGCCGAAGGCCCAGGCCAAGCGGGCGGCCGAACTCTTCGGCCTCACCGAGGCGGAGGAGCGGATGCTCAACGAGCCGCCCTACCGCGGCTCGATCCCGTCGCTGCCGCCCACCGACCCGCTGATCTACCGGTTCTACGAGCTGGTGATGGTCTACGGCACGACCTTCAAGGAGCTGATCCAAGAGGAGTTCGGCGACGGCATCATGTCGGCGATCGACTTCAACATGGACATGGCCCGCGAGGCCAACAACAAGGGCGACCGGGTGAAGCTCACCATGTCGGGCAAGTTCCTGCCGTACAAGTATTACGGCAACGACGACGACACGCCGGAATACGGCTTCAAGGAGGGCTGAGGACATTCGTGCGGTCCGCACGGGCCAGCGGTGTCCGGGCGTGGCGGTTCCGAACCGACGCCCGCCGCTCCTCTCCCCCTGCGGACCACCGGATCCACACCGCTCGGTCTGACACCCCGTTCCGACAGGGCAGCGCGCATCCCCTCCCCCTGCCGGGAGGGGTTACGGGTGGGGTGGTGCAGAAGGCACCGCACCGCCTCATCCTGCGCCCCCACCTCCAACTCCACCCCGCAAGGGGGAGGAGCGCGGCTCCGGCAAGCGATGGCGTGGATCTCGTCGCCCCGGAGGCCGCAGGGCGCGCGCGGCGTCCGTCAGGGCCTGAACCCGATCGATCCCGTCAATCCGCCGGACGCCTCCGATCCGCGACGATCCCGGCTGCGCTGTCGCGCCATGGCGTGCGCCGCATTCCGTTCGGATTGTCTCCGTCGATCAAGCAGCGCACGAAAAATCCGCAAGACTGCGAGGGTCGGTCCTGACGGCAACGACCAAGCGAGGGAGAGGGCGATGTCGCATCTGAAGTTGGCGGGGTTTTCCGTCGCCGCAGCCCTCGCGCTCGGCCTGGGAAGCGGCGCGATGGCAGCGCCCTTCGGCACATCTCGGCCTGCGGTCGAGGCGGCCGGCGTCGCAGACGGGTTGATCCTCAAGGCGCAGACCCTCGGCATGGAGCGTCGGCACGATCGCAGGATGGATCGACACGAGCGACGCATGGACCGGCAGGTCAACCGGCAGGACCGGAGGATGGATCGGCACGAGCGACGGATGGAGCGGCGCTACTGATCGGATAGGCACCGCACGACGCCACCACGCCGGGCCGAGGCTGTTCCTGCCGTAGACGTATCACGGCAACGCCGACGACACGCCGGAATGCGGGTTCAAGGAGAGGTGAGCCGTTTCCCCTCCTCCTTATGGGGTGGGGCTCGGGAAGGTGCAGGATCGAGCGTCCCGGCGCCGCCTGCCCCCCACCTCCGACGCCTCCCCACGCGGGGGAGGCGAGAGCCGCGCGTCCGGCGCTCAGGCCGCCGCCGGTCGCCCCTCCGGCTCCAGGTAATCCTGCACCGGCCGGGCCGGACCGCCGCGCATCAGCACGTAGAGGAACGGCACCAGCAGCAGGGTCGCGGGCGTCGCGAAGGCGATGCCGCCCATGACGGCGCGGGCCAGCGCCGCGTTCTGCTCGCCGCCCTCGCCGGTGCCCAGCGCCATCGGGATCAATCCCAAAAACATCGCCGAGGCGGTCATCAGCACCGGCCGGAGCCGGGTCTCGCCCGCGGTGATCGCCGCCTCCAGGGCGCTGCAGCCCGTCGCCTCCCGGTGCTCCTTGGCGAAGGTGACGAGCAGGATCGAGTTCGCCGAGGCGATGCCCACCGACATGATCGCCCCGAAGATCGACGGGATCGAGAAGGTCGTGCCGGTGACGAACAGCGCGAAGGTGATGCCGCAGAACGCCATCGGCAGGGCCGCGATCACCACGAATGGGTCGCCCCAGCTCTGATAGTTCACCGCCATCAAGAGGTAGACGGCGATCAGCGCGATGCCGAGGCCGATCTCCAGGCGGAAGAAGGCCGAGCGCATGTTCTCGATCTGGCCGCGCACCACGATCTTGTCGGGCGCCTCCAGGTTCTTCTGCTCGTCCTGGACGATCGCGTCGATCGCGCGGGCCACCGTGCCGAGATCCCGGTCCTGCACCGAAGCGAAGATGTCGAAGGTCGGCTGGATGTTGACGTGGCTGATCATGGTCTGCGTCGGCGTCCGACGGATGTCGGCGAGGCTCGAGAGCAGGGTGAGCACGCCGGGGCCCGAGCCGGAGGTGGCGGCCGCGCGCACGAATATCGGCGTGTTGCGCAGATCGGTGAGTGAGCTGTTGCGGTATTCGGGCGTCTGCACCCAGAGCTGATAGGGGATGCCGGTCTTCGGGTCGGGCCAGAAGTTCGGCGTCACCTGGTAGCTGCCCGACAGCGAGATGTTCATGTTCTGCGCCACCTGCTGCTCGGTGAGGCCGAGTTCGGAGGCGAGGCGCCGGTCGACGTCGACGTAGAATTGCGGCGCGTTGACGATCTGTTGCAGGTGGACGTCGACGAGGCCCTTCGTGTGCTTCAGCCGCTGGACGATGCGCTGGGCGACCTCCAGATCCTTCTCCTTGTGCCGGCCTGAGACCTGCACGTCGATCGGTGTGAGGACGCCGAAATTCAGGATCTGGGTGATCATGTCGGCGGGCTGGAAATAGACGGTCACGTCGGGGAAGCGCTTCATCAGCACGTCGCGCAGGCGCTTCATGTAGCCGGCCACCGGGCCGTGCCCCTCCTTCAGGCTGATGAGCATCTGCCCGTCATTGTAGGAGACGAACGAGCCGTCCGAGAACGCGAAGTTGTAGTTGTTCGACGGCAGGCCGAGATTCTGCAGGATCTGATCGATCTCATCCGCCGGGATCACCTCGCGGACGGTACCCTCGACCTCGGCGAAGACCTGCCGGGCGGTCTCGATGCGCATGCCGGTGCGGGTGCGCAGATGCAGGGTCATCTGGCTCGCCTCGATCTGCGGGAAGTAATCCTGGCCCACGAAGGCGAACAGCACGCCGGTCAGCCCGAGCACGCCGCCGACGACGCCGACGGTGACGATCCGGTGGCGCAGCACCGCGTGGAGCAGGCCGACATAGCCCCGGTGGAACCGCGCGAAGCCGCGCTCGAAGTGGCCATGGATCCAGCCGGCGAGCCGCATCACGGGGGCGCCGACGAGACCGGCGGCCCGGGCGATCCGGCCCCGGCGGGGGGCCTCGTGCTCCGCCCGGTCCTTGGCGTGCTTCTGCCGGTATTCCGGCGCCACGATCACGTCGATCAGCAGCGGCACCAGGGTGCGCGAGAGCAGGTAGGAGGTCAGCATCGCGAACACGACCGCGAGCGCCTGCGGGGTGAACAGGTATTTCGGCGTGTCGGTCAGCGCGAACACCGCCGTGAAGGCCGCGCAGATCGCGAGCGTTGAGATCAGCGCCGGCTTGGCGATGCCGGCGGCGCCGTGGACCACGCTCTCGCGGAACTCCTCGCCCTCTTCGAACAGCCGGTAGGTGTTCTCGATCGCCACCGTGGCGTCGTCCACCAGGATGCCCACCGCCAGGGCGAGGCCGCCCAGCGTCATCACGTTGATGGTCTCGCCGAGCGCCGCCAGCACCGCGAGCGAGGTCATCACGCAGAGCGGGATCGAGATCAGCACGATGATGGTCGAGCGCCAGGAGCCGAGGAACAGCAGGATCGCCAGCCCCGTCAGGGCCGCGGCGGTCAGCGCCTCGTGCAGCACGCCCTCGATGGCGTTCGACACGAAGACCGACTGGTCGAACAGCGGCTTGATCGACAGGCCGTCGGGGGCGGCGGCGCGGATCGTCGGCATCGCCGCCTTGACGTTGTTGACGACGTTCAGCGTCGAGGCGTTGCCGTTCTTGATGATCTGCATCAGCACGGCCTGCTGGCCGTCGGCGCTGACCACGTTGACCTGCGGCGGGCCGCCGTCGCGGACATAGGCGACGTCGCGCATCAGCACGGGCTGGCCGGCCACAACCTTGATCGGCGCGAGGTTCAGGGTCTCGATCGAGGGCGGGGTGCCGTTGAGCTGGACCGGATATTGCTGCTCGCCGATCTTGGCGAGGCCGGACGGCACCGTCAGGTTCTGGGCCGTCATGGCGTTGGTGACGTCGAGCGGCGTCAGGCCGAGCGCCTGGAGGGCGTTCAGGTCGAGATCGACCATGATCTGCCGGGGCGCACCGCCGAACGGCGACGGCAGGGTCGAGCCCGGGACCTGCGCGAGGGTCTGGCGGATCCGGTACTGGGCGTAGTCGTAGACCTCGTTGAGGCTCTGCTTGGCCGAGGTCAGGGCGAGCTGGATCACCGGCACCGAGGAGGCGGAGTAGCGCACGATCACCGGCGGCTGCGTGCCGGTGGGCATCACGGCGCGGATCGAGTTGGTGGAGGAGACCACCTGGGCGATGGCGAGATCCAGGCTGACGGACGGGTCGAAGTAGATCCGCTGCACCGCCGTGCCCTGGAGCGTCGTCGACTCCATCCGTCGGATGCTGTTGACGTTATTGGAGATCCCGTATTCGGCGTAGGTCGTGATGCGCTGTTCCATCTCCGGCGCCGACAGGCCGGTATAGGTCCAGACCACCACGACGACCGGGATGTCGACGACCGGCAGCACGTCCTTGGGCGTGACGAGGATCGCGCCGACGCCGCCGAGCATCATCAGCACGGCGAGCACGTAGGTCGTGATCCGGAACTTGAGGGCGTAGAGGACGAGGCCCATGCGGTCTCCGCCGGCCGGCGGCGGGCCGGCAATTCCGCGCTGTGTACCGGCTCACCGGCTAGACCCGGATTGTTTCGCGATCACGTCCGATCAAGCAAGGGCCGGACCGCATCGCCGCAGGGTTGCGGTCGCCCCCCCTCATGCCCCGCATCCCGCTGCGCCCTCATCCTGCGGTGCCCGCGTCGCGGGACTCGAAGGCGGGCGCCAGGGATCGCGGCGCCGACTGGCGGTCTGCTTCGAGGCCTCCGCGGCGCTCCGGCCCTTCAGGATGAGGGGGCGGGTTGGCGAGACATCTCGGCGCAGCGTCCCCGCGTCCGCCGGGCGCTGCGCCCTCTGGATCACCGCAGCAGCGCGGACTTGTCGACCTGCAGCGCGGCGGCGATCTCGTCGAGCGCCTTGTGCTCGACCGCGCTGATCCCGTCGATATCGGCCACGTCGGCGCCGATCAGGAACACGTCCTGGCGCTGCTCGATCGGCCGCTCCGCGATGGCGCCGACGTGGCGCAGGTTCTCAATGCGCCCGGCCCGGGTCTTGGCTCGGGCGATCGCCTCATAGAGCTCCTGCTCGACGCGCAGCGTGTCGTACGATTTCTCGAGGATCGGGTTGGCGCGAATGCCGGTGATGGCCGACTCGATCTCCTCCTCGCCCACGTCCCCATCCGCCACGATGACGTTGGCGGCGGACGAAACCGCAGCCTGCAGGAAGACCGCGTCGCCCGCATACGACATGATCGTGCGGCCAAACCGAAGGATGGCGTCCTGGAAAATGCTCATGCCGACCTCCCGTCGGGCCTGAGATGGCGGATATTGTGGCCGCCGAGTCAAGATGCGGCCGAGCTTAAGCCCGGGATCGTGGAGGACGAGCGTTCAGGTGGCGGGCTCGTGGCCCGGCCAGTCCCGCCCGAGATGGGCCGCCACGCGGGCCGGATCGTCGCCGACCGCCGCCACGGCGGCCTCGACCTGCTCCACCGGAACCATGAACCGGCGCGCCCAGTAGGCCCGCTCCCAGGCATGGGCGATGTTGACGGCCCGGGGCTCGATCGGGGCCTGCACGCTCTCGTCGGTCATCGGTGCTCCGCGTCTCGCGAGGGCGGGGCGGCCCTCCGGCCTGGAGAACGCCGGCCGGGCCGCATCGGGTCCGCGCTCAGCAGCAGCGGAAGCCCGCGGTGTTGCCGACGCCGAAGCGGGCGTTCTCTCGGTTGCGGAAGAACTCCACCTCGGTCATCGGCGCCTGGTCCGGATGGGTGCGGCGGACATGCTCGGCATAGGCCGCGTAGTCCCCCTGCCCCACCATCAGACGGGCGCCGTCGCAGACGCATTTGGACAGCGTCCGGAGGCGATCCCGCAGGTTCGACGGCTGCCGCATGGCCCTCCCCCCTACTCCGCCGGGACCATGTGGGGCTCGGTCTCCAGGGCGGTCCAGCGATCCGCGCGCCACGCCTTCAGGCAGGCGGCGATGCCGAAGCCCGCGATGGCGACGACGAGGCCGATGAACAGGGCCGCCAGCACCGCGTCGATCCGGTCGTTGAGGATGATCTGGCTCATCTGGTCGGCGTTCTTGGCCGGGGCCAGGATCTTGCCCTCCGCGGCGGCGGCCGCGTAGCGCTGGGCGTGCGCCAGGAAGCCGATCTTCGGATCGGCGGAGAAGATCTTCTGCCAGCCGGCCGTGAGGGTGCAGATGCACAGCCACGCGGTCGGGATGATGGTCACGAACGCGTAGCGCTCGCGCTTCATCTTGAAGATCACCACCGTGCAGAGCGTCAGCGCCACCGCGGCCAGCATCTGGTTCGAGATGCCGAAGAGCGGCCACAGGGTGTTGATGCCGCCGAGCGGGTCGGTCACCCCCTGGTAGAGGAAGTAGCCCCAGGCCCCCACCGAGATGGCGGTGGCCGCGATGCTCGGCCCCCACGACGTGGTGTTCTTGAACGACGGCACCGCCAGCGCGACCAGATCCTGCACCATGAACCGGCAGGCGCGGGTGCCCGCGTCCACGGCCGTGAGGATGAACAGCGCCTCGAACAGGATCGCGAAATGGTACCAGAAGGCCATCATCGCCTTGCCGCCGATGGCCGACGAGATGATGTGGGCCATGCCCACTGCAAGCGTCGGGGCGCCGCCGGCGCGGGAGATGATCGTGTGCTCGCCGACATCGGCGGCGGTCTGGGTGATCACCTCCGGGGTGGTGGCGAAGCCGAGCTTGGTCACCGCGGCGGCGGCGGTCTCGGGCGTGGTGCCGAGCAGGGCGGCGGGCGAGTTCATGGTGAAGTAGACGCCGGGGTCGATCACGCAGGCCGAGACCAGCGCCATGATCGCCACGAAGGATTCCATCAGCATGCCGCCGTAGCCGATGAAGCGGGCATCGGCCTCGCTGGCGATCAGCTTCGGGGTGGTGCCCGACGAGATCAGGGCGTGGAAGCCCGAGACCGCGCCGCACGCGATGGTGATGAACAGGAACGGGAACAGGCTGCCCGCCCAGACCGGACCGGTGCCGTCGACGAACTTGGTGACCGCCGGCATCTGCATGTGCGGCGCCACGACCGCGATGCCGAGGGCGAGGCCCACGATGGTGCCGATCTTGAGGAAGGTCGACAGGTAGTCGCGCGGGGCGAGGAGCAGCCAGACCGGCAGGATCGAGGCGACGAAGCCGTAGCCGATCAGCATCCAGCAGAGCTGCGGGCCCGTGAAGGTGAAAGCCGGGCCCCAGACCGGGCTCGCCGCCACCGAGCCGCCGGCCACGATCGCCAGCATCAGCAGGACGAAGCCCAGGATCGAGACCTCGCCGATCTTGCCGGGCCGGATATAGCGGGAATAGACGCCCATCAGCATGGCGATCGGGATCGTCGACATCACCGTGAAGGTGCCCCAGGGGCTCTCGGCGAGCGCCTTGACCACGATGAGGGCCAGCACGGCCAGCAGGATCACCATGATCAGGAAGGTGCCGAACAGCGCGATGATGCCGGGAATCGTCCCGAGCTCGGCCCGGATCAGCTCGCCGAGCGACCGGCCGTCTCGGCGCATCGACACGAACAGGACCATGAAGTCCTGCACAGCGCCGGCGAGGACCACGCCGGCCAGGATCCAGAGCATGCCGGGCAGGTAGCCCATCTGGGCGGCGAGCACCGGGCCGACCAGCGGGCCCGCGCCCGCGATCGCCGCGAAGTGGTGGCCGAACAGGACGCCGCGGTTGGTGGGGACGTAATCGAGACCGTCATTGTGCCGCACGGCCGGCGTCATGCGCTTCGGGTCGAGGCGCATCACCTTGTCGGCGATGAACTGGGAATAGTAGCGGTAGGCGATCAGGTAGACGCAGACTGCCGCGACCACGACCCAGAGGGCGTTGATGGTCTCGCCCCGCTGGCTCGCCACGATCGCCAGCGCCGCGGCGCCGAGGGCGCCCACGAGGGCCCATGGCCCATGCCTGCCGAGCGCCGTACCCATGTCCCACTCCCTGACCGACCGCCTCGCGCACGGGGCCACGCGCGGGGGCTCCGGCTGGGACTTCGTGGTCCCGGGCTACACGGGCGGGTTATCCTATTGGTCCGCCGTTGACGCAAGCGATCCGAGCTGTGATGCAGCGTCGGCGGCGGCACGACGCCCAATGTGTCACATCGGGTCTCCGGCACGGCCCCGACCCCCTTCACGGCCAGGCTGCCGAGCTCCGTCGCCGCCCGCCGTCGGAGAAGGAAGGGCGCCGGCGCGGTCCGGGCCTGCGAGGAGCTGACAACCATGGCGAAGGTCGCATTCCTGGGTCTCGGCGTGATGGGCGGGCCGATGGCCGGCCACCTCGCCAAGAAGGGTGGCCACGACGTCACCGTCTACAACCGCACCACGCCGAAGGCGGAAGCCTGGGTGAAGACCTATGGCGGTGCCTTCGCCCCCACGCCCCGACAGGCCGCCGAGGGCGCCGAGATCGTCTTCGCCTGCGTGGGCAACGACGACGACCTGCGCAGCGTCGTGCTGGGCGACGACGGGGCGCTCGCCGGCATGACGCCGGGCGCGGTCTTCGTGGACCACACCACCGCCTCCGCCGAGGTGGCCCGGGAACTGGCCGCGGCCGCGGAGGCCAAGGGGCTCGGCTTCATCGACGCGCCGGTCTCCGGCGGCCAGGCCGGCGCCGAGAACGGGGTGCTGACCGTGATGTGCGGCGGCGACGCGGCGACCTACGCCAAGGTCGAGGGCGCGATCGGGTCCTTCGCCCGGGCCTGCCGGCTGATGGGCCCGGCGGGCGCCGGCCAGCTCACCAAGATGGTCAACCAGATCTGCATCGCCGGCCTCGTCCAGGGCCTCTCCGAGGGCGTCCACTTCGCCAAGCGCGCCGGCCTCGACGTGGAAGCGGTGCTCGACGTGATCTCAAAGGGCGCCGCCGGCTCCTGGCAGATGGAGAACCGCGGCAAGACCATGAACGCGGGCAAGTTCGACTTCGGCTTCGCGGTCGACTGGATGCGCAAGGATCTCGGCATCCTGCTGGACGAGGCCCGCCGCAACGGCGCCAAGCTGCCGGTCTCGGCGCTGGTGGACCAGTTCTACGCCGAGGTTCAGGCCATGGGCGGCAACCGCTGGGACACGTCGAGCCTCGTGGCCCGGCTGGAGCGCTGAGGGGCGGCGGCTCCCCTCGCGGTCCGGAGGGGTCGGAAACGGCCCCGTGTACCCCCTCCCTCGCCCCGTCGCGGGAGAGGGGGTGTCGGGCGAGGACAGCGTCGGTGCAGAACAGGATTCTGCTCCGCGTGCAGGCCCTGCCTTCTCCGGAAGCCGGGCTCCCTCACCCGCACGGGGAGGGAGCCCGCGGGAAGCCTCACAGCGCCGCCGCGGCCTCCTCCGGATCCATCCAGCGCCAGTCCTCCCCCATCTGGTGGCGGAACCACGTGAACTGGCGCTTGGCGTAGGCCCGGGTATCCGCCTGTCCCCGGACGATCGCCTCCTCGAGTCCGATCGCCCCCTCGAGATGCGCGATCAGGCCCGGCACGCCGTGGGCGCGCATCACCGGCAGCAGCGGGTCGAGGGTTCGCCTGTGCAGGCGGGCGACCTCGTCCAGCGCCCCTTCGGCGATCATGGTCCGGAAGCGGGCGTCGATGCGGGCGCGCAACACCGCGCGGTCGGGGGCCAGGAAGATTTTTTCGAGGGCCCACCCGGCGAGCGGCCCGGGTATCGGATCGCCGTAGAAGCTCGCGATCGGCCGGCCGGTGGCGAGAAAAATCTCCAGGGCCCGCATCACCCGCATCCGGTCGCTCGGGCGCAGGCGGGCGGCGCCCTCGGGATCGTGGCGGGCGAGGTCGGCGTGCAGCGCCTCGGTGGGGCGGCCCTCGGCCTCTGCCCGCACCTGCGCGCGCACGGCCTCGGGCACCGGCGGCAGCTCCGAAAACCCCTGCTCCAGCGCCCGGAAGTACAGGCCCGTGCCGCCGACGAAGACCGGCCTTTGCCCGCCGAGCGTCGTCAGCAGCGCCGCCACATCCCGTGAAAAATGCCCCACGGAATAGTTCACGGCGCCGTCGACATGCCCGTAGAGCCGGTGGGGCACCCGTGCCTCCTCGTCCGGGTCGGGCCGGGCGGTGAGGCGCCGCAGGTCGCCGTAGACCTGCATGGAATCGGTGTTGATCACCACGCCGCCGTGACGCTCCGCCAGCCGGGCGGCCAGCGCCGACTTGCCCGACGCGGTGGGCCCTGCGATGAGGATCGCCGCCGGGCGCCCCCCGGCTTCCTCCCGGTCTGGCGGCAAGGTGAAACTCCACGATGCTGGTCGCGGTCCTGATAGCAAACCCGGATCGGCCGTCCATCACCGATGCGGTGCTGGCCGAGGCCCGCGCGGTGCTGCGGACGGAGCACCAGCCCCGGATCCTGCACGGCGCGGTGGCGGCCGAGCTGCTCGTCCCGGGCGAGCCCGCCGCCGCGGCGTCCCTCACCGACGCGCTGCGGACGGCCCTCGCCGGTGAACCCATCGACCTCGCCGTGCTCCCCGCCGACGCGCACCGGCGCAAGCGCCTGTTCCTGGCCGACATGGATTCCACCATGATCGAGCAGGAATGCATCGACGAGCTCGCCGGAACGCTCGGCCTCAAGGATCATGTCGCGAGGATCACCGAGCGGGCGATGCGCGGGGAGATCGCCTTCGAGCCGGCGCTGCGCGAGCGCGTGGCGCTCCTGAAGGACATCCCGGTCGGTGCGGTCGACGGGCTGATCGCCGAGCACCTGACCCTGACCCCGGGCGGCCGCACCCTGGTGCGGACGATGCGGGCGCACGGCGCCCACACCTGCCTGGTCTCGGGCGGCTTCACCCTGTTCACCGGCCCGATCGCGGCGATGATCGGCTTCGATGAGCACCGGTCCAACCTGTTGGGCGTGGCGGACGGACGGCTCACCGGCTTCGTGGAGGATCCGATCGTCGGGAAGGCCGAGAAGCGCGCGGCGCTGATCGAACTCCGTGAGGCGCTGTCCCTCGGCCCTGCGGAGACGCTGGCGGTGGGCGACGGGGCCAACGATCTCGACATGCTGACCGAGGCCGGCCTCGGCGTGGCGTTCCGCGCGAAGCCCGCGGTCGCCGCCGCGGCGCGGGTCCGGGTCGAGCACGGCGACCTCACCGCGCTCCTGTACCTGCAGGGCTATGCGGCGGCGGAGTTCGTGGGGTGAGCCCTCACTGAAGGGTGCGGGTCGGGGCGCGGACCGCGCCCGGAACGGCCGGGGCCTGAACGCCGATCGCACCGACCCGCCGGCGCACCGGCTCGACCTTCGCGCAGGCGACGGCGCTCATCGCAGCCGCGATGTCAGAGCGTGTCGATACGCGGAGCTTCTCGATCTCCGGTTGGTTCGCGAACCGCTGCGCCTCGCGGCACCGGCGTGCCGCGCTGCGGCACCACGAGTGTCCTGAACGCAGGAAGGCCGCCGCTCCTCGCGAAGCGACGGCCTTCGATCTCGTGTGGGACAGCGCTCAGTCCAGCCCGACGGCCACGAAACGGACGTCGCCTGTGGCGCTCGCCACCAGCAGCAGCACCGACTTGCGCCCGTCCTTCTTCAGGGCGTCGATCCGCTTGGTCACCTCCGCCGGGGTGCTCACCGCCTCCTGGCCGACCTCGACGATCACCTCGCCGGGCTGGATCCGCTTGTCGGCCGCCGTCGAGTTCGGGTCGACCCGGGTGACGACCACGCCCTTCACGGTGTCCTTGATGGAGAACTTCTTGCGCAGCTCGTCGGTCATGCCGGAGAGGTTGAGGCCCAGCGCCTGCCGGGTGGCGCTCTCGGGCTCCGGCTGGCGCAGGTTGGCGAGCTGCGGCTTGTCGCTGTCCTCCAGGCGGCCGAGGGTGACGGGCTTCGTCACCTCCTCGCCCTTGCGGACCACGACCACGTCGACCTTCTGACCCACGGGGGTCGAGGCCACGATCCGCGGCAGGTCGCCGGAGGCCTTCACCGGCGCACCGTTGAACTTCAGGATCACGTCGCCGACCTCGATCCCGGCGGTCTTGGCCGGGCCCTTCTCGTCGACGCCGGCCACCAGGGCGCCCCGCGCCCCGCCCTTGAGGTTGAGCGCCTCGGCGGTGGTGTCGTCGACGTTCTGGATGCGGACGCCGAGCCAGCCGCGGCGGACCTCGCCGAAATCGCGGAGCTGATCGATCACGGGCTTGGCCGTACCCGACGGGACCGCGAAGCCGATGCCCACCGAGCCGCCGGTCGGCGACAGGATCGCCGTGTTGATGCCGATCACCTCGCCGTCCATGTTGAACAGCGGACCGCCGGAATTGCCCTTGTTGATGGCCGCGTCGGTCTGAATGTAGTTGTCGTAGGGTCCGGACTCGATGTTACGGCCCCGGGCCGAGACGATGCCGGCCGAGACCGAGCCGCCGAGCCCGAACGGATTGCCGATGGCGATGACCCAGTCGCCCGGGCGCATCTTGTCCGAATCGCCGAACGGCACCGCCTTCAGCGGGTGATCGGCCGGGGGCTTCACGCGCAGGACCGCGAGATCGATCTTCGAATCCTTGCCGACGATCTCGGCCTTGAGCTTGGTGCCGTCGTGCAGGATGACCTGGATGTCGTTGGCGTCGCCGATGACGTGGTTGTTCGTCACCACGAGGCCGGCGGCGTCGATGATGAAGCCGGAGCCCAGGGAATTGGACTTGCGCTGCGCGCGCGGCGCCTCGCCGTCACCACCGCCGCCGCCGCGGCCGCCGCGCCGGTTGAAGAACTCCTCGAACAGGTCCTCGAACGGGGTGCCCGGGGGGACCTGCGGCATGGCGCGGCCGCCGCGGGCCTCCACGGTGGTGGAGGCGGAGATGTTGACCACCGCGTCGGTGACCTGCTCGGCGAGATCCGCGAGCGAGGCCGGCCCCTTGGCGAGGGCGGGAACCGGCAGGGCGGCCGCGGCTACGGAGGCGCCGATCAGGATCGAGGCCATCAGCGCGCGGGCGCGGGAACGGGGCTGCGCGGTGGCGCGGCCGAAGGGCGCCACGGGGGCGCTCGCGACGGGGTGCATGGTCGACCTCTTCAAGAACGCGTTTCCGGCGCCGCGGGCCTCGACCGATGATCGGGGGCCCGCGGGTTTTCCTGCAAGGTAGTCTCCGGACGCCGGGGCGCCAACTCGCATCCCGATCAGCGTGCCGTCCCGGCCGCGGACCCGGTGGTGGACCCGGTGGCGGCGCTCGGATCGGCCGGTCCGCGCGGCCCGCGGGCCGCCGGGGCAGGGGGCCGGCCCTGCGGGTCGCTGAAGTACCGGAAGAAGTCCGAAGTCGGGCTGATCACCAGACGGGTGTCGGATCCCTTCAGCCCGCTCTCGTAGGCCTGCATCGAGCGGTAGAAGCTGAAGAAGTCCGCATCCTTGCCGAACGCCTCGGCGAGGATGCGGTTCTTGTCCGCGTCACCCTGTCCGCGCAGCTGCTCGGAGGTCTGCGTCGCGTCGGCGAGGATCACCGTGACCTCGCGGTCGGCCTTGGCGCGGATCGTGGCGGCGATCTGGTCGCCGTTGGCGCGGATGTCGGCGGCCTCGCGCTCGCGCTCGGTTTTCATCCGCCGGTAGACGGCGGCCGAGTTCTGCGCGGGCAGATCGACGCGGGTCATGCGCAGGTCGACGATCTCGATGCCCAGCGCCTTGGCCTGCCGGTTCACGTCCTCCTGGATCTGGTGCATCAGCTGGCCGCGGTCGGTCTTCACGATGGCGTCGCGGGTCGAGCGGGCGAGCACGTTGCGCAGGCCGGAATTGGTGAAGCTCGCGAGCCGCTGGTTGGCGAGCCCGATATTGCCCACCGCCTGGTAGAAGCGGAGCGGGTCGAGGATCCGGTAGCGGGCGAAGGCGTCCACCTCCAGGTTCTGCCGGTCGGCGGTGAGCACCGTCTGCACCGGCAGGTCGAGGTCGAGCACGCGCTTGTCGAACAGGACCACGTTCTCCATGAACGGGATCTTGAAGTACAGGCCGGGCTTCTCCTCGCCGGTGGCGTTGAGGACGGCGCGGACGCGGCCGAACTGCAGGACCAGGGCCTGCTGCATCTGGCCGACGGTGAAGATCGACGCGTAGAGGCCGATCGCGACGATCGCCGCGATCGCGATCAGGCCGGTGCGGAGAGCCTGCTTCATCGGGCGGCTCCCGTCTGGGTCTGGGCGCGGGCGCCGAACTCCGAGAGCGGCAGCACCGGCAGCACGCCGGCGGCGGTCGCCGCCCCGGGCTGCGTCCCGTTCTGGTCGATGATCACCTTGTTCACGGACCCCAGTACCTTTTCCATCGTCTCCAGGAAGATCCGCTCGCGGCTGATCGCCGGGGCGGCCTTGTAGGAGGCGTAGACCTCGCTGAAGCGGGCCGCCTGGCCGGTGGCGTCGGCGGTCGCCTTGGTCCGGTAGGCCTCGGCCTGCTGGACGATCTGGGACGCCTTGCCGCGGGCCTGCGGCACTTCGCGGCTCGCGTAGGTCTTGGCCTCGTTCTGCGCCGTGTCGGCGTCCTGCTGGGCCGCGTTCACGTCGATGAAGGCGGGGCGCACCTCCGGCGGCGGATTGACCGAGACGAGCTGCACCACCTCGATGCGTACGCCGGCGCCGTACTCGTCGAGCGCCTTCTGGACCATCTCCTTCACCTCCTGGGCGATGCTCGACTGCTCGTTGGTGAGGATCGCCTGGATGTTGCGGCGGCCGATCACCTCGCGCATCGCGCTCTCGGAGATCGCCTTGATGGTGCCTTCCGGGTTCTGGAGGTTGAACACGAAGTCGGAGGCCTTCAGCGGGTTGACCCGCCACTGCACCTCGAAATCGAGATCGACGATGTTCTCGTCACCGGTGAGCATCAGGCTCTCGTCCGGCACGTCGCGGGTGCGGCCCTGGCCGTTCGGACCGGCGCGGAAACCGATCTGGATCGAGTTCTGGGAGCCGACATCCGGCTTCACCACCCCGCCGATCGGATAGGGGAAGTTGTAGCGCAGGCCCTCGCCCTTGGTGCCGACATAGCGGCCGAAGATCGTCTCGATGCCGACCTGACGGGGGTAGACGGTGTAGAAGCCGGTGGCGAGCCAGATCGCGACGGCGAGCACGGCGATCACCGCCGCGCTGCGGCCGCCGCCGACACCCTGCGCCCCGCCGCCCCCATAGCCGCCCGAGCCGCCACCGCCGCCCGGGATCAGACCGCGCAGGCGGTCCTGCCCGCGCCGGAGCAGGTCCTCAAGATTCGGCGGCGTCTTGCCGCCGCCGCCGCCACCACCCCAGGGACCGCCGCCGTTGCCGCCGGGCCGGCCCCACGGGCCCCCGCCGCCGCTCTGATTGCTCCAAGGCATCCTAGACGTCGTCTCCTGCCTGTCCGCGCCCGGCCCATACCCCGGCCGGCGCCCCCTGCCTGAACGGCCACGCTCGCCCGCCTAGTCCCGGCCATCCGGATCGATCGCGAGGCGACCGCATCCGGCCTCAAGCCTTAAGAGCCTGCACGCACGCATCTTCCCGCAGGATGCGCAGGCCCGGCGTGAGCACGCGCACCCGACAGGCACCTGCGGGCGCGCGCCCCGTGCTGTCAAGGCTGGCAGGTGGGCATGCGCGGCATGGAACGCAATTGCGGCGGCGCGCCTCAGCGGACGCGCTCCCAATCGACGAACGCGAAGGCGTGCTCGTCCCGGGGTCCCGCCGGATGCGCCTCGCGGAACGTCTCCCGGAAGCGACCGCGGTCGAAGGCCGGGAAGCGCACGTCGCCCTCGGGCTCGGCCTCGACCTCGGTGAGATGGAGCCGGTCGGCCTGCGGGAGCGCGAGCGCATAGATCTCGGCCCCGCCCACCACCATCAGCTCCGCCCCGGCGGCGGCCGCCAGCGCGGAGGGCCAGTCATGGACGGTCTCGACCCCCTCGGCGCGGAAGCCGGCATCCCGGGTGAGCACCAGGGTGCGGCGCCCCGGCAGGGGACGGCCGATCGAATCCCAGGTCCGCCGGCCCATCAGCATCGGCTTGCCCATGGTCAGGGCCTTGAAGCGCTTCAGGTCGCTGGAGAGATGCCAGGCGAGGCCGTTGTCGCGGCCGATCACGCCGTTGCGGGCGACCGCGGCGACCAGGGAGACGATCGGGCTCATACCGCCACCGGGGCCGCGATGGCCGGGTGCGGCTCGTAGCCCGCAATGGCGATGTCCTCGTACCGGAAGGCGAAGAGGTCGCGGACCTCCGGGTTGAGCCGCAGCTGCGGCAGCGGGCGCGGGGTCCGGCCCAGCAGGGTCCGGGTCTGCTCCAGGTGGTTCCGGTAGAGATGCGCGTCGCCGAAGGTGTGGACGAAGTCGCCGACCCCGAGGCCGGTCACCTGGGCGATCATGTGGGTCAGCAGGGCGTAGCTCGCGATGTTGAAGGGCACGCCGAGGAAGACGTCCGCCGAGCGCTGGTAGAGCTGGCAGGAGAGCCGCCCCTCGCTCACGTAGAACTGGAACAGGCAGTGGCAGGGGGCGAGCGCCATCCGGTCGAGGTCGGCCGGGTTCCAGGCCGAGACGATCAGGCGGCGGGAATCGGGGTTGCGCCGGATCTCGTCGAGCACCCAGGCGATCTGGTCGACGGTGCCGCCGCCGGGCTTCTCCCAGGAGCGCCACTGCTTGCCGTAGACCGGCCCGAGATCGCCGTGCGCGTCGGCCCACTCGTCCCAGATCGTCACGCCGTTGGCTTGGAGCGCGGCCACGTTGGTATCGCCTGTCAGGAACCAGAGCAGCTCGTGGATGATCGAGCGCAGGTGCAGCCGCTTCGTGGTGACCAGCGGGAAGCCGGCCGACAGGTCGAAGCGCATCTGGTGGCCGAACACCGAGAGCGTGCCGGTGCCGGTGCGGTCGTCCTTGGCCACGCCCTCGTCGAGGATGCGCCGGAGCAGGTCCTGATAAGCGTCCATCGGTCATTCCTGCGCGCCGACGCGACGGCGGGCAAGCGCGCCGCCGACATCTGTCCACCGCCGTCACCAGCTGGCGGTCAGGCCGGCCAGAGCAGGTAGGTCACGAGGGCGAGGTTCGACCAGCCGTGCAGGGCGATCCCGGGCCAGAGCCGGCCGGTCCGCCAGCGCAGCCAGCCGAGCGCCAGGGCGAGCGGCAGCAGGGAGACCGGCCGGGCGAGCCCCCAGGACGAGATGTGGGCGGCGGCGAAGATGACCGCCGTGACCAGGATCGCCCCCGCCGGCCCCAGCACCGCCCTGGCACGGGCGAAGGCCTCGCCGCGCAGCAGCAGCTCCTCGGCCACGGGCGCCAGGATCGCCAGATAGGCGAGCCACGCCGCCACCGCGGCCTGGCTCATGAACGGGGACAGCCGCACGTGCTGGCCGAAGCTGGCACCGAACAGTTCCGCGGTGCCGGTGACCCAGGCGATGTGCAGAACCGGCCAGACGAGGAGGAGCCCCAGCAGGGCGACGGGCCGCATCCCGTTCGGGCGCTCGCGGTCGAGGGCGAGGCGGCGGCGCCAGCCGGTCCGGTCGCGCCACCAGGCCGCACCCACCACCAGAACGGCGAGGAACACCTGACGCAGGACGTCCGTGGCGAAGGCACGGTGGGTCAGCTCCACCGCACCGAGGAACGGGCGCCGCTCCGGCGGCAGGAACGGATCGATCCCGCTCCACAGATCGAACCCGACGCGCACGACCGCCAGCGCGAGCAGGCTCGCGGCGCCGAGATAGAAGACGACGAGCGCGACCAGCCCGCCGAGATGCCAGGTCGCCGACCAGATGCCGGGACGAGGGGCGTCGGCCACCGCGCCGGAAGACGACTGCGCGCTTCCGGCAACAGCCTCACCCGGAGGCTCCAAATGAGACGGCGGCGCGACACGATCGGGCTTCAAAACCGGACCGATCCCCTCTATATCTTGGGAGCCGGTCGCGAGGCCGGCTATGGCGATAAACGTTCTTCGCAATAAACCTATCGGACCCGGGGGCGGTACCCGGCGCCTCCACCCGAGCCCAGGACATGCTGCCGCAAGGCGCGTGATCTTAGCCTGGGCTTTGGCGGGGGCGAAATAGGATCGACGAGGGCGTAAAGGTTGGACTTTCGCTCGGCATGGTTCCGCCGTTATCGGGCCTTTGCAATAGTTGCCAACGACAACTTTGCTCCGGTGGCGGTGGCCGCGTAAGCGGTCCCCAATACCGACCTAAAGTCCTAGCGGGTAGCACCGCATAGGCGGGGTTCGGAGGCACCTGGCAACAGAAGCCTCCACTTCCAATCCTCGGTCCAGCCATCCGCGGCGGGGCGCCGGGCAGACCGGGCGAGAGCGCAACCGCAGATGGCAGACGACCTCATCCGCTACGATCTACTGGTACAGGACGCCCTGCGCGGCGTGGTCCGCAAGGTGCTGACCGACGCGGCCCGCGAGGGCCTGATGGGCGAGCATCACTTCTACGTCTCGTTCCGGACGGAAGCGCCCGGCGTGCGGATCTCGCAGGCCCTGCGGGAGAAGTACCCGCAGGACATGACGATCGTCCTGCAGCACCAGTTCTGGGACCTCAACGTCACCGAGCACGCCTTCGAAGTCGGCCTGTCCTTCTCGGGGGTGCCGGAGCGGCTGCTGGTGCCGTTCGACGCCCTGTCGGGCTTCTTCGATCCCTCCGTGCAGTTCGGCCTGAAGTTCGATCTCAGCGAAGCCGGCGAGACCCCCGAGGAGGCGAACGCCGCCCCGGCCAAGCCCGGCCCGCGCGGGGCCGGTTCGGAACCCGGCGAGGTGCGGCCCAAGAGCGCCGGTCTCGCCACGATCGGCTCCGGCGCGCCGAAGGGGCTGCCCGCTCCCGCCGCTCAGGGCGAGAAAGCCGCCGGCAAGTCCGACGACAAGGCCCCCCGCCCCGCCGCCAAGAAGGAGGGCGAGGAGGGCAGCGCCGAGGTCGTGAGCCTGGACGCCTTCCGCAAGAAGAGCTGAGCGTCTCCCGGGCCGGATCGACGGCCGGGACGTCATACGGGAGACGACACGGTCGCGCCGCCGATGCTGTCGGCGGCTGCGGGGAGCCCGCGCCCGATCGCCAGGCGATGCGCGACCCTCGAGACCGTCGATCAGATCCGGTCGCCTTCCCCTCCGGCCGTCCTGCTGCACGGCGCCGGCCTGCACCGCGGCACGGTGACCGGGCCCGGCCTAGCCCCGCGCCACCGCGTCCATGCGCAAGCCATGCTCCGGCCGCAGCGTCACCCGGTGGAGCGGCGTCACCGGCGGATGATCCGCCGGCAGCCGGAAGCGCACCGCCCGCACCACATGCGCCAGCACGATCACGGCCTCCTGAATCGAGAAGCTCTGGCCGATGCAGACCCGCGGCCCCGCCCCGAACGGCAGATAGGCGAAGCGCGGAATCGTGTCGCGGTTCTCGGGCAGGAACCGCTCCGGCACGAAGGCCTCCGGATCCTCCCACAGCAGATGATGGCGGTGGAGCACCCAGGGCGCCACCATGACCAGCGAGCCCCGCGGCACCTTGATCCGGCCGAGCCGGTCGTCCCGGATCGCCTGACGGCTGAGGAACGGCACCGGCGGGAACAGGCGCATGGCCTCCTCGATCGCCGCCCGGGTGAACGGCAGACGCTCCGCGGAAAAATCCCCCGGCCCGGCGGCGTCGACCTCGGCCTCGATCCGCGCCTGGGCGGCCGGATCCTGCGACAGGCAGTAGAGCGTCCAGGTCAGGGAATTGGCCGTGGTCTCGTGCCCGGCGGCGATGAAGGTGACGATATTGGCCTTCACGGCGAGATCCGAGAGCCCGTTGCCGGTCTCGGGATCCTGCGCTTCGAGCAGCAGGGTCAGCAGGTCCCGGGGCGCCTCCCCCCGCGCCATCAGCGCCTTGCGGCGGGCGATGAGCTCATCGACCACCTCGGCGAAGAAGCGGCCCGCCGGACGGGCCCGCAGGCGGCCGATCCGCGGCACGAAATCGGGCACGCCGAACACGTCGAGGGGGTCGATCGGCCCGACCGCTTCCAGGAAGCGCGTGATCGCACGGCCGAGGGCATCGGGATCGCTCGGCAGGCCTTGCGTGAAGATCGTCCGCTCCAGCACGTCGAGCGTGACGCGGGTCATCTCAAGGGCCACATCGACCTGCTTGCCGTCGCGGCGGACGAGGCGGCGGCCGAGACGGGCGCCGGCGGCGTTCATCGCCTCCGAAAAGCCCTGGACCGTGCGGGCGTTGAAGATCGGCGCCAGCGTCCGGCGCTGGAGGCGCCACTCGTCGCCCTCGGCGCTGAGCAGACCGTTGCCGAGCCCCGGGGCGAGGACACGCCGCTGCAGGTCGTCCTTGCGGTAGCCGTCGGCGTTCTCGATGAGCAGGTAGCGGATCAGCGCCGGGTCGCTCACCAGGGTGATCCGGCCCATCGCGCCCTCGGCCGCCACCACCGGCAGCTTGAAATGCGCGTCCATCCAGGTGGTGATCGGATTCTTCCGGGCCGCCCGCAGGAAGTCGAACAGGCCGAGCGGCGCCTTCAGCGGCGGCGGCACGACGGGGCGGAACCGGGCGGCGGGTTCGGACAGATCGATCGTCGCGCTCATCGGCTCCTTGTCCGGCGGGAACAGAGCTTCGCTCTTGTCGGGGTGCCGGGAAAACCGGCATCGCGATTCACCCGCGCCTCATTTAAGTAGGCACCGCACGGCACCAGACGTAGAGGCCACGATGTCGCCCACCGAGACCGCCACCCGCACCGAGTCCGACACCTTCGGGCCGATCGAGGTTCCGGCGCATCGCTACTGGGGCGCGCAGACGCAGCGCTCGATCCAGAACTTCAAGATCGGCACCGACCGGATGCCGGCGCCCCTCGTGCACGCCCTCGGGGTGGTGAAGCAGGCTGCCGCCCTGGTGAACAAGGATCTCGGCGCCCTCGACGCGACGCTCGCCGACGCCATCGCGGCCTCGGCGGCCGAAGTGGTGGAGGGCCGCCACGACGACGAGTTCCCGCTCGTCATCTACCAGACCGGCTCGGGCACGCAGTCGAACATGAACGCCAACGAGGTGATCGCGAGCCTCGCCAACGAGCGGCTGGGCGGCCAGCGCGGCGGCAAGTCGCCGGTCCACCCGAACGACCATTGCAACCGCGGCCAGTCCTCGAACGACACCTTCCCCACCGCCATGCACATCGCGGTGGCGCGGGAGATCCAGGGGCGCCTGCTGCCGGCGCTCTCCCACCTGCACGGCGCGCTGGACGCCAAGGCCAAGGCGTTCGCGTCGATCGTCAAGATCGGCCGCACCCACCTGCAGGACGCGACGCCGGTCTCGCTGGGCCAGGAATTCTCCGGCTACGCCGCCCAGGTGGCGCTCGGCGGCTCGCGGGTCGCCGCGACCCTGCCGGGGGTCCTGGCACTCGCCCAGGGCGGCACCGCGGTCGGCACCGGCCTCAACGCCCATCCGGAATTCGCCGACCGCTTCGCCGCCAAGGTCGCGGAGCTGACCGGCCTGCCCTTCACCTCCGCCGAGAACAAGTTCGAGGCGCTGGCCACCCACGACGCGCTGGTGTTCACGCAGGGCGCGCTCGCGGCCCTCGCCGCCGGCCTGTTCAAGATCGCCCAGGACATCCGCTTCCTCGGCTCGGGCCCGCGCTCCGGCCTCGGCGAATTGTCGCTCCCTGAGAACGAGCCCGGCTCCTCGATCATGCCCGGCAAGGTCAACCCGACCCAGTGCGAGGCGCTGACCATGGTCTGCGCCCAGGTGATCGGCAACGGCACGACGGTGAGCTTCGCCGGCAGCCAGGGCAATTTCGAACTCAACGTCTTCAAGCCGGTGATCGCCAACGCGGTGCTGCAATCGGTGCGGCTGCTCGCCGACGCGGCGGTGAGCTTCACCGACAATTGCGTCGTCGGCATCAAGGCCAACGAGGACAAGATCGCCGACCTGATGAGCCGCTCGCTCATGCTGGTGACCGCGCTCGCCCCCTCGATCGGCTACGACAAGGCCGCCGAGATCGCCAAGACCGCGCACAAGAACGGCACCACCCTCAAGCAGGAGGCCCTGCGCCTCGGCTACGTCACCGAGGCGGAGTTCGAGCGCGTGGTCCGGCCGGAGACGATGCTGGCGCCCAGCGCCGACTGATTGTTGTGTGACGTCCCGGCGCGGAGCCTCCCGCGCCGGTTACGGGAGTCGATCCGTGGCCGAGATCATCAATCTGCGCCAGATCCGCAAGGCGAAGGCCCGTGCCGAGGCCGACACGAAGGCCGAGGCCAACCGGATCGCCTTCGGCCAGCCGAAGAAGGCCAAGACCCTCCAGCAGCGGCGCAAGGCCCTCGAGACCGAGCGCCACGAGGGCCATCGCCTCGCGCGGCACGAGCCGGATTCCGACCCGAACGCATGATCCGCCTCCCGTGAGCGCCGGCCTCACCAAGCACTCCGTGATGATCGCCGGTCACCGCACCAGCGTGTCCCTGGAGGATCCGTTCTGGGCGGCGCTGCGGGAGATCGCGGAGGCGCGGGGCCAGTCCGTCCAGGCCCTCATCGGGGCGATCGATGCCGGGCGCGACGGGCAGAACCTGTCTTCGGCGATCCGGGTCTTCGTCCTCGAAGCCGTGCGCGCGATGCCGGAAACGTGAGCGCGTCGCGCCCTGTCCGATCTGCCGGTCCCGAATAGCTTGTGACGTGCGCGTGACAAAATCCCGCAGTCAGGAGATCCCATGGCCACCCGAGAGCCGCTGCTCAGAACAATCCCGATCGCCGAGCTGCGCCCGACGCAGATGACGGTGGGCTACCGTGAAGTGGCGGAGAAGCGGCGGCGCTGGCGGGAATACGACGGCGAGAAGAAAGAGGAGTTCCTCGGCGCCCATATGATCCCGACGCTGCTCGGGCCGAAGAAGCGCCATTACATCATCGATCATCACCACCTCTCCCGCGCCCTGCACGAGGAGGGGGTCGAGAGCGTGCTCGTCACCGTGGTGGCCGACCTGCACTACCTCGACAAGGACGCCTTCTGGACGGTGTGCGACCACAAATCCTGGGCGCATCCCTACGATGCCGAGGGCGTGCGCCAGCACTTCAAGGACATCCCGAAATCGGTCGATGCCCTGGCGGACGATCCCTACCGCAGCCTCGCCGGCGAGCTGCGCCGGGCCGGCGGCTTCGCGAAGGATACCACCCCGTTCAGCGAGTTCCTGTGGGCCGACTTCCTGCGGCGGAACATCAAGGAGAAGCGGATCGAGGGCGACTTCTCCTCCGCCCTGGAGCGGGCGATGGCGCTGGCGAAATCCAAGGACGCCGACTACCTGCCCGGCTGGTGCGGACCGGTGACCCGCCCCATCCGCTAGGGCGCCGCCGGGTCGTCGCGGTGGATCCGCCCGACCGTTTCGCGTGACGCGGCGGGCTGTCTGCCCGAAAAACGCCCCGCCCCTGGGCGAGGTTCGGGGGGGCCGCCCGCGCCCGCCCCCTCCAGCCGGACGAACAGCCCCCGCATGCCGATGCCGCGTTTCGCCCCGAGCCTCGCGCTCGCCGCCCTGCTCCTGCCCGCCGCCGCGCAGGCCCAGGATCGCGGCAGCGTCAATCCGAAGCCCCTGCCGCCCCTGGAGCATCCGGACGCGCCCTCGACGCCCGCCAAGGCGCTGTTCGGGCGCGTCACCAAGGCGGCCTCCGGGCCGGCGCACATCTACGGCTTCTATGCCAAGGGCTGCTTCTCCGGGGGTGAGGCGCTGCCGCTGGACGGTCCGAACTGGCAGGTCATGCGCCCGTCCCGCAACCGGATGTGGGGCACGCCCTACCTCGTCGATTTCATCGAGCGCCTGTCGCAGAAGGCGGCCCGGGTCGGCTGGCCCGGCCTCCTCGTGGGCGACATGGCCCAGCCCCGGGGCGGCCCGATGATCACCGGCCACGCCTCGCACCAGATCGGCATCGACGCCGATGTCTGGCTGACGCCGATGCCCGACCACCGCATGAGCCGGGCGGAGCGCGAGGAGACCTCGGCCACCGACATGGTCCGCCGCGACCGCCTCGACATCGATCCGGAGGTCTGGACGCCGACGCACCTGCAACTGATCAAGGTCACCGCCGAGCAGCCGGAGGTGGAGCGCATCTTCGTCAACGCGGCGATCAAGAAGGCGCTGTGCCGCGACGCCGCGGGCAGCCGCTGGATGTCCAAGGTGCGCCCGATGTACGGGCACAATTACCACTACCATATCCGGCTCGCCTGTCCGGCCGGCCAGGAGGATTGCCAGCCGCAGGGCGCGCCGCCGCCGGGCGACGGCTGCGACGACCTCAGCTACTGGTTCTCGGATGCGGTGCTGCATCCGAAGCCCCCGAAGGTGCCGCCGAAACCCAAGCCCGCCATGACCATGGCCGCGCTCCCCAACGCCTGCCGGGCGGTTCTGAAGGCGCCGTAGGGCGGAGGCGCGGAGGCGGGGCGGCCGCCATCGCGGGCGAGGCGACCCGTCCGCGCGCCACCCGCGCTGACGGTGGCACCGCCGAGGGGATGAGCGGCGCGGAAACGATCCGCCCGGCGAGACTGGTCGCTCGGCGCGCCGGACGCGATGTGCTAACGCCTGCGGATGCCCCGCTGGCTCTTCATCCTCTTCGCGACCGCCGTCGCCCTCTCGGTGCTGGGCAGCGTGCTGATCGTGCTCCGCAGCCCGAACAGCACGCCGCCGCCGCACGGCAGCGCCGCCCCGTTGCCGGGCCCGCAGACGCGGCCCGACGGACGGAGCCCGTGAGGCTCAGGCGGCGACGCCGGTTCCCACCGGGCAGCTGACGCCGGTGCCGCCCAGGCCGCAATAGCCCGCCGGGTTCTTGGCGAGGTACTGCTGGTGGTAGGCCTCCGCGAAATAGAACCGCTCCAGCGGCTTGATCTCGGTGGTGACGTCGGGGAAGCCGCGCGTCCGGAGCGCCTCGGCGTAGGCGTCGCGCACGGCCCGGGCCGTGGCCTCCTGGTCGGGGCCGACGGTGTAGATGCCGGAGCGGTACTGCGTGCCGACATCGTTGCCCTGGCGCATGCCCTGCGTCGGGTCGTGGCTCTCGAAGAAGGTCCGCAGCACCGCCTCCCGGGACAGCACCGCCGGATCGAAGGCCACCAGCACGACCTCGTTGTGGCCGGTCTGGCCGGTGCAGACTTCCTCGTAGGTGGGGTTCGGCGTGTAGCCGCCGGCATAGCCGACCGCCGTCACGAACACGCCCTCGGGCAGTTGCCAGAACCGCCGCTCGGCGCCCCAGAAGCATCCGAGCCCCAGCACGATCGTCTCGATGCCCGGCGGATACGGCCCCTTGAGCGGGTTGCCGTTGACGAAATGCGTCTCGGCTGTCGGGACCGGCGTCGGGCGGCCCGGCAGGGCGTCGGCCGGGGCCGGCATTTCGGGACGCTTGCGGAACGAAAACATCGGCTTGCCTTCCGGTGTCGAACTCCCGCCGATATGGGGAGGCGGAGGCGGCCAGAAAAGCGTTCGGCGGCCCGGCGACGCGAAACCTTGACGCGAGACTGGACCTCGGACGCGAATTCCGGCTTGTACCCCCGAGAGACACTGATCGAATGGCCGCTCCGAGCGGCGTTGGGAAGGGCTGATCCGCATGGAGACGGGCGGGACTGCCACGAGCCACGTGCCGGACAATGTGAAGGTGGGGTCGCAGCGGGGCGATCCGTTCGCCGCAGCCGTGCGCGCGACGCGGATGCCGATGATCATCACGGATCCGGCCCAGCACGACAACCCGATCGTCTTCGTGAACGACGCCTTCCTGACGCTGACCGGCTATACCCGGATGGAGGTGATCGGCCGCAACTGCCGCTTCCTGCAGGGTCCCGAAACCGAGGCGGAGGCCGTCGATCGCCTGCGCGAGGCCATCCGGCGGGAGGAGGACATCCGGGTCGACCTCCTCAACTATCGCAAGGACGGCTCGACCTTCCAGAACGCCCTCTATGTCGGGCCGGTGCGGGATGAGGCGGACCGGGTCGTCTACTTCTTCGCCTCGCAGTTCGACGTCAGCGAGCGCTACGCGCTGACCGCCGAGGTCGAACGGCTGAAGGGGGCGCTGGCGGAGGCCGAGGCCCGGCTCGCGGGCCGTTAGGCCGCGCCCGAGCGCCAGGGCTTCGTCATTACTTCGTCAGGGCTTCGTCAGGAAGCCGATCGGCTCGCGGCCCGGCTGGCCGAGCCAGAGCAGCACCGCGCCGAGCCCCAGGCCGATCAGGGAGGCCGGCGCCAGGGTGAGCGGCAGGCCCAGGATGTGCCAGAGCCAGGGCGCCGCCCCCTCCACGCTGCCCTGCAGGGCGCTGGCCTTGTCCTTGAACAGGGTGGCGATCACGTCGGAGAGGGGCGTCACCCGCAGGCCGTTGTTGGCGATGGAACGGGCGCCGTCATAGATCAGCGCGACGAAGCCGCCGGCCATCAGCAGGAAGCCCAGGACGCGGGCCAGGAAGCGGAACATCGCGGGGCCTTCTGAGCCTTGCCTTACGGACCGTTTGGGCTTTCGCCGGCGCGCCCGAGGGCGCCCGCCCCGGGAGTATGGGTCCGGACCGCAAGGTGCAAGCGCCAGCGGCGCGTCTGCGGCGCGGCCGGGGCGAGCGTCGATCCGCGCGGTTGCCGGGTCGCCGGGCCCGTGCCACAGGCTCGCCCCGCGGCGGCGGGCCGCGGGAGAGCGGTCGACCTTGAACGCGCGCGCGACGAATCTCGGCCTCGTCATCTTCGATTGCGATGGCGTTCTGGTGGACAGCGAGCCCCTGAGCCTCGCCTGCCTGACGGCCGGACTGAACCGGATCGGCGTCGATATCGACTTCGCCACCGTGCGGGCCCGCTTCACCGGCACCGCGATGCCCTCGATCATGGCCCATATCGCCAGCGACTACGGGGTCGCCGCACCCGCCGGCTTCGTCGAGGCGGTGAAGGCCGAGACCCTGGCGCTGTTCGACGCGGAGCTGCGGGCGATGCGCGGCGTCGCCGAGGCGGTCGCCGCCGTGGGCCTGCCGGTCTGCGTCGCGTCGAGCAGCGACCCGGTGCGGCTGCGCCATTCCCTGACCCTGACCGGGCTGCTGCCGCTGTTCGGCGAGCACGTCTTCTCCTCGGCCCAGGTGGCACGGGGCAAGCCGTTCCCCGACCTGTTCCTGTTCGCCGCCGCGCGCATGGGCGCCGCTCCGGCCGCCTGCCTGGTGATCGAGGACAGCGTGCCCGGCGTCACGGCGGCCCGGAGCGCCGGCATGCGGGTGGCGGGCTTCACCGGGGGCGGCCATTGGGGGCACGACCCGGCGGGCACCGGCCTCGCGGAGGCCGGCGCGACCCGGATCTTCTCGGACTTCTCCGACCTCGCCGCGGTGATCGCCGCCGCCTGAACGATCCCGCCTCCCCCGAGCGCGGCCGGCACCGGCTTCCTGCCAGGCGGGCACCGAAAATCGGAAGTCCGTTCCGTTGACGGTGTGCGGCGCCACGCCCATTTTCAGGGTGCCGGCCGGGCTGAACGCCCGGGCGCTCCGCCGGTCCGGCCGCGGTGATTTGAGAAGCGTAGCTTGCGCCGCGTGATCAAACGCTAAAGCACTGCGACGGCCCCGTGCCGCGCGGTCCTTCAGTCTGGAGGACATCCGATGGTCCTGCGAACACCGTCCCTTCGACACCCGCTCCTGAACGCGCCCTGCTGCCCCGCCGCCCGTCGGCGCTGTCGACGCTAGCCCCGCCGACCGTCCGCAGCAGCCCACGCGATCCGGCACGGCGATATGCCGGCCCAGGGAGTTCCCAGTCCGATGCACAGTCTCGCAGAGTTCCAACCCGAAGACCGTCCCGATTTCGCAGACCCGGCCATCGGGCCTGCCGAACCGGCCCGGGTGATCGAGATCGGTGAGGTCACCGCCGGGATCGCCGTGCCCGAGGGGCGCGGCGTCCGGTTCTTCTCATCGGCGCGCGCGTTCGACGGTCTCGACGGCGCCGTGTTCCGCACGGCCGAGCAGGCGGCCCGGGCGGCCCGCGCGCGCATGCGTGCCCCGAGCCGGCCGGCCGCGCGGGCGCATCGCCCCGCGCTGCGCCGGGCCTGACCCGCGCGCCGCCCCGCGCGCTACCGGCCGCACTCGTCGCGGGTGCGCTTCAGGGCTTCCGCGAACCCGCCGAGGGCGTATTCGTCGCTCGTCGGGTTCCCGCGCAGCGAGGTGGTCTTGATCACGAGCTTGGGGTTGCGGGCGCTCATCTCCGAGACGACCCGCGCCTCCTCGGCGGGGTTCTGCAGCCAGGCATTGCCGTCCTTCACCACGAGGCCGTAGCGGCTGGCACCGAGGTTGAGGCTCGGATCGGTGGGCGCGGCCGCGGAGCCGGGCTTGATCTGGGAGGCCGCGGGCTTCGACGGGAAGCCCAGCATCACCGCCACCTCGTTCTGGACGTTCTCGCCCTTGCGCACACTCACGAACAGATAGGCGGTGTCGCGCTTCAGGGTCTTGGGCGAGCGCGTCTGCGGCTGCGCGATGGCGTAGCAGAGCTTGTTGCGGCCGTCGCCGTTCACGAACACGTTCCAGTCGCCGAAGATCGCCACCGGCGTGGCCTGCTGCATGCCGGGCGGCGTCGCCGCCTTCTCCGCGCGCTTGGTCCGCTCGCGCCCATGCCGCCGCCCCCGGCGGCCCGGGGCCGCGTCGCCGCCCCCGGCATCCGGGGCCTGCGCCACCTCCTGGGCATGGGCCGTCGTCGCCGAAAGGCCGACCCCGCCGAGCAAACCGGTGGCCAGCCCGGATGCGAGCAGGGCGAGAGCTCCGACCGGGAGCGAGCGGGAAACGCGGACCATCTTCACTTCCTGACGACGGGCGGCTCCGTCAGGAGCCGGGCCGGGGATCGGGATTAGTGAAGCTTGCGTAAAACGTCGGCAAGATGGCGAGGCCGGATCTCTCGAACATCAGACCGCGCGGGCTTCCGTCGCCCGGGCCGCGATCAGTCCGGCCGGAACCGGCAGCGGCTCGACCGCCTGGCCGGCCGGGACCGCGATCGCGTCCGGCTGGGCCGGCGCGGCGCGCTTGCGGGGCGGATCGTTGTAGGGCGTGTTGTAGCCCTTGCGGACCGCGGCCCAGTAGGATTCGCGCGTCAGGCCCGACCCGGTCAACGCGGCGTCGATCATCGCCGTGGCATGCGCCGCGAAATCCGGCACGTCCTCCGGGTTAAGCCAACTCTCGACAGGCATCCTGCGAACTCCGATCCGAACGGCGAAGCTTGTAACTGAGCGGACTTATCCAGACGCTGAACGCACGGGCGGGCCGAGGGTTGCAATGCACAATTTTAATGGGCGCTGTGGATGACCGGGCGCCCGTCATCGGGCCCGAGGCGATCGGGGCGCCGCCCTGTCGGCGGAGCGAAACGCCCCCCGGCCCGCGCTACGCCCGGTGAACGACGAGGGTAAAGCCTTCCTCCGGGTCCGGCGGCACGAAGTAGCGGCTGAACAGGTCGAACTCGGCATCCGTCACCGTGAAGGGATGGGCACCCTCGGCGTTGCGGAGGCGGAGGCGGGCCTTGCAGACCGCGTCGGGCACGTCGAGGACGTGGAGTTGGTGGGCGACGCCGGCCGCCTCGAACAGGGTCCGCATCCAGGCCCGGCTGGCGACGGTGTTAGCCGGGAAGTCCAGCACGACCGAGAGGTCGAGTCGCAGCAGCGCCACGAGGTGCGGCGCCATCGCGTCGCGCAGGCGCGCCGCGTTGCGCGCGTAGTCGGCCAGGGAGGTTTGCTCACCGGGATAGAGCCGGGCGAGCCAGTGATCCTCCGCGACCACGACCGTGCCGGGCTGCTGCCCCAGGCGGTCGGTCAGCGTCGATTTGCCGGCGGCGATCTTGCCGCACACGAGGTGCAGAGTCGGGACGTGGGTGGGCATGGCGGGGACCTTGGATGCGGCGCGACGGCCGCGGGGCGCTCACGGGCGGGTCGGCCCGGCCTGACGGATCAGGCCGGGTTCCGAATTCGCCCGCGCAACGCGGCCCCTCCGCCGTGAATCGACAAGGTCATGAACCCACTCTGACATCCGCCGGGCGCCACTGCCAAGGAGCACGGAGGAGCGGCGGAGGCCCGCGGGGCGCGCCGGCTCAGCCCAGCCGCTCGATCCAGGCCTGCGCCTGCCGCCGGACGTTGTCGGGCGCGGTGCCGCCGTAGCTGGTGCGGCTCGCCACCGAGTTCGCGACGCCGAGCACCGCGTAGACCGCATCGGTGATCCGCGGCTCCGCCTCCTGCATCTCGGGCAGCGACAGCGCCTCCAGCCCGACGCCCTTGGCGGAGGCGACGCCGACGAGACGGCCGGTGACGTGGTGGGCCTGCCGGAACGGCAGGCCGAGCTCGCGCACCAGCCAGTCGGCGAGGTCGGTGGCGGTGGCGTAGCCGGAGCCGGCGGCTTGGCTGAGCACCTCGGCGTTGGGCTCCAGATCCTTCACCATGCCGGTCATGGCGGCGAGGCACAGCGACAGGGCCTGGAGGGCGTCGAACGTCCCCTCCTTGTCCTCCTGCATGTCCTTCGAATAGGCGAGCGGCAGGCCCTTCATGACGATGAGCAGGCCGGTCAGCGCGCCGATGATCCGGCCGCTCTTGGCCCGCACCAACTCGGCGGCGTCGGGGTTGCGCTTCTGCGGCATGATCGACGAGCCGGTGGTGTAGCCGTCCGACAGGCGCACGAAGTTGAACTGGGCCGAAGTCCAGACCACCAGTTCCTCGGCGAAGCGCGACAGGTGCACCGCGCAGATCGAGGCCGCCGCCAGGGCCTCCAGGGCGAAGTCGCGGTCGGCGACGGAATCCAGGGAATTCGCGGTCGGCCGGTCGAAGCCAAGGGCCGAAGCGGTGGCGTGCCGGTCGATCGGGAAGGAGGTGCCGGCGAGCGCCGCGGCGCCCAGCGGGCACTCGTTGAGGCGCGCCCGGGCGTCGCGGAACCGGCCCCGGTCCCGGGCCAGCATCTCGACATAGGCGAGGCAATGGTGGCCGAAGGTCACCGGCTGCGCCGACTGGAGATGGGTGAAGCCCGGCATCACGGTGCCGGCGTGCTGCAGCGCCGTCTGGCTGAGGGCGCGCTGCAGATCGGCGGCCTGCTGGTCGAGCGAATCCAGGGTGTCGCGCACCCAGAGCTTCATGTCGGTGGCGACCTGGTCGTTGCGCGAGCGCGCCGTGTGCAGGCGGCCGGCGGCCGGCCCGACGATCTCGGTCAGGCGGCTCTCCACGGACATGTGGATGTCCTCGAGCTCGCGCTTGAACGTGAAGGTGCCGGCCTCGATCTCGTCGCGCACGGACTTGAGCCCGGCCTCGATCGCGGCCACATCCTCCGCCGGCAGGATGCCGGCTTGGCCCAGCATCGCCACATGCGCCAGCGAGCCGCGGATATCCTGGGGCGCGAGGCGCTTGTCGAACCCGATGGAGGCGTTGATCTCCTCCATGATCTCCGCCGGGCCGCTCGCGAAGCGGCCGCCCCACATCCGGTTGCTCATGTCGATCCTTCCGCGCCCTGACCGTCCCGAGGCCCGAGCCTGATGCCCGGCCGCACGCCCATCCTGGCCGGCGCGGGCGTCGCCGCGCTCGCCGTCCTCGGCCTCGCCCTATACGGGAGCGGTCTCCTGCCCGGCAACATGGGCGGCGCCCTTCAGCCCTGCGCCGCCGCCAAGCCCGCCCTCGCCCGGGTCGACGCCGCCGCGAAGGGCGAGGTCGCCGCCATGCAGGCCCTGCCACAGGCCCGGCCCGCGCCGGACATCCGCTTCAAGGGGCCGGACGGCGCCGAGACCGGCCTCGCCGACCTCAAGGGCCGGCTGCTCCTCGTGAATCTCTGGGCGACGTGGTGTGCCCCCTGCAAGGCCGAGATGCCGGCCCTCGACCGGCTCCAGGCGCAGATCGGCGGGCCCGACTTCCAGGTCGTCGCCATCAACGTCGACACCCGCAACCTCGAGACGCCGCCGGCCTGGCTGAAGCAGGCCGGCATCCGCGACCTCGCCTTCTATGCCGATCCCGGGGGCCGCGTGCTTCCGATCATCCAGCGCGACACGCAATCGCCCGGCCTGCCGACCACGATGCTGATCGACGCGCAGGGCTGCACCCTCGGGGTGATGAAGGGACCGGCCGCGTGGTCGAGCCCGGACGGGCTGGCCCTGATCCGCGCGGCGCTGGGACGGACGTCATAGAGGTTGGCGCCATAGAGGTTACGGTCGCGCCCTTGCGCCCACCTGGGATGCGCGGCAAGGCCTGCTGCGATGACATCTCCCCACACCGCGCCGCGGAGGCGGGGCCCGCGCCCCCTCTCGATCATCCGCACGCTGCTCGCCGGCGAGGCGGTGGGCGGGCTGATCCTGATGGCGGCCGCCGCCCTGGCGCTCGTCGTTGCCAACGGGCCGTTCGCCGAAACCTACGCGCACGGGCTCCACGCGGCCCTCGGGCCGATGAGCGTCCAGCACTGGATCAACGACGGCCTGATGGCCGGGTTCTTCCTGCTGGTCGGGCTGGAGATCAAGCGCGAGGCCCTCGACGGGCGGCTGCGGACCTGGCCCGACCGGATCCTGCCCGGCTGCGCGGCTTTGGGCGGCATGGCGGTGCCGGCCGCCTTCTACGCCCTGGCCAATCTCGGCGCCGGCACCCTGCGGGGCTGGGCGATCCCGGCGGCCACCGACATCGCCTTCGCGTTGGGGGTCCTGGCGCTCCTCGGATCGCGGGTGCCGGTCTCCCTCAAGATCTTCCTCAGCGCGGTCGCCATCGTCGACGATCTCGGCGCCGTCGTGGTGATCGCGCTGTTCTACAGCTCCGGCCTCGACCTCACCATGCTGGGGCTCGCCGCCCTGGTGGTGGCCGCCCTCTACGGCCTCAACCGGGCGGGGATCGGATGGCTTCCGGCCTACGGGCTCCTCGGCCTCGTGCTCTGGGTCCTCGTGCTGCGCTCCGGGATCCACGCGACGATCGCGGGCGTGCTGCTCGCGCTCACCATCCCGATCCGGGTCAGCCCGGGCCGGCCGGAGGATGCGCTCTCGCCCCTGCACCGGCTGGAGCACGCCCTCGCCCCCTGGATCACCTACTTGGTGGTGCCGGTCTTCGGCTTCGCCAATGCGGGCGTGGACCTCTCCGGCCTCACCCCCGAGGCCCTGCTCCAGCCGGTGACGCTCGGCATCGCGGCGGGGCTGTTCCTCGGCAAGCAGGCCGGCGTGTTCGCGAGCCTCCGGCTGGCGGTGGCGCTGGGATGGGCCAAGCGCCCGGCCGGGGCCGGCTGGGGGCAGGTCTACGGGGTCGCGGTGCTGTGCGGCATCGGCTTCACCATGAGCCTGTTCATCGGCGGCCTCGCCTTCCCGGATCCGGAGCATGAGACCGCCGTGAAGCTCGGCGTGCTCGCGGGCTCGGTCCTGTCGGGGCTCGCCGGCGCGGCGATTCTGCTGCTGGCCAAGCCGCGGACCGCCACGCGATAGCGGCGTCCCGCGCACGAGGCGGGATCCGCTGCGCGGAAAAATGCGCTACCCCGCGTCGGCATGCGCTTCTATCTCGGCCTCGCCACCACCTTCCACGACCCGGCCCTCGCCCTGGTCGGACCCGACGGCACCCTGCTCTTCGCCGAGGCGGCGGAGCGGGTCCTGCAGTACAAGCGCGCGCCGAACTGCGAGCCGGACGCCCCGGCCGTGATGGCGTCGCTGCTGAAGGACCACGTCCCGCCGGGCTCCGAACTCGTCGTCGCCTCCAGCTGGGGCCCGCAATTCACCGACTTCCTGCGTGGTCAGGCGGGCACCGGCGCCTTCGACCTCATGGCGCTGTCCGCCCACACCACGGCGCTCAACCGCTCCTTCGTGCCCGAGCAGGCCGAGCGGGTGTTCATCGCCGACCTCCACGGCGCGCAGGAGCGGGCCGGCCATGGCACCCTGCTGGCCCTGAACCAGGAAGCCCGGATCACCGGCGCGGCGCCCCGGGCGACCATCGCCGGGCAGCGGCGCTACCCGCACCACCTCTGCCACGCCGCCTACGGCCTCTGGGGCAGCCCCTTCGACACGGCCACGGCCCTGGTGGTCGACGGCATGGGCGAGACCGGCGCGGCGGCGATCCACCGCCTGGAGGGCGGCCGGATCACGGAGCTGCGCCGCCATCGCGGGCGCGGCTCGCTGGGGTTCCTGTACGGGCTGATCACGGATCTCGCCGGCTTCGACCAGGTGAAGGGCGAGGAGTGGAAGATCATGGGGCTCGCCCCCTACGGGCGGTCCGATCCGGATCTCGCCGCGCTGCTCGGCCGGCTCTGCACGGTCGAAGGCCACCGCCTGCGCTATGCCGACGCGGAGACGATCCGCTCCGTGGCCGCGGAGATCCGCGCCCGCCGCCCCGCGGACGCCCTGGAGACCGGCTGGGCCGATCTCGCCCGCTGCGGCCAGGATCTTTTCGGCACCCTCATGGACGCGCTGGTGGCCGAAGCCTACGCCCTGGCGCCCGCCGAAAACCTCGTGATCGCCGGCGGCTGCGGGCTGAACTCCTCCTACAACGGCCGGGTGCTCGGCCGCTCCGGCTTCACCCGGCTGCACGTGCCCTCCGCCCCGGCGGATGACGGCAACGCCGTGGGCGCCGCGTGGCTCGCCTACGCGGAGGACCATCCGGACTGGGCGGGGCCGCCGCACGCGCAGCGCCCGCTGACCCCCTATCTCGGCTCGCGGGTCTCCACCGGCCCGATGGAGCGGCTCGCCGAGCAGGAGCCCCGCGCCAAGCGCGTCGGCCACGCGGAGGCGACGCGCGCGGCGGCGCGGATCCTCGCCGAGGGCGGCCTCGTCGGCTGGGTGCAGGGCCGGGCGGAGTTCGGGCCCCGGGCGCTCGGCAACCGGTCGATCCTGGCCGATCCGCGGCCGGAGGGCGCCAAGGACGCCCTCAATGCCAAGGTGAAGTACCGGGAGGCGTTCCGGCCGTTCGCGCCGTCGATCCTGGCCGAGGCCGGGCCGGACTGGTTCGAGGATTACGCCGACAGCCCCTACATGGAGCGCACCCTGGTCTGGCGGGAGGCGGTCCGGGCCCGGGTTCCGGCCGTGGTCCACGCGGACGGGACCGGCCGGCTCCAGAGCGTCACGGCGGCGCGGAACCCGGCCTACGCGGCCCTGATCGGCGCCTTCGCGGCGATCACCGGCGTGCCGATCCTGCTCAACACGAGCTTCAACGTGATGGGCAAGCCGATCCTCCACGGCGCGGAGGACGCGATCCTGATGTTCTATACCACCGGCCTCGACGCCCTCGTGGTCGAGGATTGGCTGGTGGTGAAATGAAAAGCGCCGCGCCCCCGGGGGACGCGGCGCCGGTCGCGCGACCGCGCGGATGCCTTACTCGCAGACCTCGACGCGGCGGTAGGTGAACTCGCCGTCGCCGAGCCATTCCTTGCGGCGCTCGTAGTGGCAGATCGGGCCACGGCGCTCGCGCACCACGATGGTCTCGGGCTCCTCGACCACGACGCGGCGCGGGCGGTACTCCGGCGGGGGCGGCGGGGGCGGCGGGTTCGCGCCGTTGACGAGGGCGCTGCCGACCATGCCGCCGACGACGCCGGCCGCGAGGCCGCCGACGATGGCACCGGTCTGGTCGCGGGCGGTGGCCGGGGCGACCGCCCCGAGCACCAGGGTCGCCGCGAGGGCTGCGGCCCCAGCGCGAATCATCGTGAAGGAACCGTTCAAGGACACGCGAAAGATCTCCCGTTCGTGTTGAGGACGATCCAACACCGGGAGGATTAAGAATCCCCGAAGTGGGCCAATTGAATTGTGTGCCGGATATGGCATCGGCCCGTCCGAAGTTCCTGGGCGGAGGCGCGCAGGGCCCGCCTCCGCCGGCCGGCTACTTCGCCTTGTCGGCGATGCCCTTCAGGCCGGCCTCATAGACGCCCGCGATGGCCTCTTCCGCTTTCGCGTCGGGAGCGCCCTTGGCCTTGAACGTCCCTTTCCAGGTCACCTTGGAACCGCTGCCGGCCTTCGCGACCATGATCGTGGAATGATAGTCCGTGACGGGCAGCGGGCCTTCCAGGATGGTGTAGGTGTAGTCCATCTTGGTGTCGTTGCGGGATTCCTCCTCCTCGACGATCGTCCCGCCACCCTTCAGGCTGAGCGTCCGGACCGCCTTGCCGCCCTTCTTCGACAGGGCGCATTTCTCGATCACCGGATGCCAGTCGCCGATCCCGCAGAACCCGCCGATCGTCTTCCACACGGCTTCGGGCGACGCGGCCACATCCACCGACTTGGTGACGTCCAGGGCCCAGGCCGGCCCCGCCGCCCCGAGGCAGATCGCGGCGGCCGCCAACAACATACGCTTCATCAGTCGCTTCCTCCCGCTCGACGCTCGATTTCCCGGCGTCCGAGTCAGGCCCAAACCAAGAGCGACACGCCCACGTTGCAAGGTCGACTTTAGTCCAAGACGCGGCCGAAAAATTCCGCCCCGGCCGCGCTGCGGGCCATCCGGTGCACCGCGTCCCCCGCGGGCTCGGATGTCAAAGCAGACCGTCGAGGGCCCCGATCACGACCGTCGGCGCCGAATCCATGTACTCGTCGGGCAGGCCCTTGCGGTTGACCCAGGCGGTCCGGAACCCGAAGACCCCGGCCCCCGCCACGTCCCAGCGGTTCGACGAGCAGAACAGCACGTCGCCCTGCCCCACCGCCAGCCGGGTCAGGGCGATCCGGTAGGCGTCGGGATGGGCCTTGAACACCTGCGCGTCGTCCACCGAGAGAACCGCGTCGAGGTGGTCGGCCAGCCCCGCCGAGGCCACCGCCCGGTCGACCATGGCGGCGTTGCCGTTGGTGAGCACCGCCGTGCGGATCCCGTGCTTGCGCAGGGCCGCCAGCACGCCCGGCACCTCCGGATAGGCATCGAGGTCGCGGTAGGCGTCGAGGAGCCGCTCGCGCAGGCCGGGATCGACCTGCGGGTGGACCGCCAGGGCGTAGTCGAGGGCCCGCACGGTGAGGTCCCAGAAGGCCGCGTACTGGCCCATCAGCGACAGGGTCCAGCTGTATTCGAGCTGCTTGTTGCGCCAGACCTCGGAGAGGTGGGCGGCGTCCGGCCCCACCGCCTCGGCGTAGCGCTGGACCGCGGCGTTCACGTCGAACAGTGTGCCGTAGGCGTCGAACACCGCGGCCTTCACGCCCGCGAGGGGTCCTGATGCGTCGGTCATGGTGTTCCTCACTCGGTGCTCTCGCCCGATCTGGGGCCGGACCCGCGCTGCGGCGAGCCCGGCCGGGTCACTCAGGCCCGGCGCAGGCGCAGGCCGAACAGGTGCAGCAGGCCGGCCAGCAGGCCGCCATAGACCAGCGCTCCCACGAGCCCCAGCACCGCCAGGACGACGAGGTCGCGCCCGTGCGGGAGGGCCGGCACCAGCGCCTGGACGAGTCCCTGGCCGAAGACGGCGACCGCCGCCAGCCCGAGGCAGGCCAGGGCCACCCCGGCGACGGTGAGGCCGAGCGTGCGCCCCGGCGCCGTCCAGTTCCGGCGCTTGGCCAGGACGAGCAGCAGCAGCAGGTTCACCCATTGGCTGACCGCGGTGGCGAGCGCCAGCCCGGTGACGCCGTAGGGGCCGGTCAGCCAGAGCTTCAGGACCACGTTGACGCCGATCGCCGTGAGGGAGGCCCAGAGCGGCGTCTTGGTGTCCTGGCGGGCGTAGAAGCTCGCCACGGCGCTGCGCACCAGCACCACCGCCGGCAGCGCCAGCCCGTAGGCCGCCAGCACCGAGGCCGCCCGGGCCGCATCCTCGGCGCTGAAGGCGCCGCGCTGGAACAGGGCCGCCATGATCAGGCCCGGGATGGTCAGGAAGGCCACGGTGAACGGCGCCGACAGGGCCAGGGAGAAACCCGCGGCCCGGTTCTGCGCCGCGTGGGCCCCGGCCACGTCGCCGCCCGCGATCCGGCGGCTCATCTCCGGCAGCAGGACGGTGCCGGCCGCGATGGCGATGACGCCGAAGGGCAGCTGGTAGAGCCGGTCGGCGTAGTAGAGCGCCGAGACCGCCCCGGTGGGCAGCCAGCTCGCGATGATCGTGTCGGCGAAGGCCGCGATCTGGAAGCCGGCCGAGCCGACCACCGCCGGACCGAGCACCGTGAAGAAGCGCTTCAGCGCCGGATCGAGGCGCGGGACGGCGAGGTCCGGCATCACCCGGACCCGGCGGCAGCCCCACCAGAGCAGGCCGAACTGGAGCACGCCGGAGACGGCGACGCCCCAGGCGGCGGCATAGGCGGCGTTCGGGAACAGGAAGCTCACACTCAAGGCCGCCAGCATGGCGAGGTTGAGCAGGACCGGGGCGCCCGCCGCCACCGCGAAGTGCCGGTGGGCGTTCAGGATGCCCGACAGCAGCGTCACCAGCGTCATGAACAGCAGGTACGGGAAGGTGATGCGGGTCAGCGCCACGGCGAGCTGGAAGCGCTCGCCGTCCTCGGCAAAGCCCGGCGCCAGGGCGTGGACCACCCAGGGCATGGCCGGCAGGGCGAGATTGAGCAGCACGAGCTGCACGATCAGCATCAGGGTGAAGACGCGGTCGGCGAAGCGGTGCGCCGCCCCGGGCTCGCCGGCCTCCGCGAGCCCGGCATAGGCCGGCACGAAGGCGGTGTTGAACGCGCCCTCGCCGAAGATCGCGCGGAAGTGGTTCGGGAGCCGGAAGGCGACCACGAAGGCGTCGGCCATGGGCCCGGCGCCCATCACGGCGGCCATCACCACGTCGCGGGCGAAGCCGGTGACGCGGGAGACCAGCGTCCAGCCGCCGACGGACAGGATGGAGCGGATCATGGGGCGGGGCGCTGCCGGGATGGTGTCTCCCACCGCGGAGGCGGATAGGCGCGCCCTGGGAACGTCGCGGAGGTCGCTGGGAGGGAAATGGCCGGACCCTTTGCACCGGGTCATCCGGCGTCGGGCGCATCAAGAGCCGGTTTCCGCCGCCACCTCAAGGGTGCCGCGGACACAAAGCCCGCGGCACCGGGGAAACGCCTCAGCGGGTCGCCTCGGCGTACATCTTCTCCACGTGCTCCCAGTTCACGAGGTTCTCGATGAACGCCTTCAGGTAGTCGGGCCGGCGGTTGCGGTAGTCGATGTAGTAGGAGTGCTCCCACACATCGACGCCGAGGATCGGCTTGGCGCCGTGGACCAGCGGGTTCTCGCCGTTCGGGGTCTTCATGATCGCGAGCTTGCCGTCCTTGACGGCGAGCCACGCCCAGCCCGAGCCGAACTGGCCGACGCCCGCCTGGATGAAGTCCGCCTTGAACTTCTCGGCGCCGCCGAGATCCTCGTCGATCTTCTTGGCGATCGCGCCGGGGATCGCGCCGCCGCCATTCGGCTTCATCCACTGCCAGAAATGGATGTGGTTGTAGTGCTGGCCGGCGTTGTTGAAGAGCGGCTGATTCGTGTTGTAGGCGGCCTTGACGATCTCCTCGACGCTCTTGCCCTGGAGATCCGTGCCCTCAAGCAGCTTGTTGCCCGTGTCGACATAGGCCTTGTGGTGCTTGTCGTGGTGGAACTCGAGGGTTTCCTTCGACATGTACGGCCCCAGCGCGTCGTAGGCGTAGGGCAGTTCCGGCAGGGTGAAGGTCATCGCGTCTTTCTCCGCTTAGCAGGGGGCGGCCTCGTCCCCGGCGGGGGGTCCCGAGTCGAGAGCCCGCTAGGTAAGTCGGCGACCGCGGGACGGCAACGCCGTTCGGCCGCAGCGCGGGACGTTCCGTCGATCCCGAAGCCGCGGCGGCGGATCGGTCCGCGCGGCGGATTGCCGGGTGAGATCCGGACTATTCCGCTTTCCCGGACAATCTCAGCTCCGAGTTTTGCAATATGACCGGTAGGCCTTACTGTGCGACCGCCTTGAGTGCCGGCCGTCAGCCGGCCCGTGTCTAGAGAGTATCATGATCGCTGCGCTGTTCGCGCTCGCCGCCGCCATGATCATCGGGGGCTGCGCCGCCGTGATCCAGGGCTTCCCGTACGTGCGTCTGGAGAGCGGGCTCGCGATGGTGATCGCGGGGTCTGTGGCGGCCTCGTCGGGTGCGGTCCTCCTCGGCCTCGGCGTGGTGGCCCTCGGTTTCCGACGGGTCGAACGGGCGATCGGGCGGGGTCCGATGGCCGGCGCGCGGGAGGCCACCGCGGGCGCCGCACCGACCATGTCCCCCGACGAGGGCCGGATCCGGCTGCCGCCGGTCCTGCCGGCGGCGCCCGCCTTTATCGTGCCTTCGGTGGTGGAGCCGGCCTTCGACCCCGAGCGCCCCCGGATCGAGCCGAACCTGGAACTTCGGGCCGACGAGGCCCGCACGCCCGTCGCGGGTCCCTCGTTGGCCGAGGTGGAGAGACCCGTTCCGGCCGAGCCGCCGCCGCTGCATGTGGCGCCTCCCGTCCACGTGGCCGAGCCGATCCGCGCACCCGCGCCGGAAGCCCCGAAGGCCGAAGCCGCGCTCGCGCCCGACGACGACCTGTTCGCCGCCCCCGAGCCGCCTCCGGAATCCCGGTCGGAGGAGCCCCATAAGGGACCGCAGGAGGGACCGCAGGAGGAGACACCCGCCCTGCGCCCGAGCCTCGACACTCCCCCCGAGCCCGAGCCGGCTCCGAAGCCCGCCACGCGCACCGTGGTGGGGCGCTACGCCTCGGGCGGCAACACCTACGTGATGTTCGAGGACGGCTCGATCGAGGCGGAGACGCCGCAGGGCCGCTTCACCTTCGGGTCGCTCGACGAGCTGAAGGCCTTCGTGGACGGCGGCGGCGAGGCCGGGACCCGCGGCGCGGCCTGACCCCCGCGTCCGCGCGCGCGCAGCGCAGCGACCCAGGGCCGCGCGCCGTCTGCGGGCGCGGTGCGCTGCTCGATGGCCCCGTCCCCCGCAAGGACGGTGACCTGTCCGAGCCGGCGGCGGGGACGCGGCCTCACACCAGCGGGTTGAGGTTGTCGTTGCGCGGCGGGATCGGCGCCCGCATCGTCAGGGCGAAACCGCCGGGGGCGTAGTCGGTCGTTACCTCGGCCTGGACCTGGGTGATCAGGACGCGTTGCAGCAGGCGCGACCCGAAACCCTGACGGCTCGGCGGCGAGACGGGGGGACCGCCCGTCTCACGCCAGGAGAACCGCAGGATCCCGGCCGGTCCGCCGGGCTCCAGCGACCATTCCACCGCCACCCGCCCGGTGCGGTTCGAGAGCGCCCCGTACTTCGCGGCGTTGGTGGTCAGTTCGTGGATCGCCATGCCGATCGGGACCGCGATCTCGGAGGGCAGGTCGATCGCCGGCCCGTCGAGGCTGATGCGGCCCTCGGCGCCGCCGTCCGGCGCCACCTCCGCGTAGGGCTTCAGCTCGTTGCGCAGGAGGTTGGCCAGGGACGCCATCTGCCACGTGTCCTCGGTGAGGACCGAGTGCGTATGCGCCAGGGATTTGATGCGCCCGACGAACGCCTCGTAGAAGCTCTCGATGCTCGACGCCGTCCGCGCCGTGGAGCCGACGATGGCCTGGACGGTGGCCAGCGTGTTCTTCACCCGGTGATGCAGTTCCCGGATCAGCAGGCTCTGGCGCTCCTCCGCGACCCGGCGGTCGGTGACGTCCGCGACGACGCCGATCAGGCGGCGCGGCAGGCGGCCGGGGGCGTCGCGCTCGAACCGCCCGGCCATGTCGATCGTGCGCCACACGCCGTCGGACTTGCGCCGGATCCGGCCGCTGATGTGGAGATCGCCGTCCTCCCGCAGCGCCTTGGAGATCGCCCGGCGGACCGCGGGACGGTCTTCGGGATGGAGGATGTCGTTGAGGAACTCGGTCTTGCCGATCGTCCCATCCTCGGGCGTGTGCCCGAAGATCTCGTACATGTGCTCGTTCTCCCAGATCGCCTGGTCCTCGAGCATGTGCCACTCGAAGATCCCGAGCTTGGCGACCGTGGTCGCGACCCGCAGGCGCTGGTCGCGGGACAGGATCTCGTCCCGGGCCTCGACCCGTGTGGTGATGTCCTGGATGACGCCGACCATACTGGCCGGTCTGCCGTCCGGGCCCGGCACGGCCTGCCCCCGCACCCGCAGGATCACGGAGCGCCCCGCCACCGTCGTGGCCGTGTCGAACTGATAGGGCTCGTCGGTTCCGGCCGCGTCGTCGATGAGCGCGCTCAGGCGGGTGAGTTCCGCCTGCGACAGGCCGGTCTTGAGCGCCTCCCACGAGACGGAGCGACCCGGCGGCCGGCCGAGGATGCGGGCGGCGCGGCGCGACAGGGTGAGAAGGCCCGTCGCCCGGTCCCAGCGCCATTCCCCGAGCCCGGCGGCCGCCAGCGCCTCCCGGTTCGCCTCGGAATGGGCGGCCGCATCCACGTCGACCGCCTCGACGACCAGGGTCAGGCCTGCGCGCCGGACCCGCACGTCGAGGGAGGTGCCGTCCGAGCGGCGCCAGAACTGGAGGCCGTCCCGGAGCCCCTCCGGTCCCTCGGTCAGGAGATCGGTGGCCGGCCGCCCGGGCAGGGCGCCCTGCGGCCAGCCGAGGAGATCGTGCAGCGCCCGATTGGCGGCAGCGATCGTCGCCTCGTCCGCCGACAGCACGACGAGGCCGATCGCGGCGTCGTCGAAGCCGGTGCGGGACGGGTCCGCCGCCGCCGGGTCCTGCCCCACCCTCTCATTCACTCGGAAGAATCCTCGAACGTGCCGTGGCACGCTCCCGCCGGAGATGAACCCCGCCCCGCGATCCGCAACCGCGGCGGGACTTCAGGATGGCGATCGAGCGTGACTGTGGCAAGGCGTTCCGCTCCGCCTGCGGCGACCCGGCGCCCGGGCGGCGCGATCGAGGCCGGTCTCAGCGCGGATACCGGGCGAATTCCAGGTAGGTGGGCCGCCGCCCCGCTTCCAGCGCCTTGGCCTCGTAGCGCGTGCCGGGCCAACCCGGGAAGGGCTGCGTCCAGTCCTGCGCACCCCGTGCCGTCCAGGTGAGGTCCGGGCAGCGCGCGGCCCGGACCAGCGTCCAGCCGGCGTAGTCGTCGATGTCGCTGGCGAAGCGGAACAGGCCGCCATCCTTCAGCACCCGGCCGATCTCGGCGAGCGAGGCATCGGAGACGAAGCGGCGCTTGCGCTGCCGGCGCTTGGGCCAGGGATCGGGATAGAGCAGGTAGACCCGATCGAGGCAGGCATCCGGCAGGCGCGCCAGGAGGGCGGTCACGTCCGCGTCGCGGATGCGGACGTTGCGCAGACCCTGCGCCTCGATCGCCGCCAGCAGCTTGACCACACCGTTCACGAAGGGCTCGGCGCCGATGATGCCGACGGTCGGCTGCGCGGCCGCCTGGGCGGCGAGGTGCTCGCCGCCGCCGAAGCCGATCTCCAGCCAGAGCGCCTCGGGCGGCGCCGCCATCGCGGGAAACAGCGTCCGCGGATCGAGGGGCCGGTCGTCCGGCGGCAGGTCGATGCGCAGGGCCGGCAGAAGCTCGGCGAGCCGGCGCTCCTGCTGGCCGCGCAGGCGCTTGCCCTTGCGCCGGCCGAAGAAGGCGCGCTCCAGCTCCTCGGCCGGCGGTGCGGCGCGTCCAGACGTGTCAGACATGGTCACGGTGCGCCGTCGAAGGGCTTGCGCATCTCAGCGGGGTTGCTCGGCGGCGTGGGACCTTCGTCCCGTGCCGGTGTCTCGCGCCGTCGGTCCGGGGGCCGCGGGCAAGCCCGGATCCGGGATCGCCGTCCCGACGCGGATCCGGATCCGCCGGCGCGTCTGGATGCGGACTCCGCGGGGCGGCCCCGGATGAGGGAGCGGTTGCCGGCCCGAGCCGGCCACCGGTCGGACCCAGGCATGGGGGCGCCGATCGCGGTGGGTGTGCGTCCGGAGCAGGCCCCGGACGACACCGGAACCGGCGCTGCCCCGAACCCGCTCCGCGGGTCCGGGGCGATTCAGTCCTCAGGCGAGGGCGGACTTCAGCTTGCCGGCGAGGTCGGTCCGCTCCCAGGAGAAGCCGCCATCGGCCTCCGGGGCGCGGCCGAAATGGCCGTAGGCCGAGGTGCGCGCGTAGATCGGCTTGTTAAGGCCGAGCGCCGTGCGGATGCCGCGGGGCGACAGGTCCATGGCGTCCATCAGCACGGCTTCGAGCTTGGCCTCGTCCACGTTCCCGGTGCCGTGCAGGTCCACGTAGATCGAGAGCGGCTTCGAGACGCCGATCGCGTAGGCGAGCTGGATCGTGGCGCGGCTGGCGAGGCCCGCGGCCACCACGTTCTTGGCGAGGTAGCGCGCCGCGTAGGCCGCCGAGCGGTCGACCTTCGTCGGATCCTTGCCGGAGAACGCGCCGCCGCCATGCGGGGCCGCGCCGCCGTAGGTGTCGACGATGATCTTGCGGCCGGTCAGGCCGGCATCGCCGTCCGGACCGCCGATCACGAACTTGCCGGTCGGGTTCACGTGCCAGGCCGTGCCCTCGTTGACCCAGCCCTGCGGCAGGGCCTTGAGGATGTAGGGCTCGACGATGGCGCGCACGTCCGCGGAATCGAGGGACTCGTCGAGGTGCTGCGTCGACAGCACGATCTGCGTGACCTCGACCGGGCGGCCGTTCTCATAGCGGACCGTGACCTGGCTCTTGGCGTCGGGCCCGAGCTTGGCGGCGTCGCCCTGCTTCGCCTTGCGGGCGTCGGCGAGGTCCTTGAGGATCTTGTGGGCGTAGAAGATCGGCGCCGGCATCAGCTCGGGGGTCTCGTCGGCGGCGTAGCCGAACATGATGCCCTGGTCGCCCGCGCCCTCGTCCTTGTTGCCGGCGGCGTCCACGCCCTGGGCGATGTCGGCCGACTGGGCGTGGAGGTAGATGGCGACGTCGTTGTTCTTCCAGTGGAAGCCCGACTGCTCGTAGCCGATATCCTTCACGGCCTCGCGGGTCAGGGCCTCGAGGTCCTTGAAGGTGACCGAATCGGGCCCGCGCACCTCGCCGGCGATGACGATGCGGTTGGTGGTGGCGAGGGTCTCGACGCCGAGCCGTGCCTCCGGCATCGCCGCGAGATAGGCGTCGACGACGGTGTCGGAGATTCTGTCGCAGACCTTGTCGGGGTGCCCCTCGGACACGGACTCGCTGGTGAACAGATAGTTTGAGCGCGGCATCAGACGGCCTCGGTTTCAGAGGTACGCCGTCGCGATCGCGGCGTTAGACCCTTCATGGGGCGGGCGTTCTCGCACCCGAGCAGTGGACGGTCAAGATGGAGGAACGAACGGATCCGCTATAACGAACGAAACGACCGAAAGAACGGCCGCCCCGGGGATCCCGCCGCGGCCTCAACCGCCGATCTTGCTCTCCAGGGCGCGGATGGCGTCGGCCACGTCGCGGCGCGCTTCCTCGGAGAAGTTTTCGGTGATGTGACGGCCCACGATTTCGGCCAGCCCCTTCAGGCCGCCATCCGACAGGGCCGATTGCTCGCGCTCGCCGAAGCCCGGCGCGACGAAGTCATCGTTCCGGGGCATGCCTTTGAAGAAGTAATCCATCGGCACGCCGGTCATCCGCGAGAAGATATCGAGATGGACGGCGCTGATCCGGTTGGTGCCCTTCTCATACTTCTGGAGCTGGGCAGCAGACATACCGAAGCTCTGCGCGACGCGGCGCTGTGTGAGCGACGCCTTCCGGCGCTGCTCGGCGATGCGTTGCCCGACATAAACGTCGCGCTGATCGGTCTTCTGGCCCGCCATGAAGTGCTCGTCCACCCCCGCCATGAATCCTGGCAGCAAAGCTTAGCGCGGCCCTCGGTACTTGTCACCGGCAGGCGGTCACCGTGGCGGACGATTTGCGCGCGGCTCCGCGGCCGGAGAGAATTGCAAGACGCGAAAACTTGGCGTCCCCGGCAGGGCTCGAACCTGCGACCCCAGGTTTCATACCACTTCGGCTTTCGCCGCCGCGTCCCGAAGGCTCGCGTTCGTGGCCTGGACTATCCCTTCACCGTGGGCCGGATCGCCTCCAGCCGTTAGGTGCCGCCCGTCTAGTCTCTACACCTTCCCGCCGGGGCACCGTCGGGCTTGGCTCGGGATCGGCAGAGCATCGGACGCCTGAGCGCCGATGCCGGAAGCTTTCCCCGACTTTGAGCGGATCCGCCGCGTGGTTTCCCGACGCGACGCCCAATTGAACCTGCTTAGGAAACCTGTGCTCTGTCCAGCTGAGCTACGGAGACAACCGCGTGCTCCATAGCATTCTCCCCGTCCGAGGCCAACCGCGCCCGGTGGAAAGGCGGACGGCCGGGGCTCGCGGCCTCGGGGGTGTTCCATGGGCGGGATCACGGGCTGGAAGAGACAGCGGAGCGCGGCAGCGGCGCGGGTGGTGCGCGCAGCGGTGCGCGCGGTCGTGCTCACGGCCTCCCTCGCCGCGACGCCGGGCGTCCTGCCGGTCCGGGCCGCCCCGCGGACCAGCCTGTCCGAATGCATGGTGGGGCCGGCGCGCGTCGAGGTCATCGCGGGGATCGGTCCCCGGGGGGAGATCCGCCTCGCGTCGGGCGTCCGGGCGGTGCCGGACTCGCTGCGGTGGCCGGACGCGCCGGAGGCCGCATCCGCGGCCCAGGCCTGGCTGGAGGCCCGTCTGGGCGCCAGGGTCACGATGATTCCGCGCGGGCAGCCCGACCGCTGGGATCGGGTGCGGGCCGATCTCCTGATCGCGGAGGGTGAGGAGGATCTGGCGGGCGGCCTCATCGGGGCGGGCCTCGCCGTCGCGGACGCGAACGAGGCCGATTCGCTCTGCCGCCCCGCCCTGCGCCTCGTGGAGGCGGCGGCCCGCGCACGCAGGCTCGGCCTCTGGCGCGCGCCGCTTCCAGGGGCGCAGGACGGCCCGGCGCTCCGGGCGAAGGCGGGGCATTTCGTCGTCGTGGAGGGGCGCATCCGCCATATCGGCGAGCGGGGCGCGCGCACCTATCTCGATTTCGCGGCCCGGGGCACGGACGGGCTCACGGTGACGGTATCGAAACGCACTTGGCGAATGATGCGCGCCCGTGGTTTGAGTGCGGCCTCGCTCGAAGACCGGCGCGTGCAGGTGCGCGGCCTCCTCGAGGTCCGGCGCGGCCCGACCTTGGAGGCCGCCATCGACGGGATCGAGGTTCTGGACGAGGCGGACCGGCCGGAGGCCGGTCCGGACGGGGAACGGGAATTGCGGCGCTGATCGCGATGGGCGGGATCACGGGTCACATCATCGGGGCGTGCGTCCACGGGGCGGGACGCCGCCCGCGCGGTGCGGCGGCGCTCGGCGGGCTCGCCCTGCTGCTCGGCGCCTGCGTCGCCGACCAGACCGAGGCGACCGTGCGGCCGGCCGTGGTCCGGGTGCCCGCGGAGGCGCCGCGCACGACGGGCCGCGAGCGCGCCGCGGACGCCGACCACCTCAAGCTCGTGGCCTCCTTCGGGGGCGAGGCGCGGGCGCCCAACGTGATGCGGCTGCTCACGGAGGTGACGGACCGCCTCGTGCGGGCCAGCGACCGGCCCGATCAGAGCTACACGGTGACGCTCCTCGATTCGCCGGTGGTCAACGCCTTCGCGCTGCCGAACGGGCGGCTCTACGTGACCCGCGGCCTCGTGGCCCTGGCGAGCGACACCTCCGAGGTGGCCGCCGTCCTGGCGCACGAGATGGCCCACGTGACCCTCAACCACGCCACGGCCCGCAGCGAGCTGGAGCTGCGCTCGGCGCTCGTCAGCCGGGTCGTGGCCGACGTGCTGAACGATCCCGATACCGGCGCGCAGCTCCAGCACCAGTCCCGCTTCGCCCTGGCCCGGTTCTCCCGCGAGCAGGAACTGGAGGCGGACGCCACCGGCGTGCGCACCCTCGCCAAGGCCGGCTACGATCCGTTCGCGGCCGGGCGCTTCCTCACCGCCCTCAGCCGCTCGACCGGGCTGAAGGCCGGCAGCGCCAACGCGCCCGACATGCTGGCGACCCATCCGGGCACGGCCGAGCGCATCACCCAGGTCACCCGGGCGGCCCGCCGCATCGGCGCGCCGGGCATCGGCACCGACGACCGCGCCACCTATCTCGCGGCGGTGGACGGCCTCGCCTACGGCGACAATCCGCGCGACGGCGCGGTGCGCGGGCACCGCTTCATCCATCCCGGCCTCGGTATCGCCTTCGAGGTGCCGGAGGGCTTCACCCTGGAGAACACCCGCTCGGCGGTGCTCGGGACGACCCAGGACGGCAGCCGGCGCCTGCTGTTCGACCAGATCGAGGCCAAGGAGGGCCAGCCCCTCGACGCGGTGCTCAAGGCGAGCTGGAACGACGCCTTCGACCCGGCCGGCTTCGAGACCCGGGAGGTCGGCGGCCACCCGGCGGCCTTCGCGCTGTCGCGGGGGAAGGAGTGGACCTTCCGCCTCGCGGCGATCCGGATCGGCGATTCGACCTACCGGATGATCATGGCCGCCAAGGGCACCGCCGATCCCGACCCGGCCTTCCGCCGCTGGACCGCGACCCTCGTCGCCGTGTCGCCGGACGAGGCGGTCCTGCGTCCCCTGCGGCTGCAGGTGGTCCAGGCGATGTCGGCCAATGCCGAGGATCTCGCCCGCCGCATGGCGGTGCCCGACCGGGCGCTCGACCGGTTCCTCGTCCTCAACGGCCTGGAGCGCGGCGCCGCGCTGGTGCCGGGTCGCGGCTACAAGATCATCGTGGAATAGCCGCCCTGCGCGGCGGCGGCTTGTGCGTTCGCCCGGCCCGGACATCCTGCCGGGGTCGTTCAGGGAGAGCGCCGTGATTCGATTCTTCTACAATCTCAGCCCCAACCCCATGAAGGTCGCCCTCTGCCTCGAGGAGATGGCGCTGCCCTACGAGCCGGTGCCGGTCGATACCCGCAAGGGCGAGCAGTTCGATCCCGCCTACACGGCGGTCAACCCGAACGGGAAGGTGCCGGCGATCGTCGACGGCGATGTGACCGTGTTCGATTCGAACGCGATCCTGATGTATCTGGCGGGCAAGACCGGCCGGTTCCTGCCGGAGGGCGAGCCGGTCCGCGGCGAGATGCTGTCGTGGCTGATGTTCGTGGCGACCGGCATCGGGCCGTTCTCCGGCCAGTGCGTGCATTTCCGCCACTTCGCGCAGGACGGGGGCGCCTACGCCACCGAACGCTACACCTTCGAGGCGCGCCGGCACTGGGGCATCCTCGACCAGCGCCTCGCCGACCGCACCTACGTGCTGGGCGACACCTACACGATCGTCGACATGGCGGTCTGGGGCTGGGCCCGGATGGTGCCGTTCATCCTCGGCGAAGGCGCCTTCGGGGACCTGCCCAACGTCAAGCGCCACCTCGATGCGCTCAACGCGCGGCCGGCCGCGCAGGCCGCCGAGGCGCTGAAGGGCCGCCACGCCTTCAAGGCCGAGATGGACGACGAGGCCCGGAGCTTCATGTTCCGCGCCGTGAACAGCGCCGCCTGACGCTCCGCCGGATCCGACCGCTCCCTTCGCCTCAGGGCGCGGGAGCGGTCACCGTGAGCATCGGCAGGGTGACGGAGAGCGTGCCGGTCGGTGTCCGCTCGGTACCGAGCGTCAAACAGGCGGCGAGGCCGAGACACAGGGCGAGACCGATCAGCGAGGTCTCGAAGCCACGATAGACCCAATCCATGACGGTCCCCGTTCGCGAGGGACCGTCAGGATGCGCTCCACCGGTTAACGGATCTGTGCGCCGGCACGCATCCGCTGACCAGCGCTTACCAGCCGGATGCGACGAGGGCGGCCCCGGCGGCGATCAGGCCGACGCCCATCCAGGCGGCGAGGCTGAGGGTTTCGCCGAGCAGGGTGGCGCCGAGGATCGCCACCAGCACGACGCTGAGCTTGTCGATCGGCGCGACCCGGGCGGCGTCGCCCAGCGACAGGGCCCGGAAGTAGCAGAGCCAGGACGCCCCGGTGGCGAGCCCCGACAGGGTGAGGAAGACGAGGCTGCGGCCGGAAATCTGCGCGAGGCCGCCGGCCTGCCCTGAGCCGACGACGATCGCCCCGGCGAAGACCAGGATCACGGCGGTCCGCACGAAGGTCGCGACATCCGACTGGACGCCCGAGACCCCGACCTTGGCGAGGATCGCGGTGAGTGCCGCGAAGCCGGCGGCGGCGAGCGCCCAGAAGCGCCAGGAGTGCAGCAGGTGGCTCACGGAGCTCTCACGCCGTTTCGGTTCCGAGCGCTCGGCGCCTTCGCGCGCGGAGCGACAGGCGGCGTGCCACGCCGACCGAGCGCGCACCCCCAGATCGCATCACGGCGCTCGCGATGCGGATGCGCCCGTGGACGTTGATGTGACCGCCGCGCCCGGGGCGCGGCGGCGCTCGGATCTCGGCTTCAGAGCAGCTTGTCGATCGTGATCGGCAGGTCGCGCACCCGCTTGCCGGTGGCGTGGAACACCGCGTTGGTGATCGCCGCCGCGGTGCCGACGATCCCGATCTCGCCGAGCCCCTTCACGCCGAGCGGGTTCGCCTTGTCCTCCTCCGCCACGAAGATCACGTCGATGTCGTAGATGTCGGCGTTCACCGGCACATGATACTCGCCGAGATTGTGGTTCATGAACCGGCCGATCCGGTGGTCGAGCATCGACTCCTCCTCCAGGGCCGAGCCGATCCCCATGACGACGCCGCCGAGGATCTGGCTGCGCGCGGTCTTCGGGTTGAGCACCTTGCCGGCCGCGATCGCCGAGACGACGCGGGTCACCCGGACCTGACCCAGCTCCTCGTCGACCTTCACCTCCACGAAGATCGCCGAATGGGTGTAGGCCTCGTATTTCTGATTGAAGTCCTTGTCGGGCCCGGCCTGTTCGACCGCCTCGACCTTGTCGATGCCGGCCGCCTGCATCACCTCGACCAGGGAGACGCTGCGGCCCGGATCGCCGGCAACCGAGATCCGGCCGTCCGCGAAGACGGCCCGGTCGAAGTCGACATTGGCGAGCGGCGAGTTCTCGAGCCCGCGGGCGAGCTTGAACACCTGTTCGCCGACGTTGCGGCAGGCCTTCATCACGGCGGTGCCCGAGGAGGCCGCCGTCCAGGAGCCGCCGGCGACCGGCGCCTCCGGCAGGCGGGTGTCGCCGAGCTTGGTCGTCACCGCGTCCATCGGCAGGCCGAGGGTGTCGGCGGCGATCTGCGTCAGGATCGTATAGGTGCCGGTGCCGATATCGCCGGTGGAATTGCCCACCGTCAGGCGGCCGTCCGGCGTCAGGGTCGCGATGGCGCTCGACTGCATCATCATCGATTCCCAGATGCCGGTGGCCACGCCCCAGCCGACGAGCTCCCGCCCCTCGCGCATGGAGCGGGGCTCGGGATTGCGCTTCGCCCAGCCGAAGCGCTCGGCGCCCTGCCGGAAGCAGCTCTTCAGCTCCTTCGAGCCGAAGGGCTTCCCCTGGGCGGTGGCGTCGGATTCGGCGTAGTTCTTCAGCCGCAGGGCGATCGGGTCCTGGCCGGTCGCATAGGCGAGCTCGTCCATGGCGGTCTCGATGGCGAAGACCCCGGTCACGGCACCGGGGGCGCGCATGTCGCCCGGGGTGGCGGTGTCGAGCTTGGCGATGCGGTAGGTCAGGGCCACGTTCTGGCAGCGGTAGAGAACCCCCGACCAGTTGACGATCACCTCCTGGTAATCCTCGAAGGTGGAGGTGCCCTGGACGGCGTCGTGCCGCAGCGTCGTCAGCGTGCCGTCCGGCTCGGCGCCGAGCGCGACGGTCTGGAGCGCCTCGCCCCGGTAGGTGAAGGACCACATCTGGTCGCGGGTCAGGGTGACCCGGACCGAGCGCTTCAGCTCCTGGGCGGCCAGCATCGCCAGGAACGCCTGGTATTGGGGGCGCAGGCCGGAACCGAAGCCGCCGCCGAGATAGGGGTTGAGCACCCGGACCTGATCGGGCTTCAGGCCGAACACGTTGACGAGGTACTGGTGGCTGTTCGAGACGCCCTGGATCTTGTCGTAGACCGTGTAGGTCCCGTCCTGCTCCACCACCACCGTGGTGGCGTGCGGCTCCATCGGGTTGTGGTGCTCGTTGGCCATGCTGTAGCCGCCCTGCACGCGGATCGGCGCGCTGCCGAACGCCTGGTCGGCGTCGCCCCACGGAGCCGGCGGCGGCTTGATGCCCTCGCGCTTGGTGGGCGGATCGTAGGCGTCGCCGCGCACGGCCTTGAGGTCGGTGACGGGCTCCTGCATCGCGTAGCTGACGCGGACGAGGGACGCGGCGTAGCGCGCGGTCTCGAAATCTTCCGCCACCACCAGGGCGACCGGCTGGCCGCTGAACACGATCAGGTCGTCGTAGAGGGCGCGGAAGGGCGAGCCGGGGGGCGCCACCGCGTCCTGGAAGTTCTTGTCCCGCCACGCGGTGCGCGGCCGGTTCGCGTGGGTAATGACCTTGAGGACGCCCGGGACCGCCTCGGCCTCGGCGGACTCGATGGCGGTGATCCGGCCCTTGGCGATGGAGCTGGACACCACATAGCCGTAGGCGAGGTCGGGCGCGGCGAACTCGCCCGCGTACTTGGCGAGGCCGGTGACCTTGGCAGGGCCGTCGATGCGGCTGCGCGGCGTGCCGACGAAGGTGTCGCGGCCGGTGGAGCTGAAGGTCTGGGGGTTCGAGGTCTGGGTCATGGCGGGGCCTACTGGATGCGCTTGTCGCTGAGCGACTGGGGCGTGCCGGCGGCGGCCTGTTCGAGGCCGCGCACGATGGCCCGCCGGGCGAGATCGATCTTGAAGCCGTTCTCCGATTGCGGCTTGGCTTCCGCCACGATCAGGTCGGCCGCGTCCTGGAAGCTCGCGCGGGTGGCGGGCTTGCCTTCGAGCAGGGCCTCGGCCTCGCGGTTGCGCCAGGGCTTGTGGGCGACGCCGCCCAGCGCGAGGCGCGCGGTCTTGATCCGGTCGCCGTCGAGTTCGAGCCCCGCCGCCACCGAGACCAGCGCGAAGGCATAGGACAACCGGTCGCGCAGCTTCAGGTAGGTGAAGTGCTGCGGGAAGCGGCTCTCCGGCAGGTCCACCGACACGACGATCTCGCCGGGGGCGAGGTTCGTGTCCGTCTCGGGGGACTCCCCCGGCAGGCGGTGGAATTCGGAGAACGGGATCGACCGCTCGCCCTGCGGCCCGTTCACCTGCACGGTGGCCTCCAGGGCGGCCAGCGCGATGCACATGTCGGAGGGGTGCGTGGCGATGCACTTGTCGCTCGTGCCGAAGATCGCGTGGATGCGGTTCATCCCGCCGATCGCCGGGCAGCCGGAGCCGGGCGCGCGCTTGTTGCAGGGCGTGGCCACGTCGTAGAAATAGTAGCAGCGGGTCCGCTGCAGCAGGTTGCCGCCCGTGGAGGCGGCGTTGCGCAGCTGCGCCGAGGCGCCGGCCAGGATGGCGTTGCGCAGGAGCGGATAGCGCGCCGTCACTCTGTCGTCGTACGCCACCTTGGCGTTGGTCACGAGCGCCCCGATCCGGAGCCCGTCCCCGTGCGCCTCGATCCGGTCGAGGGGCAGATGGGTGATGTCGATCAGCCGGCCCGGCTTCTCGACCTCGTACTTCATCAGGTCGATCAGGTTGGTGCCGCCGGCGATGAAGCGGGCCCCGGCCCCGAAGGCCTGCACCGCCTCCGCCACCGTGCCGGCGCGGACGTAATCGAAGCGGTTCATCGGGCGTCTCCCTGCATGACGTCCTCGATGGCGTCGACGATGTTGGTGTAGGCGCCGCAGCGGCAGAGGTTGCCGCTCATCGCCTCGCGGATCTCGTCCCGGGTGTGGGCGTGGCCCTCGTTCATCAGGCCCACCGACGAGCAGAGCTGGCCGGGCGTGCAGTAGCCGCACTGGAAGGCGTCGTGCTCGATGAACGCCTCCTGGATCGGGTGGAGGGCGTTGCTGCCCGCCCGGTCGCCGAGGGCGGCGAGCCCTTCGACCGTGGTGATCTCGGCCCCGTCCTTCATCACCGCGAGGGTCAGGCAGGAATTCACCCGGGTGCCGTTCACCAGCACCGTGCAGGCGCCGCACTGGCCGTGGTCGCAGCCCTTCTTGGTGCCGGTGAGGTCGAGCCGCTCGCGCAGCAGGTCGAGGAGCGTGGTCCAGGGCGCGACGCGGAGTTCGCGCCGCTGCCCGTTGATCGTCAGCGTGATGCCGATGGGCGTATCCGCCGACACCGGCGGCTGGGTCTCGAGTCGCATGATGTCGTCCACGGTCTGGGCCGGCCGGGGCCGGGCGGGAACGGATCGGCCGAAGCGGCAACCGGCAGAGACGCGCGGGCACCGGCCTGAGGGCTCGATCGATAACCATTCCAATCTGCGCCTGTTCCGGTGCGCGCTGTCTCACCCCATGATCGCTGGCGGGTCCGCGAAGCGGCTCCGGGGCCAATCAACCCGTCCTCCGACGTTGCCGCCCCCGCCCCGCCTCGGCTAACCCTCGTCCCGCAGAGTCCCCGCCGCACCCCGGAGCCCCCGATGGCCGCGCTCGACGCGATCCTCAACGACATCGACACGGATCTCGAGAACGCCCTGGAGCGGCTGTTCGCCTTCCTGCGGATCCCGTCGATCTCCACCGATCCCGCCTATGCCGGCCAGTGCCGCGAGGCCGCCGCCTGGCTCGCCAAGGACCTGACCGCGCTGGGCTTCGAGACCTCCGTCGAGGAGACCTCGCTCCATCCGGTCGTGCTGGCCCACAAGCCGAAGCCCGGAGCGCCGCACGTCCTGTTCTACGGCCATTACGACGTGCAGCCCGTCGACCCCCTCGACCTGTGGACGACGCCGCCCTTCGAGCCGCACCTCGCCGATGACGGGCAGGGCGGCAAGAAAATCGTCGGGCGCGGCGCCTCCGACGACAAGGGGCAGGTGATGACCTTCGTGGAGGCGTGCCGGGCCTATATCGCCATGCACGGCGAGTTGCCCTGCGGCGTCACGATCCTGATCGAGGGCGCCGAGGAGAGCGGCTCGCAGGGGCTCCCCGAATGGGTCGCCGCCAACCGCGACCGGCTCGGCTGCGACGTGGTCCTCGTCTGCGACACCGGCATGTGGGACCGGAAGACCCCGGCCATCACCTCGTCCCTGCGCGGCCTCGCCTATTTCGAGGTGAAGGTGACCTGCGCCGACCGGGACCTGCATTCGGGCTTCTTCGGCGGCGCCGCCCGCAACCCGATCCACGTCCTGTCGAAGATCATCGCCGACCTGCACGATGCCGACGGTCGCGTGACGATCCCGGGCTTCTACGAGGGCGTGCACGAGCGCCCGCCCGAGGTGCTGGAGCAGTGGCGCGGCCTCGGCCTGACGCCGGAGACCCTGCTCGGGCCGATCGGCCTCAAGGAGCCCGCGGGCGAGCGCGGGCGCATGCCGATCGAGCTGGTGCAGTCGCGCCCCTCCTGCGACGCCAACGGCATCATCGGCGGCTATACCGGCGAGGGCACCAAGACGGTGATCGCCTCGACCGCCTCCGCCAAGGTCTCGTTCCGCCTCGTGGACGACCAGGATCCGAAGCGGCTCGCCGAGAGCTTCGAGGCGTTCGTGCGGGAACGCGTGCCGGCAGATTGCCGGGTCGAGGTCATCACCTACAAGGGCTCGCGGGCGATCAGCCTGCCCTTCGACATGCCGCAGCTCGGAGCCGCCAAGGCCGCGCTGCAGGACGAGTGGGGCGTGCCGGCGGTGACCGTCGGGGCCGGCGGCTCGATCCCGATCGTCGGCGACTTCAAGCGGATCCTCGGGCGCGACACCCTGCTGATCGGCTTCGGCCTCGACGACGACCGGATCCACTCGCCGAACGAGAAGTACGACCTGACGAGCTTCCACAAGGGCACGCGCTCCTGGGCGCGGATCCTCGCGGCCCTCGGCCAGGGCTGAGCCGTCAGCGGGCGGAGGCCGACCGCATCTTCCCGTCGATCCAGGTCCAGAGGGCCCGGACCTCGTCGGCGGCCGGGCTGACGGGGGCGTATTCCGTGACGCCGAGCCCGGTCGCCAGGGCGTCCTGGTGATCGACCCGGTGGATGATGCCGGGCTCGGCCAGGACGCCCAGGGCGCGCAGCTGCGCCGCGTAGGCGCTGGTGCGCGGCGAGGGCGGCGGCGGGCACTGGTTCAGCACCAGGGCCAGCCGCTCCCGCAGCCCGAGCCCGACGAGCGCCTGGAGGGTCGGCCGGGCGGCCACGATGTCGAGCCGCGAGGGGCGGACCGGCATCAGGACGAAATCGGCATCCTTCAGGGCCGGCGCGAGGCCGGACGCGCTGCCGGCGGTGTCGAGGACGGCGAGCGTCGTGCCCTGCTCGGCGAGGATGCCGAGAATCTCCGACAGCTGGCCCATCTCCCAGGGTTGGATCCGGTCGACCGCGACGGCGTCGCTCTCGCGGTCGCTCCCGCGGTCGCTCCCGCGGTCGCTCTTGCGCAGGGCCCCCCAGCCGGCCAGGGATCCCTGCGGGTCGAGATCGAGGGCGGTCACCTGCTCGCCGGCCTCCGCGGCGGCGACGGCCAGGGAGGCCGCGAGGGTTGTCTTGCCCGTCCCGCCCTTCTGCACCGCCAGGGCGAGGACCCGCAGCGAGCCGGCGCCGGGCCGGGGCGCGGTGTCCGGCGCCGGTTCGGATCCTTCGGGATCCATGCGTGTCCCACCTCTCCAATCTCAGGCCCGGGCCTCGGCCCGTGCGGCGCCGAATCGAGGTCCGGCACGATCGTGCTTACCGTGACGCCGCTGGCTGGGGCCAGCGTCGCGCGGCGGCGCCTGTGGACCGCCCGTCGCCGGCTCCCGATCGGCGGGGCGCGGATTCCGGCGCGCGGGATCGCCCGGACGGCCCATGCGTTGGGCCGGCATCCCGTCGGTCGCGCCCCGCGCCCCTGCCGGGACTCCGATGACCGCCACGCCGGGATCCGCATGCGCCTCGACCGCCGCCGCCTGATCGGAACGGGGCTCCTGGCCCTCGCCGCCCCCGCCGCCCGCGCCGGGACGCCGCCGCCCCCGACGAGCCGGCCTGCGGGGATTCTGGACCTCGCCATCGCGGCGGATGCGCCCTCGACCCCCACGGGACTCGCCATCGCCCGGGGCGGACGGATCTTCGTGATGATGCCGCGCTTCACCGGTGCGGAGCCGATCACCCTCGGCGAGGTGCTGCCCGACGGATCAGTGAAGCCCTACCCCGACGCGGCGGCCAACCGCCCGGACCCGCAGGCGCCGCAGGCCACCCTGTTCCATGTGCCGAACGGCGTTTTCGACCGTGACGACACCCTCTGGGTGCTCGATGCCGGCCTGCCGACCGGCAAGGGACGGCCGGTGCCGGGCGGCGCGAAGATCCTGGCGATCGATATCGGCCGGAACAGCATCCGCCGGACGATCCCCCTCGACGCGGGCGTGGTGCCGGATTCCTCGCTGAACGACCTGCGGGTCGACGTGCGCGACGGGCGGGCGCTGGCCTACGTCACCGATCAGGGGCAGGCCGGCGCGGGGGCGATCCTCGCGGTCGATCTCGACAGCGGGCGGGTGGTGCGGCGCCTCGCGGACCATCCCAGCACGCGCTCCGAGGAGGGCTTGGTCAAGTTCGTGGAGCGGCGGCCGGTGATGGAGCGGAAGGGCGACGCGCCGGAGAAGAGCCCGAAGGGCGGCGCCAACGGCATCGCGATCAGCCCGGACGGACGCCGCCTGTACTACGCGCCGCTGATGAGCCGGCGGCTCTACGCGGTCGAGACCGCGGCCCTGCGCGACCCGAACGTCTCGGACGCGGCCGTGGCCGCCACGGTCAAGGATCTCGGCGAGAAGGGCATGACCGGCGGGCTGACCACCGATTCCGAGGACCGGGTCTATCTCAGCCTGCAGGAGCACAACGCGGTCGGCCGGCGCCTGCCGGACGGCACCGTGGAGGTGCTGGCCGCCGACGACCGGCTGATCTGGGCCGACACCTTCTGGATCACCCCGGACCGATGGCTCTATATCTCGGCGGCCCAGGTCAACCGGCGGCCGGAATTCAACCGCGGCCGGGACCTGCAGCAGCCGCCCTACGCGATTCTGCGCATGCGCATCGACGCGGACCCTGTCCTGTAGCGGATCATGACGGACCTCTCGCACGACCCGGACTTCTTCGCCCTGCTCACCGGCAGCTATGCGCGGCGGCTCGGCGAGTCCCTGGTGCCGGCCGGTGCCGATGCGGCCTGGCTCTACGCGGCGGCCCCCTTCGCGGTCCTCGCCCACGATGGCGCCGCGGATCCCCGCTTCGTCTACGGCAACCGGGCCGCCCAGGCCTGCTTCGGCTACGCCTGGGACGAACTGATCGGCCTGCCCTCGCGGCTCTCGGCCGAGGCGCCCGAACGGGCCGCGCGGCAGAGCCTCCTCGACGCGGTCACCCGGGACGGCTTCAGCCGCGGCTATCGCGGCCTGCGGATCGCCAAGGACGGCCGGCGGTTCTGGATCGACCAGGCGGTGGTCTGGCAGCTCGACCGCGACGGCACGAATATGGGACAGGCCGCGACCTTCTCGGCATGGCGCGACGCCTGAGGAAGCGGCCGATCCTGCCGGCTCCGTCGCCGGGCCAGCCCCGTCGCAGGCCGGGTCTTACACCTTCCGATAGAAGTTTCTTGAAAATATCAGTTACAGATAGAAATCAGTCACGCGCTTTGCAGTCGCGATCACGTTCGTTTGAAATCTTGTCTTGGCTCGAAACTCGACTGCATTTATCGACTAAACTTTAATCATCGTGCCTCACCAAGGTGCAAACTCCGAAATCACCGCGCGCGTGTCTGCGCCGCCGCCGGTCTCGGATGCCACCGTCTGGAAGGCCACCCGCCCACGATGACCATCAAACTCAGACTGCTCGCACTCCTGGCCGTCATGGGCCTGCTCCTGCTCGCATGTGCCGCCATGGGCAATCTCGCCCTTCACTGGAATCACCAGAGCTTCAAGACCGTCTTCGACGACCGCGTCGTCTGCCTCCGGCAATTCAGCATCATCCGCGATGCCTATGACGACCTGATCGACGTCTCGCGCAGGCTGCGCGGCCGGCAGATCGACCCGGCCCAGGCGAAGGACCAGATCGAGCGCGATCTCTCCAACCTTCACACGCAGTGGTCGGCCTATCTGGCGACCTACCTGACCCCGGAGGAGAAGGCCCTGGCCACCGAGCTGCAGGGGTCACTCGACCGGAACGATGCCATCGCGGCCGAGATCCTCAAGCGCATCGCCGCGGGTCGCGCTTCGGATTTCGAGTCCACGCATGCGGACCTGCTGACGAGCCTGCGGACCGCCAACGCGACCCTCGGCAAGCTCACGGCCTTGCAGGTCCGTGAAGCGGAGGCGGAGTTCGAGCGCTCCGAGACCACCGCGGGCTGGTCGCGCCTCGCCCTGCTGGCCGCCCTCGTCCTCGCGGCGCTCAGCATCGCCTACGGCATCTACACGATCGTCGTGCAGGTGATCCGTCCGCTCGGCGGCATGACGGCGACGATGACCCGCCTGGCCGCCGGCGAGCTCGAGGCGCCGGTCACGGGCGCGGAACGGGCGGACGAGATCGGTGGGATGGCCCAGGCCGTCCAGGTGTTCAAGGAGGCGATGATCGCCAAGCGGGACGCCGACGCGGCCGCGGCGATCGAGAACGCCGCCAAGATGCGGCGGGCCCAGGTGCTGGACGATGCGACGCGGGCGTTCCAGAGCCAGGTCACGCAGCTCACGCACGGCCTGGCCTCGGCCGCAACCGAGATGGAGGCGACCGCCCAGTCGATGAGCCGCACGGCCGATCAGACGGCGGGTCAATCCATGAGCGTCGCCTCGGCCGCCGAGCAGACCTCCTCCAACGTCCAGACCGTGGCGGCGGCGAGCGAGGAGATGGCGGCCTCCATCGGCGAGATCGCCCAGCAGGTCGCCCGCTCCACGATCATGGCCGAGCGGGCCGCCGCGGATGCCGCGCAGTCCACCACGATCGTGCGCGGGCTGGCCGAGGGCGCCGAGAAGATCGGGGCGGTGGTCGGCCTGATCTCCGGGATCGCCGCTCAGACGAACCTGCTGGCGCTCAACGCCACGATCGAGGCCGCCCGTGCGGGCGAGGCGGGGCGCGGCTTCGCCGTCGTCGCAGGCGAGGTCAAGGAGCTGGCCTCGCAGACGGCGCGGGCGACGGACACCATCGCCGCGCAGATCAACGCCATCCAGGGCGAGACCCGCGAGGCCGTCGCGGCCATCCAGTCGATCGGCGCGACGATCACTGAACTCCGCGAGATCGCCGTCGGCGTGGCCGCCGCCATGGAGGAGCAGGGCGCGGCGACCCAGGAGATCGTCCGCAACGTCACGCAGGCGGCTCAGGGCACCCAGTCGGTCACCGTCAGCATCGGCAGCGTCACGCAGGCCGCGAGCGAGACCGGCGCCGCCTCCGCGCAGGTGCTCACCGCAGCGTCGGAGCTGTCACGGCAATCCGAGCAGCTCGGGGCCGAAGTGTCGGGCTTCCTCGCCACGGTCCGGGCGGCCTGACGGCCCCTCGGGCCGACCGGGCGGGCCTCCTCAGGCCCGCCCCTCCTGGACGGCGTGGCAGGCGACGCCGTCCAGCAGCGCCGGCACCTCGGTCCGGCAGCGGTCGTTCGCCAGCGGACAGCGCGGGTTGAAGGTGCAGCCGGGCGGCGGGTCGATCGGGTTCGGGATCTCGCCGGAGACCGGCACCCGGGCGCGGCCGACATGGGCGAGGTCGGGCACCGCGTCGAGGAGCATCCGCGTGTAGGGATGGCGGGGCCTGGCGAACATGTCCTTGGCGGCGGCGACCTCCACGAGGCGGCCGAGATACATCACCCCCACCCGGGTCGCCATGTGGCGGACCACGGCGAGGTTGTGGGAGATGAACAGGTAGGTCAGCCCGAGACGGTCCTGCAGGTCGCGCATCAGGTTGAGGATCTGCGCCTGCACCGAGACGTCGAGCGCCGAGGTCGGCTCGTCGCCCACGAGGAACTCCGCCTGGCTCGCCAGCGCCCGGGCGATCGCCACCCGCTGGCGCTGGCCGCCGGAGAATTCGTGCGGGTATTTTTTCGCATCGTCCGGGTGGAGCCCGACCAGGCCGAGCAGCTCGCTGACCCGGGCGCGGATCGCCCCCTCCCCCTGGATCAGGCCGAAGGCCCGGATCGGCTCCGCGATGATCCGGCCCACCCGCCAGCGCGGGTTCATGGACGCGTAGGGGTCCTGGAAGATCATCTGGATGCGCGCCCGCAGGCGCCGCCGGGCTGCGGCCTGGCGCGGGTCGGTCATCGAGACGCCGGTGATCGTCACCTCCCCGGCCGAGGGCGGCAGCAGGCCGACCACCATCCGCGCCACCGTCGACTTGCCGGAGCCGGATTCGCCCACGATCGCGAAGGTCTCGCCCTTCTCGATCGTGAACCCGACCCGGTCCACCGCCGTGAGGAATTTCCGGGGCTCGCCCTCGAGCACCCGGTTGAGCCAGGGCTTCGAGACGTCGAACCGGCGGCGCAGATCGGTGACTTCGACGTAGGCGCTCACGCTGCGCGCTCCGCTGCATCGTACAGGTGACAGGCCACCCGGCTCGCCTCCACGGCCTGCGGCTCCGGCCGCTCGACCCGGCAGCGCGAAAAGACCTTCGGGCAGCGCGGGTTGAAGGCGCAGCCCTTGGGGATGGCGGTGAGGCGCGGCATCGAGCCGGGGATCTGGCTCAGCCGCGTGGCCTCCTGCGACAGGGTCGGGATCGCCCCCATCAGCCCCACCGCGTAGGGATGGTGGGGCTTCGCGATCACCGAGGCGACCGGGCCGATCTCGGCGACGCGCCCGGCATACATCACCGCCACCCGGTCGGCGGCCTCGGCGATCACGCCCATGTCGTGGGTCACCAGCATCACCGCGGTGCCGTGCTCCCGGCAGAGGCGCTTGAGCAGGGTGATGATCTGGGCCTGGACCGAGACGTCGAGCGCCGTGGTCGGCTCGTCGGCGATGATCAGCTCCGGCTCGGCGGCGAGCGCGAGGGCGATCACCACCCGCTGGCGCATGCCCCCGGAGAACTCGTGCGGGTAGCCGTCGATCCGCCGCTCGGGGGCCGGGATGCCGACCTCGGCGAGCAGGTCGATGGCGCGGGTGCGGGCGGCTTTCCCCGACAGGTCGGTGTGGGTGCGCAGGGTCTCGACGATCTGGTCGCCCACCCGGAACAGCGGGTCGAGCGAGGTCAGCGGATCCTGGAAGATCATGCCGATGCGCTTGCCCCGCACCCGCCGCATGGCCTCGGGCGAGAGATTGTCGATGCGCTCGCCGCGCAGCCGGATCTCGCCGCCGGCGATGCGTCCGGGGCGGTCGATCAGCCCGATCACCGCCGAGCCGGTCACCGACTTGCCGGCCCCGGATTCGCCCACGACCCCGAGGATCTCGCCACGGCCGATGTCGAACGAGACCCGGTCGATGGCGGTGAGCGGCCCGCGGCGGGTGTCGAAGGCGACCGTGAGATCGCGCACGGAGAGGATCGTGTCGGTCATGGCGTGGCGGCTCCGGTGGCAACCGGGCGTCGGATGGGCGCCCCCGTCCTTGCGAGCGGAGCGAAGCAATCCAGCGGCGCCGCGTTCACCGAGGTCGCGCTGCCCTGGGTCGCTTCGCTGCGCTCGCGCTGACGATGTCCCATCATTGCAGCTTCGGATTGAGCGCGTCGCGCAGCCAATCCCCCAGGAGGTTGATGGCGATGACCAGCCCGGCCAGCGCCAGCCCCGGGAAGGCGACGATCCACCACTCGCCGGAGAACAGGAAGCGGTTGCCGGTGCGGATCAGCGTGCCGAGCGACGGCATGGTCTCGGGCAGGCCGGTGCCGAGGAACGACAGGGTCGCCTCGGTGATGATCGCGAGCGCCAAGTTGATCGTCGCGATGACGAAGACCGGGCCGGTGACGTTCGGCAGCACGTGGCGGACCAGGATCACCGGGGAGGACAGGCCGATCAGCCGCGCCGCCTGGACGTAGTCCTTGCCCTTCTCGACCATCACGGAGGACCGCACGGTCCGGGCGTACTGCACCCAGAAGGACAGGCCGATCGACACCACGATCAGCCCGATCAGTGGCCCGACGTCGAGGGCGCTGCCGAAGGTTGCCTTGGCGACGCCGTCCACTACCAGGGCGATCAGGATCGCCGGGAAGGTGAGCTGCACGTCGGCGATCCGCATGATCAGCGTGTCGAGGACGCCGCCCGCGTAGCCGGCGATCAGACCCAGCGCGATGCCGATGACGCCGGAGGTCAGCACCCCGAGCCCGCCGACGATCAGCGACAGGCGCAGGCCGTAGAGCACCGCCGAGAGCACGTCCCGGCCCTGGTCGTCGGTGCCGAGATAGTAGGGCGCCTGACCGTCCGCCTGCCAGATCGGCGGCAGGTTGGAGTTGATCAGGTCGAGCTGGGCCGGGTCGTAGGGGTTCTGCGGGGCGATCAGGGGCGCCGCGAAGGCGAGCCCGACCATCAGCACCGTGGCGACCAGCGCCGCCATGGCGGTCTTCGAGCGCAGGAAGCTCGCCAGCAGGTCGGAATCCCGCCAGCGCGCGAGGCGGGAGGGCGCCGCCTCCGGCAGGGGGACCGGCGGGGCATCGCCCGCGTCGAGGTCGTATCCGCTCATCGGTCGCCCTTCACGCCGTGTCCGGTGGAAAGCTTCGGGGCGGCTGCCGTCGTCTTTGCGAGCGGAGCGAAGCGATAGCGGCAACCCAGAACGCGACCGTCTTGCGCCGACGGGCCTGGCAGGCGCGACCTGCCCCCTCTCCCATGCGGGCGAGGGTCGGGGTGAGGGTCGAGACCGCTCAGAGTGAAGCGCACCCTCGAAGCGCCGACAGGCCGCGCCCCATTCGGACAGTTCTCATCCCTCACCCTGTCCCTCTTCCACATGGGAGCGGGGACCCGCGCCTCTTGCGAAGCGGGCGTGACCGTCGCGTCCCGTTCAATGACGCGCGGCAGGCAAGCGGAACGGTGCGTCATGTCCGGTCTCACGCCGCCCGCCCGGTCGAGAGCCGCAGGCGCGGATCCACCACCGTGTAGAGGATGTCGACCACGAGGTTGATGGTCACGAAGATCAGCGCCACGAGCAGCAGGTACGCGGACATGATCGGGATATCGACGTTCTGCACGGCCTGCACGAACAGCAGGCCCATGCCGGGCCACTGGAACACCGTCTCGGTGATGATCGAGAAGGCGATGACCGAGCCGAGCTGCAGCCCCGCGATGGTGATCACCGGCACGAGGGTGTTCTTCAGGGCGTGCCGCAGGTGGACGGCGCGGGTGGTGAGCCCCCGCGCCCGGGCGAAGCGGATGTAGTCGGTGCGCAGGACCTCCAGCATCTCGGCGCGCACCAGCCGCATGATCAGCGTCATCTGGAACAGGCCGAGCGTCACCGAGGGCAGGATCAGGGCTTTGAGCCCCGACGCGGTGAGGAAGCCCGTCGTCCACCAGCCGAGCCGGACCGTGTCGCCCCGCCCGTAGGAGGGCAGCCAGCCGAGCGTCACCGAGAAGAGGTAGATCAGCAGGATGCCGATCAGGAAGGTCGGCAGGCTGATCCCGATGAGCGAGACGGCCTGGAACAGCCCGGCGAGCCAGGAGTCGCGGCGCAGGGCGCAGTAGACGCCCATGAGGACGCCGACCACGAGGGCGAAGACCGTCGCGCAGAAGGCGAGCTCCAGCGTCGCCGGCATGCGCTCGGCGAGGAGCTGCGCCACCGGCTGCCGGAACTGGTAGGAGATGCCGAACTGACCCCGCGCCACGCTGCCGGCGTAGCGGGCGAACTGGACCAGGACGGGATCGTCCAGGCCGAGATTTTTGCGGATCTCCGCCCGCTCGGCCACGGTGGTGTCGGGGCCGACGATCTGGTTCACGGGATCGCCCGCGAACCGGAACATCGCGAAGGCGATGAGCCCGACGACCGCGAGGACCGCGGCCGCCTGGATCACCCGGCGCAGCAGGAAGGCGAGCACGCCCGGATCCTACTGCGGATCCTTCGACACCCAGTAGAGCAGGAGCAGGTTGTCGGCGCGCTGGGTCAGGTGGACCTTCTTGGAGACGCCCCAGGCCAGCGCCTGCTGGTGCAGCGGGATGTAGCCCCAGTCGGTGTTGAGGACGTCGAAGCCCTCCTTGATCAGGGCGTCGCGCTTGGCCTTGTCGGTCTCGCCCTCGACCTTGTCGGCGATGGCGTCGATCTTCGGATCGCAATAGCCCGCGAGGTTCCAGCTGCCCCGGCCTGACTTGTCGCCGGGCTTCCGGCAGCCGACGATCTCGTAGAGGATGTTGTGGCTGTCGAGCGAGGACGGGGTCCAGCCGAGCAGGTAGAACGACGTGTCGTAGTTCGGGGCCAGCACCTTGGCGAAGTACTTGGCCTTCGGCTGCGCGTTGAGGTTCACCTTGACGTTGATGCGGGCGAGCATCGAGACCACCGCCTGGCAGATCGCCTCGTCGTTGACGTAGCGGTCGTTGGGGCAATCCATGGTGAGCGAGAAGCCGTCCGGGTAGCCGGCCTGGGCCATCAGCTCCTTGGCCTTCTTCAGGTCGGTGGCGGGGCGCTTGAACTCGGCGCCGCGGTCGTAGAGGCTCGGGGCGATCATCAGCGCCGAGGGCACCGCCTGCCCGCGCATGACCCGCTTGGCGATCGTGTCCTCGTCGATGGCGAGGTAGAAGGCCTCGCGGACCTTGATGTCCTTGAACGGGTTCTTGCCCTTGACGCTCGAATCCTTCAGCTCGTCCCGGTCCTGGTCCATGCCGAGGAAGATCGTGCGCAGTTCGGGGCCGGCCATCACGGTGGCGGTGCCGCTGGCGTTCACCCGCTGCTGGTCCTGCAGCGGCACGGGGTCGATCCAGTCGACCTCGCCGGAGAGGAGCGCGGCGACGCGGGTCGCCGGGTTGGCGATGGTGGTCAGCACCGCCTCGTCGAGGTTCGACTCGACCTTGCCCCAGTAGCCGTCGAACTTCTTGAACACCGTCTTCACGCCCGGCTGGTGCTCGGCGATCACGAAGGGGCCGGTGCCGTTCTCGTGGAGGGTGGCGTAGCTCGGGCTGGAGGCGTTGGGCGGCGTCGGCTGCACGACGCCGTTCTTCTCGGACCATGCCTTCGACATGATCAGCCAGGTCGGGAACTGGGCAATGGCGATGGGGTTCGGCTTCTTCAGCACCATGTCGACGGTGAAGTCGTCGACCTTCACGAATTCGGCGTCGGACGGGACGTTAGTGGTGAAGTTCGAGCCCGGGGCGCGGACCCGCTGGGCGGAGAAGATCACGTCGTCGGCGGTGAAGGGCGTGCCGTCGTGGAACTTCACGTTCTTGCGCAGGTGGAAGCGCCAGCGGGTCGGCTCGGGCGTCTCCCAGGATTCGGCGAGGCCGGGGGCGAATTTCAGGTTCTTGTCGAGGGTGACGAGGGATTCGTAGGCCGCCTGCTGCATGCCCTCGGTGAAGCTCTCCTTGAGGGAGTACGGGTCGAGGGATTTCAGGTCACCCTGGAAGGCGAAACGGAAGACGTTCGCGGCCTGCGCGGGCAACACCGCGAAAGCGAACGTCGCGACGGCACCCGTGGCCACGCCGCGGACGAGGGTCTTCAGGGTCGAACGGGACAAGCGGATCTCCGGAACCGTGAATGCGCCACCGACCGACAGCCCCGGCGGTGTCCACCGCGGCGTCAGCAAGCTTCGGACCATCTGTATACAAGGCGGCGGCCGAGGCTGTCGCGGGTGAGTGACATTATTCGGCCGCCCGAACGCGTTTTTCCCGCCTCCTATCGTCCTCGATCGACGGCCGAGGCGCCGCCATCGCGCGGCAGGCGGGACCGGGACGGCCCTCGCGCATGGAAGCGCGCGCCTCCTCCCCCGTGCGGGAGAGGGGGCGCGTCGCGCGTTGCATGGGCCGGGGCGCGAGCGCGCCGGCCTACTCGGCCGCTACCCGCGCCGGCTCGTGCCGCGTCTCCGCGTCCGCCCGCTCGCCCTCCGCCACCGCCTTGCGCCGGAACAGGCGCATGACGACGACGAAGAAGACCGGCACGAAGAACACCGCCAGCACGGTGGCGGTGATCATGCCGCCCATCACGCCGGTGCCGATCGCCTGCTGGCTCTTCGAGGCGGCGCCGGTGGCGATGGCCAGCGGCACCACGCCGAAGATGAAGGCCAGCGAGGTCATCACGATCGGCCGGAACCGGAGCGTGGCGGCGTCCACCGCCGCCCGGATCACCGAGGTTCCGGGCTTCCAGAGGTCCTTGGCGAATTCCACGATCAGGATGGCGTTCTTGGCCGAGAGGCCGATGATCGTGATCAACCCGATCTTGAAGTACACGTCGTTGGGCATGCCGCGCAGGTAGACGGCCGCCACGGATCCGATCACGCCGAGCGGGATCACCAGCATGACCGAGACCGGGATCGCCCAGCTCTCGTAGAGCGCGGCGAGGCACAGGAACACGATCAGCACCGAGAGGGCGAGCAGCAGGCTCGCCTGGCTGCCGGCCTGCTTCTCCTGGTAGGACTGGCCGGTCCAGGCGTAGCCGAAGCCCTTGGGCAGCTGGAGCATCAGCCGCTCCATCTCGGCGATGGCGTCGCCCGACGTGTAGCCGGGGTTCGGCTCGCCGGTGAAGCGCACCGACTGGTAGCCGTTGAAGCCGACGATCTGGCTCGGCCCCATGCCCCATTTCAGCTCCGCGAAGGACGACATCGGCACCATCGTGCCGCCGGCGTTCTTGACCGCGTAGTTGAGGATGTCCGACGCGTTCATGCGCTGGAGCTGCTCGGCCTGCACGTAGACGCGCTGCATCTTGCCCCGGTTGGGGAAGTCGTTCGGATAGACCGAGCCGAGGTTGAGCTGGATCGTGGCGTTGATGTCCTCGAACTTCACGCCCAGGGCCGCCGCCTTCTCGCGGTCGATCACCAGCTCCGCCTGCGGGGTCGGCGGCAAGCCCTCGATCTTCACCTTCTGGAGGATCGGGCTCTGCTGCGCGAGCTTGAGCAATTGCTCCTGGGCCGAGAGCAGGGCCGCGTAGCCGCGGTTGGCCCGGTCCTGCAGGCGGAACGAGAAGCCCGCCGCGTTGCCGAGATTGTCCACGGGCGGCGGTTCCTGGGCGTCCACCGTGGCGTCGCGGTAATTGGCGAGCGCCGCGTTGGTGCCGGCGACGAGGGCGGCGGCCGAGTTCTTGGCGTCGCGCTCGGACCAGGGCTTGAGGGTGACGAAGGCCTGGCTGGTGCTCGGGGCCTGGCCCGAGAAGGAGAAGCCGTTGAGCATGGTCACGGTGGCGACGCCGGGCTGGGCCAGCAGGTGCTCCTCGACCTTGCGGACCGCCTCCTGGGTGCGGTTGTAGGAGGCGCCCGGGGGCGTCTGGATGTCGACCGTGAAGAAGCCCTGATCCTCCACCGGCAGGAAGCCCTCCGGCAGGTTCACGAAGGCGTAGGCGGTGCCGGCGACCAGCGCGAGGTAGACCAGCATCACCCGGCCGGATTTCCGGATGAACCACTGGGTGCCGCGGCCGTAGCGGGCGGTCTCCCGGTCGACGAACCGGTTGAACATCCCGAACACGCCGCCCTTGGCGTGGCCGTGGCCCTTCTCGATCGGCTTCAGGAAGGTCGCGCAGAGGGCCGGCGTCAGCGACAGGGCGAGCAGCGCCGAGAAGGCGATGGAGGTCACCATCGCGATCGAGAACTGCCGGTAGATGATGCCCACCGAGCCGGGGAAGAACGCCATCGGGATGAACACGGCCATCAGCACCAGGGTGATGCCGATGATCGCCCCGGTGATCTGCCCCATGGCCTTCTTGGTGGCCTCCTTGGGGGGCAGCCCCTCCTCGTTCATGATCCGCTCGACGTTCTCCACCACCACGATGGCGTCGTCGACCAGGATGCCGATGGCCAGCACCATGCCGAACATGGTGAGCACGTTCACCGAGAAGCCCGAGATCCACATCACCGTGACGGTGCCCATCAGGGCGATCGGCACCACGATGGTGGGGATCAGGGTGTAGCGGATGTTCTGCAGGAACAGGAACATCACCAGGAAGACCAGCACCACCGCCTCGACCAGCGTGTGCAGCACCTTCTCGATGGAGGCCTCCACCGCCGGGGTGATGTCGTAGGGGATGTCCCACTTCAGGTCCGGCGGGAAGAACTGGGACAGCTCCACCATCTTGGCGCGGATCGCCCGGGCCGTCTCGAGGGCGTTGCCGTCGGGGGCGAGCGTCACCGAGATGCCGGCGGCGGGGCCGCCGTTCAGGCGGGTCGAGAACTGGTAGGCGTCGCCGCCGAGTTCGATCCGGGCGACGTCGCGCAGGCGCACGTTCGAGCCGTCGGGATTGGCCCGCAGCACGACCGCGCCGAACTCCTCGATGGTGCCGAGCTGGCCCTTCACGATGATCGGCATGGTCAGCGATTGCCGGGTCGGGCTCGGCTGGGCGCCGACCGCCCCGGACGCGACCTGGACGTTCTGGTTGCGGATCGCCTCGGTGACGTCCGAGGCGCTGAGCGAGAGGCCGCGCAGCTTGTCGGGATCGACCCAGACGCGCAGCGACCGCTCCGTGGAGTAGAGCGTCGCGCGGCCGACGCCGGGGATGCGCCGGATCTCGTTGATGACGTTGCGGATCAGGAAGTCGCCCAAGCCCACCTCGTCCATCGACCCGTCCTTGGAGACGAGGGTGATGATGTTGAGGGTCGCGGCCGAGGCCTCCTCCACCAGGATGCCCTGCTGGCGCACCTCCGCCGGAAGGCGCGCCTCGACGCGCTTCAGCCGGTTCTGGACCTCCACGGAGGCGAGCGACGGGTCGGTGCCGGGCTGGAACGTGGCGGTGATGTTCACAGAGCCGAACGAGTCGGTGGTCGACTCGAAGCTCATGATGTTGGCCGCGCCGTTCAGCTCATCCTCGATGAGCCGGGTGGTGCCGATGTAGAGGCTCTCCACCGAGGCCCCCGGATAGGCCGTGGACAGGGCGATGGAGGGCGGGGCGATCACCGGGTACTGCGCCACCGGCAGGTTCGGGATGGCGAGGGCCCCGCCCAGGCAGATGAACAGGGCCACGACCCAGGCGAAGACCGGCCGGTCGATGAAGAAGCGTGCCATGATCGGGCTCTCCCGGCTCAGTGGCGCGGCTGGACGGCGGCGGCCCGCGGCGCGACCTCCGCCTTGTCACCCGAGGCGTCGGGGGCCTCGTCGGTATCGTGCTTCGGACCGGTCTCGCCGTGGACCGGCGTCTGGTCGCGGGGCTTCACCTTGGCGCCGACGGTGATCTTCTGGAAGCCGTCGATCACGACCCGCTCGCCGGCCTTCAGCCCCGAGCGGATCAGCCAGTTCTGCCCGACCACCGGCCCGACCTCGACGGGCTGGCGCATGACCGTCTCGTCGGCGCGCACCACCCAGACCTCCGCGCGGCCGTCGTCGGTGCGCTGGATCGCCTGCTGCGGCACCGCGATGGCGTCGGAATCGATGCCCTGCTTGATCCGCGCCCGCACGTACATGCCGGGGAACAGCTCGTCGTGCGGGTTGGGGAACTGCACCCGCAGGGTCACTTGGCCGGTGCTCGGATCGGCGGTGACGTCCGAGAACAGGAGCCGGCCGGCCAGCGGGTAGAGGGAGCCGTCATCCATGATCAGGTGGACGTTGGCGGTGTTCTCCTCCAGCCGCGCCAGCTCCCCGCTGGCGAGGTCCCGGCGCAGGCGGTTCAATTCGCCCACCGACTGGGTGATGTCGACGTAGATCGGGTCGAGCTGCTGGATCGTGGCGAGCGCCCCCGTGGAGCCCGGCTCGATCAGGGTGCCCTCGGTGAGCAGCGCCCGGCCGATCCGGCCGGTGATCGGCGCGCGCACGTCGGTCCAGCCGAGGTTGAGCTGCGCCCGGTCGCGGGCCGCCTTGGCGCCGGCGACCTCCGCCTCGGCCTGCTTCTTGGCCGCGAAGGCGGCATCGTACTGGGCCTGGCTGGCGGTGGCCCGCGTCAGCAGCTGCTCGAGCCGGTCGGCCTGCTGCCGGGCCAGCACGAGGGCGGCCTCCTGACGGGCGAGCGCCGCCTCGGCGCTGGCGAGCTCGACCTGATAGGGCGCCGGGTCGATCTTGTAGAGGATGTCGCCTTCCTTGACCTGGCTGCCCTGCTCGAAGAGCCGCTTCACCACGAGCCCGGAGACCCGGGAGCGGACCTCGGCGATGCGCATGGGCGCGACACGGCCCGGCAGGTCGCGGAGATAGGGGATCGCCTGGGGCTCGACCTTGACGAAGCCGACCTCGGGCACCGGCGGCGCCGGCGCGGCCACCTGCTTCGGGTTGCAGGCCGCGAGGCCGAGCAGAAGCAGGGCCGCGGGCAGGACGGTCCTGGCCCGGCCCGGACGGCGGCGAGAGGATGAGGTTCTGACGGACAGAGTGCGGGTCACGATTTCCGACGCTCCTGAAAACATGCGTCTGCTGAGGCTGGCGCGGAGCATGGACCCGCGCATCGTCATGGCAGATCTCGGGACCGGTCACGCGGCCGGTCGGACGGAGATCAGGACAGGCGCGCATCCTCGCCGGCCGCCAGGGCCGGGGCGCGCGTCAGGCCAAGCGGGGAGGCCGGTGCGGCGAACCGTCCGGCGCGGAAGCCGGCAGGATGTCGGACCTGTATTCGAACGATGCGGAAAGAGTGTGACGGGGCCGCGGCGCCTCGACCGGCGGGCGCGGCAGCCCCAATTCGGTGAGGATCTCGCTGTCGGCGGCGCAGAGATCGGTGCGGCCGAAGACGGACCGCTTGGCCTCGGGTTGCGCGTCCGGCGTGCCCGACAGAACCGAGAGGCGCGGGCTCGTGATCGCGCAGGCCGGGCCCTCCGGCCGCGCGGATTGGGCCCGTGCCGGCACGGCGGCCATCGCGGCCGCCGCGAGGACGAGCAGCGCCAGCACGGCGAGGCCCCGGGCGAGGCGGTCCGGCAAGGCCGCGACACGGCGGGCCAGAAGGGCGGCGGATCGGATCACGAATCTGAGATAAGCACGGCTGTCGCCGGGCGCAATCACCCACGGCGTCGCGGCGTCCGCGGAGTGTTGCATGCAGCACACAGCTACGCCCGGAAGTGCACATCCCGACGGCCCGGCCTCAACCTTGCCGTGAAGTCCGGGCCGGCTCGCCCGATGCGCGCAGGGCACCGCGAAGGTCTGCGCCACGACGGACGGAGGATGGAGACCATGCCGAGACGGATCGCGCTGCTCGGGCTCGCGGGGTTGCTGCTTGGAAGCGCCCCCGCGCTGGCCAACCCGCTGGACAGGGGCCCCATCGCGGACTTCCTCAACGTCTTCCGCAGCCAGGCGATCCCCCGCGAGACCGTGGCGTGGACCGGCAAGGAGAAGCCCGGGACGATCGTGGTCTCGACGCGCCAGCGCCGGCTCTACTACGTGCTGGGCGGCGGCGCGGCGGTCCGCTACGGCGTCGGCGTCGGCCGGCAGGGCTTCTCGTGGTCGGGCACCAAGACCGTCACCATGAAGAAGGAATGGCCGGATTGGCGCCCGCCGCAGCAGATGCTGGCCCGCCGCCCGGACCTGCCGCGCTACATGGCCGGCGGCCAGGACAACCCGCTGGGCGCCCGCGCCCTCTATCTCGGCTCCTCGCTCTACCGCATCCACGGCTCGAACGAGCCGGAGACGATGGGGGCGGCGGTCTCGTCGGGCTGCATCCGCATGACCAACAAGGACGTGGTCGACCTCTACGACCGGGTCCGGGTCGGCACCAAGGTCGTCGTGCGCGACTGATCGCGGCGGGTGGCGGCGCCCGGCCGCCGCCCTCCCCCCTGCGTCGCCTACTCCCCTGCGTCGCCCTCTCCCCTGCGCCTCGGAGCGGCCCCGGGCGGCGCGCGGACCGACCGCGACGCGCAAGGCCGTGCGCGGGCGGCCGGATCGGCGCGGCTGCGGCTGCGGCTGCGGACGGGTCCGCGTCGACAGGCGCGGCGGGCCGGTGATAGGAGCCGCGCCGTCGGGCAGAGCCGGATCGCCCGATCTCCACGAGGGACAGCATGAACGAACGCATCATCCTGCGGGCCGGCGAGGCCCTGGTGGCGGGCGGGCCGCCCAACACCGCCTCGGAGCCCGAGGTCATCATCGGCGAACTCGACGGGCCGGTCGGCACCGCCCTCGCCACGCTGACCGGCGATCAGGTCGTCGGCCACAGCCGCGTCTTCGCCCTGCTGAACACCGACATCATGGTCCGCCCGGTCACGCTCTGCGTGTCCAAGGTCAGCGTCACCGAGAGCAAGTACACCTCGATCCTGATGGGCACCGTGCAGTTCGCCATCGCCAACGGCGTCCTCGACGCCGTGCGGGCGGGCTACATCCCCAAGCACAAGGCCAACGATCTCGGCATCATCTGCTCGGTCTGGCTCAGCCCCGGCGTCATCGAGGCGCAGCATGTCGACCACAAGGCGCTGTTCGACATCCAGCGCCGCGGCATGACCGAGGCCATCCGCAAGGCCATGACCAACGAGCCCTCGATCGACTGGCTCCTCGAGAACCAGGACAAGATCGTGCACAAGTACTACCAGATGGGCCTCGACGGGAAGATCTGAGCGCCCGTCCGCGCCGCGATCACGCCTCCCGCCGTCGGCTCCCGGCCGGCGGCCGCGGCGCGGACCCGGCGGGCGTTCCTGCGGGACCCGCATGGCCGGCTTCCTGCAGGGCCGCGTCCGGGGCCCGGGCCGATAGGGAGAGACGCCACGCCATGATCAGCGCCTTCGATCTGTTCAAGATCGGGATCGGCCCGTCGAGTTCGCACACGATCGGCCCGATGGTCGCCGCGCGCCGCTTCCGCGACCGCGTCGCCGGCCGGTCCGGCGTCGCGCGGGTGAGCGCGGAGATCTTCGGCTCCCTCGCCTGGACCGGGCGCGGCCACGGCACCGACGTGGCGATCTACCTCGGCCTCCTGGGGCACGAGCCCGCCACCGTCGATCCCGACGCCGTGGCCGGTTACACGCAGGCCCTCGCCGAGACCGGCGCCCTCGGCCTGCCCGGCATTGCCTTTGATGGCACGCGGGACCTTCTCTTCAACTTCACCGAGGTGCTGCCGCGCCACACCAACGGCATGCGCTTTCGCGCCTACGATCCTGCCGGCGGGCTTCTGGACGAGGTGGTCTGCTACTCCGTGGGCGGCGGCTTCGTGGAAGAAGAGGACGAGCCCGGCACCGCCGGCCTGGACGCGGTGGCGCTGCCGTATCCGTTCGAGAGCGGCGCCGACCTCCTGCGGACCTGCGCCGAGACCGGCCTGACGATTCCGCAGGTCCAGATGGCCAACGAGCGCGCCCTGCGCTCCGACGCGGAGATCGAGGCCGGGCTCGATGCCATCCGCGACGCCATGCTCGCCTGCATCGCCCGGGGTCTGCGCATGGACGGCGAGCTGCCGGGCGGCCTCAAGGTGCGGCGGCGCGCCAAGCGGCTCCACGCGACGCTCGAAGCGAACCGGCTGTCCAACAGCCGTCCGGCCCACGAGATCATGGACTGGATCAGCCTGTTCGCCCTGGCGGTGAACGAGGAGAACGCCTCCGGCGGCCGCATCGTCACGGCGCCGACCAACGGTGCGGCCGGGATCGTCCCCGCGGTGCTGCGCTACATCGTGGATTTCTGCCCCGGCTGGAGCGAGTCGCGCGGCCGCGACTACCTCCTCGCCGCCGCGGCCATCGGCGGGCTGATCAAGCGCCGGGCCTCGATCTCGGGCGCCGAGGTCGGATGCCAGGGCGAGGTCGGCTCGGCCTCGGCCATGGCGGCGGCGGGCCTCGCCGCGATCCTCGGGGGCGAGCCGCCCCAGGTGGCCAACGCCGCCGAGATCGCCATGGAGCACCATCTCGGCATGACCTGCGACCCGATCGGCGGCCTGGTGCAGATCCCCTGCATCGAGCGCAACGCCTTCGGCGCCAACAAGGCGGTGGCCGCCGCCTCCCTGGCGCTGCACGGTGACGGGGTGCATTTCGTGAGCCTCGACCAGGTCATCGAGACCATGCGCCAGACCGGGCACGACATGCAGGCCAAGTACAAGGAAACCTCCCTGGGCGGCCTCGCGGTCAACGTCGCCGCCTGCTGAGCACGCCGGCCCCGGCGCGCCGCGCACGATCCCGCGGGTGCGCGGGTTCCGCCTGTCGCGGGCGGGGAGCTTCGGCTAGGATGGCGGGATGATCAGACGCGCCGATTCCCGTCCGTTCAGCCGCCTCGCGGCCGGTCTCGCGCTCGGGGCCGGTCTCGGGCTCGGGGCCGCGTGTCTCCCGGCGGGTCCCGCCGCCGCCCAGGCGCTGTTCTGGCCGTCCGTCGGCTTCGCGCCGCTGCCCTCCTTCGCCTGGCCGCAGATGCCCGAGGACGCGTATGGCCGCTGGACCGGCTCCTACGCGCGCCTCTCGACCGGCTACGCGGTCAGCACGTCCCGGCATTTCGGCAGTTATTCGGGCCCGACGATCGGGTTCGAGGGCGGCCGGATGTGGCAGGAGGGCCCGATCCTCTACGGCATCAGCGGCGGGTTCGATTATCTGGCCGGGCTCGACGGCACCCTCACGCCGGGCTTCGGGCGGCTCGCCTATTCCAACGACTTCGCCGGGTCCCTGGAGGTGAAGGTCGGCACCCTCGTCGCGCCGGACGTGCTGGTCTACGCCAAGACCGGCGCCCTGGCCCTGCACCAGACGCTGCGCGTCGGGCCGACCCCGGGGTCGCTGCCGTTCACGCGCCAGGACATCGCGGTGCGGCCGGTCGCGGGCGTCGGCGTCGAGTGGGCGGTCACGGACCGCCTCTCGCTGGCGGTCGAGGCGGGCGTGGTCGGCGCCGGGATCCGCTGAGGCGGTCTCTGCCGGCACCGCCGCCCGGCGGTGCCGGGAGGCGGCCCCCTGATCGGCCCCCTACTTCGGGACGAAGGCCCAGTAGTCCAGGTCGAGAATCACCGCCGGGTCGTAGCCGTCGCCCGCGCGGTCCGGGAAGGCGCCGCAAGACTGATTCTTGGTGGCGACCGTCCGCAGGCGCAGAAGCCCGACATCGTCGCGGCCGACATCGGCTGTGGCCAGCACCTCGCTCCAGGCATAGACCGTGTCGCCGGCAAACAGCGGTGCCACGTGGCGGCCGGCATTGATGCCCGCGAGGGCGAAGGCGTTGCCGAGCCCGTTGAAGCTCAGCGCCCGGGCGAGCGAGATGACGTGGCCGCCGTAGATCAGGCGCCGGCCGAACCGGGTGTCCTTGGCGGCCAGCCCGTCGAAATGCACCTTGGCGGTGTTCTGGAACAGGCGCGTGGCGATCTGGTGCTCGGCCTCCTCGACGGTCATGCCGTCGACGTGGTCGATCTTCTCACCGACCGCGTAATCCGCGAAGCGGTGCGGGCTGCCGGCGAGGTCGGTGTCGTAGGCGGCGGCCGAGAGCTTCGGCAGGGCGCCCGCGAGATCCTGCGGGTCGACCACCTTGGCGAGGCTCGGCACGTGCTCCTCGGCGATGGCCGCCTCGGGGTCGCGCTTGCGCACGAGGACCCAGCGGCAATAGCTCAGCACGGTCTCGCCGCGCTCGTCGGAGCCCACCGAGCGGACATAGACCACGCCGGTCTGGCGGTTCGAGCTCTCCTTGAGGCCGATCACCTCCGACACGGTGGAGAGCGTCTCGCCCGGATAGACCGGCCGCCGGAACCCGCCCTCCGCGTAGCCGAGATTGGCCAGCGCGTTCAGCGAGACGTCCGGGACGGTCTTGCCGAACACCATGTGGAAGGTGAGCAGGTCGTCGAGCGGGCTCTTCGGGTAGCCGATGGCCCGGGCGAAGGCGTCCGACGACTGCACGGCGAAGCGCGGCCCGTAGAGGCCGGTGTAGAGCGCCACGTCGCCCACCGTCACGGTGCGCGGGGTGGCGTGGCGGATGGTCTCGCCGAGGCGGAAATCCTCGAAGAAGCGGCCGGGATTCGTCTTCACGGGCGTTCGGTCCTACTGCGCGTAAACGTAGGTTGCGGGCACGGCGTACTCGTGCAGCAGGCGGCTGATGAACAGCAGCAGCAGGATCAGGATGATCGGCGAGATGTCGACGCCGCCGAGATTGGGCAGCAGGTTGCGGATCGGCCGCAGCACCGGCTCGGTCAGCCGGTAGAGCACCTCGCCGATCTGCGCGACGATCGGGTTGCGCACGTTCACCACGTTGAACGCCACCAGCCAGCTGAGAACCGCGCTTGCGATGAGGACATAGATGAAAAGCTGGACGACCGTGTCGAAGAGCCAGATCAGGGCGTTCATGCAGGTCCGCGCGCTATCCTCGGGGCGCCCGCACCCCAGCGCCGGAGCGGCGCGCGGCGGGCGACGTTGAAACAGGGAATTGACAGGCTGAGCCGCCCGCGCCTACAAGGCCGGCGCCTCGACGGGGCTGTAGCTCAGATGGGAGAGCGCCGCAATCGCACTGCGGAGGTCAGGGGTTCGAATCCCCTCAGCTCCACCAGGCCTTCCTGGTGACAATTCAGCATCCTGGCGACGCGGCGATATCGCCGTCGCAGCCAGGACTTAGCGGTAACCAGCCGCGATTTTCGCGCCCTGCGCCCCTGTCCGATCACCGATCTCAAGCCTGCTGGCGCCCGGACCGCGCCTGATCCGCGGGCGCGGAGGGATGGGCGACCGCGGGCCGTCTCACGCCGCGCGGCCGCGTCCGGACCGGCGGCCCTGCAACCATTGCGGCGGACCGGGGTTCGCTCCCGATTGACGACAGGCGGAGGCCGGGTGGCGCCCTGGATCGAACAGACAGTCTGGTGGCAGGTCTTCCCCCTCGGCTTCGTCGGCGCCCCCGACCGGGCCGACCCGGCCGCACCGGTCGTGCATCGCCTCTCCCACCTGCAGGCTTGGCTCGACTACGCGGTGGAGCTCGGCGTGTCCGGGCTGGCGCTCGGGCCGATCTTCGCGGCCTCCACGCACGGCTACGACACGATCGACCCTTTCCGGATCGATCCGCGCCTGGGCGATGAGGCCGATTTCGACGCGCTGATCGCCGCGGCCCGTGCCCGCGGCCTCCGCGTCCTGCTCGACGGGGTGTTCAACCATGTCGGGCGGGCCCATCCCGCCTTCCAGGACGTCCTGCGCAACGGGCCCGAAGCCCGGCAGGCCAACTGGTTCAGGCTGTCCTGGCCGCGGGGCTCCGGCCCGGGCATCGAGCCGGACTACGCCTGCTTCGAGGGCCATCGGCAACTCGTGACGCTCAATCACGACGCGCCGCAGGTCGCCGATCATGTCGCCGCCGTCATGGACCACTGGATCGCCCGCGGCGCCGATGGCTGGCGGCTTGACGCGGCCTACGCGGTCCCCCCGCACTTCTGGGCGCGCGTGCTGCGGCAGGTCCGCATCGCCCACCCGGAGGCCTACATCGTCGGCGAGGTGATCCACGGCGATTACGCCCGCTTCGTGCGGGACACCGGCATGGATGCGGTGACCCAGTACGAGCTGTGGAAGGCGATCTGGAGCGCCCTCAACGATCGCAACCTGTTCGAGTTGGCCCACGCCCTGGACCGGCACAACGGCTGCCTCGACACGTTCGCGCCCCTGACCTTCGTGGGCAACCACGACGTGACGCGGATCGCCAGCCGGCTCACGGACGACCGGCACCTGCCGCACGCCCTGGCGATCCTGCTGACCTGCGGCGGAACGCCCTCGATCTATGCCGGCGACGAGCAGGCCTTCCGCGGCGTGAAGGAGGAGCGGGTCGGCGGCGACGACGCGATCCGGCCGGCCTTCCCGCCGACGCCCGCGGATCTCGCCCCATACGGCTGGCCGATCTACCGGCTGCACCGGGACCTCATTGCGCTGCGGCGCCGTCATGCCGGGCTGCACCGCGCGCGGACGCGGACCCTGCACCTCGCCAACGAGCAGATCGTGGTCGTGCTGGGCGACGGCGCCGCGCGCGTCCTGCTGGCCCTGAACCTCGCCGACGCGGCCGTGCCGCTGCCGGTCCCGGATGCGCGGGCGATCGAGGCCGGCCAAGGCGATCTCGCGGAAGCCGGCGGCCCGAGCGCCCGGGTGACCCTTCCGCCCCACGGCTGGGCCATCCTGGTTGTCTGACCGTCGCGGGTCGGCCCGCGACGGATCGGCCGAGGCCCGCAGGGCCGCCGGTCGCGGCCCTGCCCTACCCCGTGCGGCGCGCGGTCCAGCGGCCCGCACAGGCGCCGAGCCCCGACAGGGTCCAGCGGCCGGTTCCGGCGGATCCGCGCAGACGGCCCGAGACCAGGACGCTGGCGAGCCCCTTGCGGATCGTGCCGGTGATCCGGCCGTCCGCGCCCGCCTGGCCGGACGCGTCGACGCCGTTGCCGCCGGCATCGTCCACGGTCCCGTCCCGGATGACGATCGGGTAGCTGTAAGGCCCCGTGCAGCTCCCGCTCTCCGCGGTGGCTATGACCGACCAGGCTCCATCGAACCGGTTGGCCGCGTAGGCTCCCGTCGGAGCGCCGACGGCGAGGAACAGGGCGGGCGCGAGCAGTGCAGCACGAAGTCGGGTCATCGTCTCCTCTGTGGTGATTTCGAAGCGCGGGCGCGGTTCATCCGCGGCCGGATCATCGACAGGGCCGATCGGGTGCGGGCCTGAAAGGGCAACGGGCCGGACGCGCGCCCGGAGTGGCGCGGGCGTCCGGCCTCGCGGCCGTGCCGGACAAGAGGGCCATCCGCCCGGCACAACCTCGACAAAGGGGTGGGACGCCGTGGAAGCCTGGGGCCCCACGGCACGTCCCGCAGCCCCGATATGGCCCCTAACACGTTCTTTCAAATGAGAGATTTGTACCAGTACGGCGCGCTTTTTTCACGCCGCCGATCCGGACGCCCGACCGCTCCCGTCAGGGGGAGTTCCGCGAGGGCCCGTCGCCCAGGCGGCGCGGCCGGCGGTGCCCGACACGGCCGGCAGGCGGGCCGGCCGGTGCCCCGGACGCGATGCGGCATCGACTTCTTCAACGCCTGAACAATGGTCGCACCGGCCCCGGCGCTTCTGGCCCGGTGTTCGGTCGATATCCGCACGTTCGGCACGCCCAGGTCTGTTGGGCGGTTCGCCGGCGATCTGCGCGAGACAACGCCTCGACGGGCCGGGCATCAATCCTTGGCTCAAAACGCCCGCGTCGATGATGCGTGTATACCAAGAAAATAACCTAGGTGAGGGAACCTGCTTGTGCGCAACCCGTTTTTGCCCGGCTGCCGGAGGGGCGGCGAGCGCGGCATGGGGTGCGAGAGCGGTGACGGCGGGCGTCGACAGGCACGAACTCCGGCAGATCATCGCCGGCCTGAGCGAGGGCGTGATCCTGGTCGAGCCCGACCAGACCATCGCGTACGCCAACGCCGCCGCCCTGGCGATGCACGGCGCCGAGAGCCTCGACGAGCTCGGGCCGACCGTGGACGCGTACCGGGACCGGTTCTGCCTGCGCTACCGCAACAACGTCGCGCCCAACCAGTATCCGATCGAGCGCGTCGTCGCCGGCGAGCGCTTCCACGATGTCGTGGTCGAGGTGCGCCGGGCCGACAAGCCCGAGATAGATTTCGTCCACTCGCTGCGCAGCCTCGTGGCCACGGACCGCGACGGCAAGCCGAGCTGCCTCGCGCTGATCCTCAAGGACGTCTCCGACCAGTTCGAGGCCGAGGAGCGGTTCGAGCGGACCTTCAACGCCAACCCGGCCCCGGCGGTGATCACCCGGCTGTCCGACCTGCGCCACGTCAAGGTCAATACCGGCTTCCTGGAGATGACCGGCTTCACCCGCGACGCCGTGATCGGCCGCAGCGTCTACGAGGTCGACGTCCTGGCCGGCGCCCGCAACCGCGACCTCGCGGTCGCGCGCCTCGAGTCCGGCGGCACGATCCCCCAGATGGAGGCCTGCCTCGACCTGCCCGACGGCGGCAGCCGGTTCGTGATCGTCGCCGGCCAGCCGATCGCGATGGGCGACGAGCCGTGCATGCTGTTCACCTTCGCCGACCTCGAACTGCGCCGGAAGGCCGAGACGGCCCTGCGCCAGAGCGAGGAGCGCTTCGCCAAGGCGTTCCGGATGACGCCGGTGCCGACCGTGCTGGTGCGGGCGGACACGTTCCAGGTCACCGGCATCAACGAGGCGTTCAGCCGGGTCTTCGGCCACGGCGAGGACCGGATCGTCGGGCGCAGCCTCGACGAGGCCGGGCTGTGGGTCGCCGACAAGCAGCGCCTGCAGGTCGAGGCCGCCCTCGACCGGCACGGCTACGTCCTCGGGGTCGAGGTGTGCCTGCGCCACGAGAGCGGGACGAATCTCGACTGCCTGGTCTCGGCCGAGCGCGTGACCATCAACGATGCCGAGTTCGCCCTGCTGGTCCTGCAGGACATCACCGAGCGCAAGCACACCGAGCGGGAGCTGTTCGACGCGATCGAGACCGTGATGGCCGACACGTCGTGGTTCAGCCGCGGGCTGATCGAGAAGCTCGCGACCCTGCGCCGCCCCGGCCGGGAGGCCGCCGAGGGGGCGGCGCCGAACCTGACGGTGCGCGAGCGCCAGATCCTCAACCTGATCTGCTCGGGGCTCGGCGACGACGCGATCGCGCGCAAGCTCGGCCTGTCGCGCAACACGGTGCGCAATCACGGCGCCGCCTTGTACCGCAAGATCGGCATCCACAAGCGCAGCGAGGCGGTGGTGTGGGGGCGCGAGAACGGCTTTCCGCTGAGCAGACCTGACGGATGAATACCGCCGTACCGGTATGGGCGGACCATTGATCGGGCGATGTCTGCCCTCATCTTCCGCGCGGCCAGGGCTCTTCCGCGCAGGACGAGGCGCCCGCGACTGAGCCCCCTCGCCGGCGCCGCCCCACCGCGAGGTCCCCTGGCGACGCCCCCACCGGCGCCCCCCCTTGCGACGACCTACGACGACCACCACCACCGGAGTGACACAGCGTGACCACCATCCAGACCGTAGCAACGCCCCTCGCGCCGGACGCGCACGCCGACACGCGCGCCGTCCTGCTCAACCAAGTGTCCTGGGGGGCGATCTTCGCCGGCGCCGTCACCGCCCTGGTCACCCAGGTGATCGTGAACCTCGTCGGCGTCGGGGTGGGCCTGGCCTCGGTGGGCACGACGGCGGCCGACAATCCCTCCGCCTCCACCGCCTCGATGGGCGCCGGCATCTGGTTCGTGGCCTCGGGCATCGTCGCCTCGCTGGCCGGTGGCCTGATCGCCGGCCGGCTCTCGGGCAAGCCCCTGCCGGGCGCGGCCGCCCTGCACGGTCTCGTCTCCTGGGCGGTGACGACGCTGGTCGTGCTCTACCTGCTGACCTCGGCCGCCAGCGGCCTGGTCGGCGGCACGCTGAGCACGGTCTCGGGGGCGCTCGGCGGCGCGGGCAACCTCGTGGGCGGCACCGTGCAGACGGCGGCCCAGGCGGCGGCGCCGTCGCTGGCGAAGATCTCGAACCCGCTGGACGGCATCGAGCAGAAGGTCCGCCAGCAGACCGCCGGCCAGGACCCGCAGGCGGCCCGCGACGCGGCGGTGGCGGCGATCAAGGCGCTGTTCACGGGTGACGCGTCGCAGAAGCAGCAGGCCGAGGCCCGCGCGGCCGACGCCCTGGCCAAGGCGCAGAACATCCCGGTCGATCAGGCCCGCCAGCAGATCCAGGACTACGAGACGCAGTACGACCAGGCGGTGGCCACCGCCAAGCAGAAGGCCGAGGCCGCGGCCGTGACGGCCAAGTCGGCGGCCACGCAGGGCGCCTTCTACGCGGCGCTGGCGCTGATCCTGGGGGCCCTGGCGGCCTTCCTCGGCGGCCGCCTGGGCGCGCCGAAGCCCGCGACCCTGCTCGGCGCCTACGAGACCCGGCGCGTCTGACCGCCCTCGGCGCCCGCGCCTCCATGCGGGCGCCGCCCATCCCCGGCGGGCGGAACGCGCCTGGCCGGGATCCCTGCCCCCCCTCCAACCGCACGGAGCACACGCGATGAGCAGCACCACCGACAAGATCAAGGGCCTGGCCAACGAGGCGGTCGGCAACGTCAAGCAGGCGGCCGGCAAGGCCACGGGCAACGACAAGCTGGTGGCCGAGGGCAAGGCGCAGGAGCTGAAGGGCGAGGCCCAGAAGACCGTCGGCGACGTCAAGGACGGCGCCAAGACCCTCGCCGACAAGATCACCGGCAAGCACTGATCCTCATCCCGCGGCGCCGGGCCACCGGCGCCGCGGCCCCCCGGCGAGGTCCCATCACCCCGAGACAGGAGAGCAGCATGAACCGCGACCAGATCCGTGGCGCGTCCCGCCACCTCAAGGGTCGCGCCCAGACCGCCCTGGGCGGCCTGACCGGTGACCCGGCCCGCCAAGTGCGCGGCGCCGTCAACCAAGTGGCCGGCGGCGCTCAGTATGCCTACGGTCGCGCCCGCGACCGGGCCGAGGATTTGGCCGACGATGGCCGCCATCTGGCCGAGGCCGCCCGGACGCGGGCCGACCATCTCATCGGCGAGGGCCGCGAACGCGCCCGGGACGTGCGCCGCCGTGGCGCGGTCTACGGCCGGCAGGCGATCCGCACGGTCGAGGCCAACCGCACGAACACCCTGCTGGGTCTGGCCGCGCTCGCCTTCGCGGCCGGCTGGCTCGTCCGCCGCACCCGCTGAAGGAGGCCCCCATGCTGCGCAAGATCCTGACGGCCTTCATCGTGCCGAAGCTCATCGCCTATGTCGGCCGCCGCTTCGACCGGCGCCAGCGCACCGGCCGGACCTACTGAGGTAACGCGCCGTCGCGGCGGCCGTCGTTCCCGCGCCCGCCCCGGTCGCGGACGCCGGGAGACCCGCCGGGGCGACGCGACCCGCGGGCCGCTATCCGGGCGCCTTCCAGATGCTGGCGGCGATCCGCGTCGTCTCGACCAGTGCCGCGTGGAGCGCCGCGTCGCCGTCGCAGCGGCCGGCGCGGATGGCTGCGACCAGAGCCGCCGGCGCGGCGGCGTCCCCTTCGGTGGCGTCCCCTTCGGCGGAGAGCACGCCAAGCACCCGCGCCCAGGCCTCGGCGGCGGCACCCTCCTGCTCGATCTCCCGCAGGACGATGCCCATCGCGTTGGCGGCCATCAGCAGGACGTAACGCTGGCGCCCCGACAGGGCGGGGGCGACCTCGTCGAGGAGGCTCTGCCGGGCCACCGCCAGGAGGGCGGCGCCCGCGGGCGCGTCCGGGAAGGCGGCGCTCATCGGGCTCCCCATCGTTCGGGCGCGGTCTCGCGCAGGATCGTGGCTTCGAGTTCGGGCGCCATCCGGCCGGTGAGCGCGAGCTCCAGCGACGTCTCCTGGCCCGAGACGTGGCGGTGGCCCTGCTCCAGGGCGATCACCGCCCAGCGCAGATGCGCCATGATCTCCCAGTAGCGCACGGCCTCCGGGTCGATCCTGCGTCCGCTCTCGGCTTCATAGCCGCGGTAGAAGGCGGCCCGCGGGGCGATGCCGCCGGCCTCCAGGTCGGGCCGGCCGAACCGCCAGCAGGCGGCGCAGAACCAGCCGATATCCTGGACCGGGTCACCCCAGCCGGCGAATTCCCAATCGAGGATCGCGGTCAGGCCCTCGGCATCGACCATGTAGTTGCCGGTGCGGAAGTCGCGATGCACCAGGACCGGCTCGGGACAGGGCGGCGCGTGGCATTCGGCCCAGCGCAGGCCCCATTCGAGGGCCGGGCGCACGGCGCCGATCCCGTCGAGATTCGCCCGCAGGGTGCGGATCTCGGTGAGCGCCGGATGCGCGTCGGGCGCACCGAGGAAGGCGAGGTCGTCCGCCAGGGCGGCGCGGCCGGGGCCATCGGCCCGCAGGATTCCGTGGATCCGGGCCAGCTCCCGCCCGAGCTGCTCGGCCAGGGCCGCCCGGTCGCCGCCGAGGCGCGTGTCCTTCACCACCCGCGGCCCCAGCCCGACCCCGGAGACGAGCCCCATCAGGGCGAAGGGCGCCCCGACCACGCCCGGATCGGCGCAGAATCCGACCGGCTCCGGCACCCGCACGCCGGCCGCGAAGGCGGCGCGCAGGATCCGGAACTCCTCGGCCCGCGGGCGGCTCGACGCGATGGTGGCCGGCGCGTCCTTGCGCAGGACGAAACCCCGCTCGCCGCCGTCGACACGGCAGGCCAGCATCCAGTTCTCCTGGATCGAGCCGCCGGTCAGCGGCCGGATGTCGTCGAGGGTGACCGTCCCGGCCCCCAGGGCCCGGCCGATCCAGGCGCAGAGCGCCGTCCTTTGACCTGCGTCCAGCATGGGGGTTCAGGGCCGCGTCACTGGACGCGCTCGAGGGCCAGGGCGATCCCCTGGCCGCCGCCGATGCACATGGTCACGAGACCGTAGCGGCCGCCGGTCCGGGCCAGCTCGTAGAGGGCCTTCACGGTGATGATCGCCCCCGTGGCGCCGATCGGGTGGCCGAGGGCGATGGCGCCGCCGTTGGGGTTGACCGTGTCGGGATCGAGGTCGAGGGCGCGGGAGACCGCGCAGGCTTGGGCCGCGAAGGCCTCGTTCGACTCGATGACGTCGAAATCCCCCGCCCGCAGCCCGGTCCGCTCCAGCAGGCGCCGCACCGCCGGCACCGGGCCCATGCCCATCTCGGACGGGTCCACGCCCGCATGGGCGTAGCCGACGATCCGGGCGAGCGGCGTCGCGCCGTCGCGCTCGGCCTGCGCGGCGCTGGACAGGACCAGGGCGGCGGCGCCGTCGTTCAGCCCCGAGGCGTTGCCGGCCGTGACGCTGCCGGTCTTGGAGAAGGCCGGGCGGAGCTTGGCGAGGTCGTCGGCGCTCGTGGCCTTCGGGTGCTCGTCGGTGTCGAAGGCCACCGTCTCGCGCTTCCGCTGCACGTCGATCGGCAGGATCTGATCGCGGAACCGGCCCTCGCGGATCGCCCGGGCGGCGCGCGCCTGGCTCTCGGCCGCGAAGGCATCCTGCATGGCGCGGGGGATGGCGTAGCGCTCGGCCACGTTCTCGGCGGTGACGCCCATATGGCCGTTGCCGAACGGGTCGCTCAGCGCGCCGAGCATGTAGTCGACGAGGACGGCGTCACCCATGCGCGACCCGGTCCGCCCGGTGGTCAGGAGGTGGGGCGCGCGGCTCATGCTCTCGGCCCCGCCGGCCACCGCAATCTCCGCGTCGCCGAGCAGGATGGACTGCGCGGCCGAGACGATCGCCTGCAGGCCGCTGCCGCAGAGGCGGTTGACCGTCATGGCCGGCACCTCCTTGGGGAGGCCGCCCTCCAGGGCGGCGACGCGGGCGATGTAGGCGTCCCGAGGCTCGGTGGGGATGACGTTGCCGAGGACCACGTGGCCGACCGCCTCGGGCGCGGTCCCGGCCCGGCGCAGCGCCTCGGCGACGCAGCGGGCGGCGAGGACGGAGGGGGGCGTTCCGGCGAGCGCGCCGCCGAAGGTGCCGATCGCGGTGCGCACCGCGCCTGTGATCACGACATCGGTCATCGTCTTGGGCTCCATGGCTTACTCGGCCGATCGGCGGATGGGACAGCGGACAGCCTGGACGAGGCCGTGCTCACGCCCCGACACCCCACGACCAGAAGGCGTCGCCCTCGGCCTCCAGATTGCGGTTGAGCACCATCTTGTGGACCTCGTCGGCGCCGTCCACGAGGCGGGCCTGCCGGGCGTAGCGGTAGATCCATTCCAGCGGCGTGTCGGTGGAATAGCCCCGGGCGCCGTTGATCTGGATCGCCGTGTCGGCGGCCGCGTGGAGGAGGTTGGCCACGTGCACCTTGGCCATCGACACCTCCTTGCGGGCGAAGCTGCCCTGGTCCAGCGCCCAGGCGGCCTTCATCACCAGGAGCCGCCCGATCTCGATCCGCATGGCGAGGTCGCCGAGCATCAGCTGGATGCTCTCCCGGTCGGCGAGGCGCACGCCGAAGCCGTGCCGCTCGGCCGCATAGGCCCGGGCGATCGCGACGCAGCGCTTCGACAGGCCGAGCCAGCGCATGCAATGGGTCAGCCGCGCCGGCCCGAGGCGGATCTGGGTGAGCTTGAGGCCGTCGCCCTCGCTCATCAGCACGTTCTCGGCCGGGATCTCCAGGCCCTCGAACAGCAATTCGCAATGGCCGCCATGCTCCTCCGGCCCCATGATCGGGATGCGGCGCAGGATCCGCCAGCCGGGCTGGTCCCTGTGGAACAGGAAGGCGGTCAGCCCCTTGCGCGCGTCGTCGGAGGTGCGCGCCATCAGGATGAAGTGCGCGGCCTCCTCGGCGCCGGTGATGTACCACTTGCGGCCGGTGACCACGTAGCGGTCGCCCCGCCGCTCGGCCCGGGTCTGGATCATCCCCGGATCGGAGCCGCCGCCGGGATGCGGCTCGGTCATGGCGAAGGCCGAGCGGACCCGTCCGTCGACGATCGGCGCGAGCCAGCGCGCCTTCTGGGCCGGCGTCGCCACCTTCTCCAGCACCATCATGTTGCCGTCGTCCGGCGCGGCCGCGTTGAACACGACCGGCCCGAAGATCGACCGGTTCATGGCCTCGTAGCAGACCGCCATGCCGACCCTGTCGAGACCGGCGCCGCCGGTCTCGGGCCGCAGCTGCAGGCACCACAGGCCCTGGTCGCGGGCGAGACCCCGCAGCCGGGCCAGCTCGGTGAGGCTGATGTTGCCGTGGCCGTCATAGGCCGTCGGATCGGCCTCCAGCGGCAGGATGTGCGTGTCCACGAAGGCCGCGATCCGGGCGCGGTAATCCTCGACGCGCGGGGAGATGGTGAAATCCATGAGCCCACCTGCTGTGCCGGCCCAGGCGATAAAAATCGAGCGAGCGCTCGCTTTTTATCGCCTGGATTCGGATCTGGCAACGCGCTAAGGGCGACGGGCAACGGGCCAAGGGACGGGGACCGTCTTCGGCCGTCGCCCCGACCGGCCCGCGCGACGATGGATCGATGAGACCCGCTGACGCTCCCCCGTCCGCCCGTCCGGCCGAATTGCCGGCGAAGGACGCCTACGCGACCGAGGCGATCTGCGCGCGGATCCTGGCGCGGCACCGGGACCGGATCAGCGTCCGGAAGGATCACGTCGCCACCGCCAACCTCGCCCGGATCATCGAGGCGGTGCTGAAGCTGTCGAGCCGGCAGGGCTTCCACGAGACCAGCCTGCGCGACCTCGCGCAGGCCTCGGGCCTCAGCATGGGCGGGCTCTACTCGTACTTCGACAACAAGAACACGCTTCTGGTGATGATCCTCACCGAGGTGGCCGAGACGGCCGAGGCCGTCCTGCGGCAGGCTCCCGCGGGGATCGAGGGGGACCCGGCCGCGCATCTGCGCTGGCTGATCGAGACCCATATCCGCCTGACCGAGGCGATGCAGCCCTGGTTCGTCTTCGCCTTCATGGAGGCGAAGGGGTTTCCGGCCCCCGCCCGGACGATGGCGACGGAGAGCGAGGCCGCCACGGAGCGCATCTTCGCCGAGGTCCTCGCCCGCGGCGTTGCGGCGGGCGTCTTCGCGGTCGCCGACGTCGATCTCACCGCCGCGCTGATCAAGCCGCTCCTGCAGGACTGGTACGTGAAGCGGGCCAAGCACCGGAAGCGCGGCATCCCGATCCAGCGCTACATCGCCGGCGTCATCGCCTTCGTCGAGAAGGCCATCGCGGCGCCCTGACCGCGTCCGGCGCGGCCCGCTTCGCGCCGCTGCCGGCCGCCCTCCGCGAACGGACCGCCCGGGCGCCGGGCGTCTCCGGCCGCCGCGCCCTCGCGGCGAGGCGCTAGGAGGCCGGGGCGCGGCCCGACGCCAGCGGCCCGGGCAGCGCCCCGATCAGGACCCGCAGGCCGCCGATGTCGTCGAGGACGGCGTCGGCGGCGTCTGCGTCTTCGGGGCGCCCGTAGCCGTAGCGGGCCAGGATTGCGGCGACGCCCGCCGCGCGGGCCGCCGCGATGTCGTGGTGCATGTCGCCGACCATGACGGCCCGGCCAGGCTCGACCCCCAGCCGGCGCAGGGCCTCCCGGAGCGGCGCGGGATCGGGCTTGCGTTGGGGCAGCGTGTCGCCGCCCACCACCGTGTCGATCAGCGGCGTCAGCCCCACCGCATCCAGGATCAGGCCGGTGGCGCGGGCCGGCTTGTTGGTAACGATCGCCAGCGCGAGGCCCGCCTCCCGGAGCGCGCGGACGGCTTCCGCCGCGCCGGGGAACAGGGCCGTGCCGGCCGCCGCGATCGGCTCGTACACGGCCAGGAAGGCCGGCAGCAGCTCCGCCGCCCGGTCGGCGTCGCCACCGGAGGCCCGCAGGGCGCGCTGCAGCAGCGCCAGGGCGCCGTCGCCCACCATCGCCCGCACCGCGGCGGCCGAGACCGGCGGCAGGCCTTCCTGCGCCAGGGTCGCGTTGAGGGCCGTCCGGAGATCGGCCAGGCTGTCGACGAGGGTGCCGTCGAGATCGAGGAGAACGGCGTCGAAGCGCGACGGGGCCGCAGGCAAGGGTGTTCTCCGCGTCGAGGGGGGCCGCCGCCGGACGCCGACGCTTCGGTCTCCGGGACGGGCGGTTCCTAGCGGGTCGCGCGCGGCCGGGCCAGGGAGCGCCGCTCGCAACGGGCGCGACCCGCGATGACGCGGCCATGTCCGGGCCGTGACCGGCCCGTGACCGGCCCGTGACGGGCCCCGCGGGTTCGGACGATTGCGAGCGGCCCGGCGGATCGCGCCGCGCATCCGCACGCGGCTGGCGAATCCGGCCTCCTGGGCGATCGCCCCGATGGCAGGCGTCTCACCGCCCGGATCCGCTCGGCCGCCGCGACGCGGATCGTCCCGACGGCCCGGCGCGCCGGGACACGAAGCGTGACCGGACGGGAGGCATCCGCGTCCGGACCCGGCGGCCCGGATGCGGCACCGCCTATCGCGGCCCGGAGCCGGCCGGCGTCTGATCGGTGCAGGTGATCGGCTTGCCGGACCCGTCGGTCCACGTGACCGACCGCCCCTTGCCCCGCAGCTCGTGGGTGGCGTCGGCATAGCGGAACCCCGACCCGCTCAGCTGCACCGGCAGGGTGACGGCGCCGCCGTCGCCCGGCCGGACGATTGCCTGCTCCGGCCCCGCGCCGTTCACGAACGTGACGGCCAGCGTCCGCCCCGTCGGACAGGCGAAGGTCACGTGGATCGTCTCGGGCCGCCCCGGTCCGGCCGCAGCCCCGTGCGGCCCGGCGGCCACGAGCAGGCCGCCCACGAGGATCGCGGGCCGGACGGCACGGGCAGGGATTCTCATCGACCACTCTCCAGACACGTTCCGGCGGCCGCGTGGCGGCCGTCCCGACGATCATCGCCGGGATGCGCCCTGCGGGCAATCGGAGGCCTTCCCGGATCACCTGAAATGCGCGGAACCGAACAATTGTATTGATCTAGAATATTTCATTGCCGCACAGAAACGAAAGACCAATACAGTAAATAATTCACGATTTGTCCAACGCGACAAGACGGATCACGGTCCAGCCCCGTCCATCACGGTGTGCCGGCCGCGATCGAAGATCGGTCCGGTCGGCGAGCCAAGCGTCCGGGGCTGTTGCGACGGGGCTGTCCAGGACGCGAATCCGGGTCGTGCCTGACCACCGCCCGCGCGCGCCGCTTAAATGGCTCCTTAATGAAAGGAAAATAGTAATGCGAAAATCGCGCAGCTGCAGATCCAATGAACCGCCCGAAACACGCTCTGTCGACACTGATCGCGGCGCTGACCAAATCCCCGCGCGGCCTGACCGCCATCCGTCAGCTCGCGGAACTGCAGAAACAGGTCCCGTCCCTCTACGGACTGCTCTCGGTCAATGCCTGCGCGCTCGCCGCGACGCATTATGCCCTGGCGCCCGCCATCCTGACGCTCGGCATTCCGGCGGTCGTGATCTCGCTGTGCCTGATCCGCGGGGTCCACTGGCTGCGCCTGCGGCCCGAGACGTTGAGCGAGGCGCAGGCGGTCCATCATCTGCGGCGGACCACGGTGCTCACGATCTTCTTCTCGATCGTCTTCGTGGTCTGGGCGATGGTCCTGACCGGGTTCGGCGGCCCCTACGAGCAGGGCCACGCGGCGATCTTCGTGGCCGTCACGGTGATCGCCTGCATCTTCTGCCTGACCCATCTGCCGGTCGCGGCCTTCCTGGTGACCGGCATCGTCATGAGCGTGTTCCTGTTCTGCTGCGTGACGAGCGGGAACAAGGTCTTCCTCGCCATCGCGGCGAACACGGCCTTCGTGACGGTGGTGATGGTCCGGACCCTCAACACCAACTACCGGGCCTTCGTCGACCTCGTGGCGTCCCAGGCCGTGGCGAGCCGGCTCTCCGAGGAGAATGCGCGCCTTGCCCAGACCGACAGCCTGACCGGCCTGCCGAACCGCCGCTACTTCTTCCAGAAGCTCGACGAGGCGATCCGCTCGCCCTCGGAAGCGGGCGCGCCCTTCGCCCTGGCCATCTTCGACCTCGACCGTTTCAAGCCGATCAACGACACCTACGGGCATAATGTCGGCGACCGCGTCCTGGCGGAAGCCGGCCGGCGCCTCGCGGAATTCGCCAGCGCCGACGTGGTGGTGACGCGGCTGGGCGGCGACGAATTCGGCGTGATTCTCCGAGCGTCCGAAGGGGCCGCGGCGGCGCTCGCCTTCTGCGACGGCATCTGCACGGCGCTGCAGCAGCCGACGCGGATCGGCGACATCCGGGTCGTCACGGGCTGCTCGGGCGGCCTCGCCGTCTCCTGCAAGGCCACGCGCGACGCGGACGCCCTGTTCGACCGCGCCGACTACGCGCTCTACCACTCGAAGGAGCAGCGGCGCGGCGCGACGACCCTGTTCTCGCAGGAGCACAAGGACGCCATCCATGCCGAGCAGGCGGTGGAGACGGCCCTGCGGACGGCCGACCTCGCCGCCGAGATGGTCCTGCACTACCAGCCGATCCTCGACACGGAGACGGGGCGGATCGCCTTCGTGGAGGGTCTGGCGCGGTGGACGAGCCCGTCGCTGGGCCAGGTCGGACCGGACCGGTTCATCGCGGCAGCCGAGCGCTGCGGCATGATCCACACGGTCACGCTCCTGCTTCTGCGCAAGGCGCTCGCCGACGGCGCGCGGCTGCCGCCCGAGACCGGCCTGTCCTTCAACCTCTCCGCCCACGATCTCGCCTCGCCGGAGACCGTCCTGGCGATCCTGGCCGCGGTGCAGGGCAGCGGCCTCGACCCGCGCCGGCTGACGCTCGAACTCACCGAGACCGCCCTGATGCGCGACTTCGATCACGCCAAGGCGGCCATCACCGCCCTGCGCAGCCTCGGCATCAAGATCGCGCTCGACGATTTCGGGACGGGCTATTCCAGCCTGGGCTACGTCCACCGCCTGCCGCTGGACAAGATCAAGATCGACCGCAGCTTCATGGTCGACATCAACACGGACCGGGGCTGCAGCCTGATCTCCACGATCCTGGACCTGTGCCGCAACCTCGGTCTCGACGGGATCGTCGAGGGGATCGAGACGCAGGCCCAGCTGGACGTGGCGCGGCGGCACGGCAGCCGCTACGTCCAGGGCTATCACATCGGCCGGCCGATGCCCCTCGCCGCCCTGCTCCAGCGGATGGACCACGACGCCGGCGCGGTGCGTCGCAGGGCCTGAGGGACGGGCGGGCGGCGCGTCGCCATCCGCCGGCACGGCCGCCGTCCGTCGGGCCGCAGCCTCAGGCGGCCACCGGGGCCGCCCCGGGTTCCGGCAGCTGCATGTGGCGGTAGGCGTGCCGGGTGAGGACGCGGCCGCGGGGGGTGCGCTGCACGAAGCCGCGCTGGATGAGATACGGCTCGATGATGTCCTCGATCGCGTCGCGCGGCTCCGACAGGGCCGCCCCGATCGTCTCGATCCCCACGGGGCCGCCCCCGAAGGAGCGCGCGATCAGGCTCAGGTACTTGCGGTCCATCACGTCGAGCCCGGCCGCGTCCACGTCGAGCAGCTGCAGCGCCCGGTCGGCGATCGCCCGCGTCACCGTCTCGGCCTCCGCCACCACGGCGAAGTCCCGCACCCGCCGCAGGAGACGCCCGGCGATCCGCGGCGTGCCCCGCGCCCGCCGGGCGATCTCGTTGGCGCCCT